>NZ_QSOO01000001.1:121358-451875 GCF_003436255.1 Bacteroides sp. D20 | reverse complement strand
TAAACAAATTATTAATCAGAATTCTGTTGCATTTGCAAGTTGAATTCAGCAAACACAAAATCAATGGTTCCTTAAATATCAGATTATCGGTCTTATAAAACCACTATCGCAATGATGCTATATCAATCACCAACCGGCTATCATCCGTGATGTGTGTAGTAGTAAACTTTACTTTATCATCCAGCCTTACCTTAATCTCTACTGTAGCATTGCCAAGGATAGTACCAGCCTTGTTGTCCAGTAGAATTTCAAAGTTCAATGTCGACTTGTTCGTCACTTTCACCAGAGCCTGATTGCCTTTCACCTCCTTCACTTCATAAGAGAGGCACGCCTTGACCAGAGATAGCAGGTTCTTCTCAGAGCCTATCAGTATATCCCCGAACTTCACTACCGAACGCCCGGCAAGGAGAGCTTCTTTCACTCCTTCCTGAGAACGTTCTTTGGCAAATACAATCGTCATCGGTCCACTTTGTTTGTCCGTACGATACGTTTGCTTATAAACGCCATGTATATCGGTATTTCCCATATATGTCAGGCCGTATTCCTTACAGTAATTAAAAGCTTTCGGATAGTACTCAAAGCCGTTCACCACCTCTATTCCATGTATCTTTTTTTGCTTAATCAAATCTTTATGGACATTATATAAAGTGCTTGTGTCGTTAGGCCACCCCGGATGATTCCACATAATGAAGGCCCCTTGCTCCAAAGCGTTGTCAACAGCTCTCAGAGGATCTTCCACGTCCAGCGCATTGGCATCCGTCAAGAAGAGAGCATTGATGTGCCCTATCGGCTTGGAACGGGTTATCTCGGCTCCCTGAATTACTATCAGATTGGAAGCTTTCTCTACAGTCTTTGCCCTTTTGTAAGATTCGTTATGGTCGGCCTTGATATAGTCTTTATTGGGGCGATATTCTATATGGTCGGTAATGGCTATCACATCCAGCCCGCGAATAGCAGCTTCCCACACCCGATTTTCAGGTTTTATATCTCCATCGGAGAAGATGGTGTGGGTATGAAAATCACACTTCAGAGTTTTATATCCTTCCACATCGGGGATATAAATATATTCGCCCGAATAAGGCTGCTGTGCTTCCGGTACCTTCACTACTTCCAGGCCCTGCAACTGTGCAGAGCCCCGAAGTGTGAAAGCCGATAAAAAAACCAAAGATAAAATTAACTTTTTCATTCGTCTCTCTATTTTATAGTTTGCTATTTTGCAGGAGTAATCTTCACGAAGGTGACACCGTGATAGGGAACTTCCGTCCGGAAGATGCCGTTCACCTCTCCCAAGTCTTTCTGTCGCCACAAGTCACGAACCATTGCTTTTCCTTCAATGCCAAGCTGTTTCAAATCAAAATCAAAAGCATACTCTCTCATCTGCATAGCTTCAGCATCCTCCTGATCCCAAAGAATGAAATAAGGGTCTACATGGAAGAAGCCCACCGCATAAGAACCGTCGTACAGTTTTTTACTCCATACTTGGCCGTTCTCTACCATCATCTTCTTGGCGGGAGCCACCATGGGGTCTTGGCTGACTGCTATCACTTCGTTGTTGGTCAGCAGATTCAGCGTAAAATCGTCCATATTTGCCATGTCGCAACCTATGAGTAAAGGAGAAGAAAGAAGGCACCACAAAGAAATATGAGAGTACTGTTCGTCTGCCGTAAGATATGAATCGTGCACTTTGCTTCCCCAGCCTTGACCAAGCTTACCAACAACCAGCATGTCGGGGTCATTGTTTCTGCCCGGAGCCGTAGCATCCGCACAAACATCCTGGAAAGTACCTATAGCTGTCACAACATTCCATTCGTCCGTGATGTCGCGAGTAGTGCGCCATTGGTTTCCTCCTGCTTCCGGTGCCCAGTTCCACACATTGGGAGCGCCATAACCCACACAGTAAACAATGTCACGGTTCACCTTATCCAATGCCTTGCGCATCACGATATAGGGTTCCTGAATAGTCTTCTCCTCCGAATCTTTTTCTATCTCCAAATATCCGCAATAATCATATTTCAAATAATCCACTCCCCAGCGTTCCCATGTCTTGGCATCAATTTCTTCGTGCTGGTAGCTGCCCACATGTCCGCCACAAGTGATATGTCCCGGTGAGGAATAAATACCGAACTTCAAGCCCAATCCATGAATATAGTCTGTCAATGCCTTGAAATCGGGGAATTTATCGTTTGAAAGTATCTCGCCCTGCTTGGTACGCGACGCAGCTTCCCAACCATCATCTATATTCACGTATTCCCATCCGTAGGCATGCAGTTTTTCGTTCATCATGCGGGCTGCGTCACGCACTTTCTCGTCGTTCACAGAAAGCCCCCAACAGTTCCAACTGTTCCATCCCATAGAAGGAGTCAAGGCTATGGCATCTCCTATTTTAACAGTTACCTCTTTCTGGGCCGTACCTTTGTCATTGGTGGCTTTGAGCGTTACCTTATACTCTCCCTCTACTGTGGCTTTACCCGTAATGCGACCGGTAACAGCATCCAATTTCACACCAGCCGGAAGCCCTTCGGCCTCAAACTTCATGGGGCGGTTGCCGGTAGCCATCACAGACCATAGGAACGGATTACCCGGACGTGCGCCATAGACCAGCGGATTGTTGATGACCGGACTTTCGGGAGCAGGAGGCGTAAGGATATACTTCTCCTTTGCCACCGGTTTTGCCCACGCAGGAACAGGTTTCACATCGCCACGAGTCGTTATCTTCACATTGAGCCAGTCGGCATGGTCGTACATAATGCCGTCACCACATTCTTCTACCAATAGCAGCACTTTGTCCACCCCTTTCAGGTTTACATTAAACTCTTTTACTGGGTCTCCTTTCTGCATCACTCCACTCTTCCAGAGTTCCTTCTTGTCACCGAGAATCTTGAACTGAAGTTTGCCTGCAAACAAGTTCTTGTCATCAGCTCCTGCCAAACCGGAGATCGAAACGGCCTTTCTATCCAAATCGTACAGCAGGCGGCTGATGGAATGGGCACCAAGTCCACGTTCATAAACAACTCCATTCACTGTAAGCGGAGTATGTACTACGGAACGGTTGACTTCAAGCATTCCCCAGTCCTGAACATAACAGGAATCTTGACCGAATTCATCCAGCCACACTTCTTTAGTAGGCCCGTTGTCGCAAGACTGCAAGCTCCAAGCGCCCATCAACATTGCAGCCATAAGTGCTGCACATTTTTTAATTTTCATTTCTTTGTGTTTTTTGTAAAATCAAGTGAGATTATACTCGCCTGCAAGATCCAATTTATTGTAAATAATCCCTACCAGCATGCGATGTTTTTAAAAAGCCCCTCCAGGGCACACTCTGAGAGGGGCTATAATCAGTATACGACTGAATAGGGTTCACTTCGGAACACAATTCGCGAATCCCCAAAAGCGGCCATTATCCGTAATGATCAATTACCACATCAATCAATCGCCTTTTCTACAAATACGAATATTATCGAATGCAAAATTACGGGCTATCTCAGGATCTATCTCCAAACGCATATTGAAGCTTGTGTACGAACCTGGATGGTAGTCCGGATAATCCTCTGACAAATATACATTAAACGGCAACGTAATTGTCTCCCAACGGTTGAAGTTCTGTATATTAAAGTCTGTAGCAACCCAATCGCATGTGGGAGCAGCCCAATAAAGATAATTACAGAACCTTATTCTGTCCTTGATGAATTGATTGGATGTGCGGAATTCACATTTCACCACATAATTCTTACATGATTCAAGTCCTAACATATCATCAGTATAAGGTATATCGCCTCTTTCTGCAATATACCACCAAGAGCTATATTCAGATTTATCATCTATTCTCAAGAAGTTACCGCTCAACCGTTGTGGATCTTTCTCATCAGTCACCACATTTGTCATAGAACTGGGCAAATATTCGTCAAAGTCCATAATCATAAAATCACAATCGTAGTAACGTCCGGGGCATACCGCCTCAACATTATACTTCACCCCTTTCACTTTAATTTTTATGTTCTTATCTACATCAACCGGTACTTTAGCAGTCAGATAATTATTAGCCGATTTAATGACCGGAGATACCTTTCCATTGAAATCGACAACAGCATTGAGCGAATCTATTTCATAGAGGTTGAAGAAATCTCCATAAATCATAATCGTATCACCCGGTGCCGTATATTCATTGAACATGCGGGAAAGCTTTAAATTGGGCGCTACCGTTTTAAAAGGAATTTCAAAACAACCGGCCGTATTATAAATACTTATTTTATCGGTTTTCTTGGTTGCCAGCTTTACCGGTATCTTTATAAACAGAATATCATCTTCTGTATATACCTCTTGCATATCCAGCTTAATGTCATCAATCAAAATAGAATCGATATTATGAACATCCAAACCGGTTCCATGAACAGCTATAAAATCCCCCAAAGCAGCTTCTTCAATGGTGGTATTCATATCAGCAATGGTGGTCACATTGGTCAGTTCAATAGGAAGTGCAACTCCGTTATCGTCAGAGCAAGATGTCCAAGAAATTCCCATAAGAAGAGCACCGACGAGATACATCTTCCTAAAACTCAATATCTTTTTCATTGTATTTTTCATCATATAGTTAATAAATAGGATTACCATCCGGGATTATTTTTCTCAATATAAGGGTTACCGTTAATTTCATCGGGCGGAAGGGGCATCAGCCAATGCTTCTCCTCACGTCTCTTCAAATTACCGTTTTCATCCATACCGATAGCATTCATTACCGATAAATAAATACCCCAACGAATCAAATCGGTACGAC
Organism: Bacteroides sp. D20; assembly: GCF_003436255.1. Lineage (NCBI taxonomy): Bacteria > Pseudomonadati > Bacteroidota > Bacteroidia > Bacteroidales > Bacteroidaceae > Bacteroides > Bacteroides sp. D20. The sequence continues at coordinate 447,104 of NZ_QSOO01000001.1, read as the reverse complement.
GATTCCCCTCAACTGCAAACTCTTTAGCACGCTCTTCCAAGATAAACGAACGGAAAGTTTCTTTCGTAAACGGAATCTTCTCATGACGCTTGCTTACCAGCGTACTATTGTTACGCTTATTCAACAATTCAATCTTAGAGAATGCATCTTGGGTAGGTCCATTCAATTCATTATCAGCTTCCGCATACAGTAACAGCACTTCTGCGTAACGCATAAAAGGCCAGTTAAAGTCTTTACGATTACCGTCAATTTCACCCGTCACTGCCGTAAACTTAGTAAAACGAGAACCGTAATAAGCACCATACGTAGGCTGGTCGGTCTTCTGATAAGCTCCAATACCCTGGTCGGCATACGGAGCCTCTTCACGGTTCACGTATACACTGTCACGCAACGGGTAGTAACGCCAGGTATAAATGCCCAGTTCTTCGTTATAAGAATCGGGGTAACGGTGCAGAATGCCCCATGTAATACGTTCATCTTTCCAATCATCGAACATCTGTAGCCAGTGATCGCGATAAGTATAATAACCAGAACCCAGAGTTCTATCCTCTTTCCAATAGCCGTAATACGATTCGCTGATATAGTTTCCGGCAAGATTATCCCCTTCGGGATAAGTCTGTAATGTAAACAGGAATTCCGGCCCGTTCTTATTGTCGATTTTCCATAATTCTTTCTGACTAGAAGCCAACACACACTCTCCTTCTGCAATCACTTCGGCTGCTTTCTCTTTGGCCAGTTTGTAATACTCCTGAGAATTGAACTCTTCATATCCCGGAAGACGAATCTTGTTATGCCAGATTTCCTGAGGCATCAATGCCGATTCTGTTCCATCCGGATTCGTAACCTTGCCGGGACCACCCTTTACCATGACTTTGCCACTCTCCATCGAAGCAGAACCAATCGTAGCATAGACTAAAGCCAACAGCGACTTGGCTGACGCACGAAATACATGCCCTTTCTTATAATCCGAGTCTGTACGAGGCATCAGCAACGTTTCAGCCTCCTTTAAATTGGCTATAATGTCCTCATACACTTCCTTGACGGAAGCTCTGGGCTGGTAACTGCTGTTACCTTCACCAATAGAAGTTTTAAACAAAGGAATACCACCAAAACGACGTACTAATTCAAACTCCGACCATGCCTTGAGAAAACGAAGTTCACCCAACGCATTATTCTTGGCTTTCTCAGGTACATTGGTCATCTTGTCAATCAGATAATAGTGGTAATTGGCACGATGAATGGCGGTTGAATAATATGCAAACACATTATTTATACTACCATTGTTATAAAAGTTACCGGTACCGGTTTCTTTAAAAGCCCAACCCGGCCCTGTCTGATAGTCATTATCATAATTAGTAGCAGAATCATAACTACCCCATTCAAACATCCAGGCCAACGGTTGGTAAGCGCCATTTACCAACAGTTCATACTCACCATCAGCAGACAAGTCTTCACCTGAAATAAATGTATATACTTCTTCATCCAACGTACAAGAAGTCATCAACATGGAGCCTAAGCCCAATGCCATTAATATATTCTTAAATTTCATAGTCATCATTATTTAAAATCCAATTTGAACACCAAAATTAAATGTACGGGCACTTGGATAAGAAGCCATATCCACACCTCTGCGTTTAGGGTCACTACCAAATGAATTCACATCAGGGTCCATCCAACTATAACCGGAAATTGTAAATAGATTGGAAACGCTGGCAACCAAATTAATACTCTCCACAAACTTCATCGGATGGCGGAAACGGTAGCTCAAGCTGACATTCTTGCAACGCAAGTAAGATCCATCCTCAATGTAACGGTCAGATGCCCTCATAGAACGTGTACTGGTTCTATTGGCACGCGGCCATTTGGCATTTGCCCTATTTTCGGCAGTCCAACGATTGTTATAAATAAAATAAGGCATATTATCCACGCTGGCCATATCAAATTTCTTAAGATTGACATTCAACACGTCATTACCTTGTGTACCCTGCAAGAAGAAACTGAATGTCCAGTTCTTCCATTCCAATGTATTGGTTATACCATATTGGTAATCCGGGTTGGTATTACCTATAATCTGACGGTCTCGATTATCAATTACAGGATCGTCATCAAGATTCTTGTATTTCACTTCACCTACCATGCTTTTAACCTTAGAGTCCGTCTCATTTCTATACAACGGATCTGCACGGACTTCGGCCTCATTGTCATAAAAGCCATCTTCCACATACCCATATAGAGTACCGATAGGCTCACCATTACGTACCAAGAACATGTTCTCAATACCCCAAGCCACATCAGAATATTGGTCGGCATCCAAACCACCCACCTTATTACGGTTGAATGAAATATTGGCATCTATAGACCACAAGAAATTACGTGCCTTTACAGGAATGAAATGACCGGAAATTTCCAACCCTTTATTTGTTACATTACCATAGTTTGCCTGAATACGGCTAAAACCGGAACTCATAGGAATAAGCTTATCCAACAATAGGTCTTTTGTCTTCTTATAATAGGCATCTACTGTCAAATTAACACGGTTATTCAAGAAAGCAATGTCCAAACCTATGTCAAACTGATTGGTTGTCTCCCATTTCAGAAGAGCTGCTGCAGGTCCTCCCCAGCGGGATTCTGCCATACCACTCTGCAATGAACCACCCATACCGTAGTTAGAAACAACAAAACGGGAACGGGTAGCATAGGCACTGACCCCCTGACCTCCGGTCTGTCCGGCACTGACACGCAATTTCAAGTCATCGAAGAAATTCAGCTGCTTTACAAAAGACTCATCAGACAAACGCCAAGCAACGGCTCCCGAATAGAAGTTATTCCAACGATTTAACTCTGACAATTTACTGGAACCGTCACGACGCATAGAAAAAGTGAATAAATAACGGTCCAGCAAATTATAATTGGCTCTGAACAGATAGGACATCAGCTGAGACTTTCCACGACTACTTTCCATACGACGGTCCTTAGTTCCTGCTTCAATGACGTTGTCTTCAGTCATATCGTTCGGGAAATTAGATGCAGCCATCCACTTACTATGCCACATGCTGTTTTCATAAGTCATACCAAGCACAGCATTAATGCCATGAACTCCAAACTTCTTGTTGAAAGTCAACAAAGACTCTGTCGAAATGCTTTCATAAGCATCATCTGACTTCGTTGCATAACCATTTGTAGGAGCTATACCCGCACCGGTCCAACGGTTATTATAGGTATTACGTTCATAATAGCTATAACCGTAACCAAAATTCTGACGGAATTTCAACCAGTCGGTAAACTTCAATTCACCAAAGCTTGAGATAAATACATTCAACGTCTCTTGGATATTCTTCTCCGTATGTACAGTCAAATAAGGATTAGCCAAACCGGTAGAGAAATCTTCCGAAAAGCCAGAGTCTTTATTGGGATCGAATACCGGACGAGTAGGATTAAACGAAATAGCTGCAGGAATTACACCATACGTTTCACTATTGGTACGTGCCAAACGATTATCGGAAGTTGCAAAACTGATGTTAGTACCTAACTCTAAAAAATCATTGATTTTACGGCTGTTGTTAGCTCTCGCTGTATAACGTCTATAATAAGAATTAACAATCACACCCTGCTGGTCAGTATAACCACCGGAATACATATAGTTACCTTTCTTATCACCACCCGATACTGTAACATTATAATCTTGGCTTATTGCTGTCTGAAAAATTTCATCCTGCCAATTTGTTCCATAACGTACCGGTCCTCCTTCTTTTTCGACAAAACCCTTCCGGTAATCCCATGGACTTGGCTTATACTCCTGACCTACTACAACCATTTCTCCTGTAATAGGATCCGGAGCTTTCACCGGAGCCCAATATCCCACCAAAGGATATTCCAATTGGCTGTCTGCCTCAGAGTAACCGTCATACAAGAGACCATTCGTGATACGTTCATTACGGTACAAAGCGTAATCACAAGCATCGAGCACATCAATACGTTTTACCGGATTAGAGATGCTAAGGTTAGCAGAAAGCTGAACTTTTGCCTTTCCCTCAGCACCGGATTTAGTAGTAATAAGCACAACACCATTGGCAGCACGAGAACCATAAATAGCGGTAGCAGATGCATCTTTTAAAACTTCAATAGATAATATATCTTGTGGACTAATGGTACTCAATGGATTATTACTCTGTTTCATACCATAATCCGTTGTACGTCCTTCACCCATAGAATACGGCATACCGTCGACTACATACAAAGGCTCTGTACTGGTAGTAAACGAATTGGCACCACGAATTTGGATATTTATACCGGCACCCGGGGCTCCGTCAGACTGGGACACATTTACACCTGCCATTTTGCCTTGCAAACCTTGATTCACACTCACAGGGTTTGTTTTCAGCAAATCTTCGCTCTTTAAAGAAGATACAGATCCCGTTAAATCTCTTTTAGGAACAGCACCATAACCAATAACAACTGTTTCTTCCAACATTTGGCTGTCCTCTTTCAAAGTTACATTAACAGTAGTCCTACCCTTAACAGCTACCTCTTGTGTTCTATAGCCAATAAAAGAAAAAACCAATGTCGCATTTTTAGTAGCATTTACAGAGTAACGTCCATTAACATCTGTTACAGCGCCATTCTGTGCATTCTTCACACGAACAGTAGCACCGATTATCGGCTCGCCGAAATCGTCAATTACTACACCCGTAATTTTAGAAGTTTGAAGCATTTCTGCCGTCTCAGCTTTCAAACCACTTGGAACCATCATAAGTGCCATTAAAAGCACTCCGACAATTCGATTCATAGTTTTGTGTAATCTTTTCATAGATTCATTTTTGGATTAATAAATTAAGATTTTTTTCATTGTATTGTTTTTTATATCGCACTTTATTATATTAATGAAATGCGATAATTGACGTTTCTATTAGCCTGAAATCATACTTTTTCTACTTAGACATATCTGTTTAAGATGGCTGCATCTTCCATATCCGGGCGGCTTCATTCCCATATAATATCAATTCATCTCAAACTATATTTCATATTTTCCGGATGACCCTATTATTCCTTCATTATATTACCCGGTTAACGAATACTTGGATTTACAAAAATCTCATCCATATACACATTTTCCAAAGCGTCAAAAGCAACTTTCACATAACGTGTCTTTTCTTTTAAATTATCAATCAAGACTGCGTCAATCCAAGCATCATGCTTGTTGTTAGGAAAATACGGAGTATCCTTTATTGAAGCCAGATTATAAGTCTGGCCATCTTGAGAAGTGTAAACATAAACCTTCAAAGGAGCACCTATCTTTTCCTGATTATAGTTCAAAGTACGTACCAGCACCTTTTGAAGCGAAGTATTCTTTTGCAAATCAATCACTACCTCATGATGACCTTTTTCAAACCTTACCCAACGGCTGTCTCCACTATCCTCTTCGGCTACCCGACCATCTGCCAGTGCCTTCATATCAACTTTACCAATCATTTCCGATTTGGCTGAATTGACCAACTTGTCAAGCAAAGCAGCTTCAAATAATTTCCAAAAACTGTCACCTTCTTTCCAAGCCATATAATTGTTGTATAAATTATTAGACCACACAGGTTGTCCCAATTGATAAGCAGACTTTGGGTCTTCGATAATTCCACCGAACATAAACGAAATTATTTTGTCGACACCAGCAACCGAAGCCGCTACCTGCTGTGACAGCAAACGGGAATAAGCAGCCGGAATCAAAGCAGATTGGCGGTCATTGGTTCCCTCTTCCCAAGTAAAGGTTTCGCAGTTCGCCCACATCTCAATATTCAGGCGATTGTGAATATCGCGCATCCTTTGCCAATTCTTTTTCAAGCGAGGAAGAGTAAATTTGTCACGTACACATCCCACCTCATCTTGATAAGCAATAATATCGACTTTCAATTTTGCCATCTGCTTCTCAAAATCAGGATGATCAAATTCGGACAGACCAATACCATACGGAGAAATCAAGGTCTTCTTTCCGGGAGTCAAAGAATGAGCCTTCTCTGTCAATGCATTTACTGACTGAACAGCATGCTCGGCAAAGATAGGGCAAAGACAATCTTCAACCGGAAGATACCAGCCATAGAAAGCTTTATGATTTTTATAGAGAGATGCCAATTCCTCCATAATCTGAAGCTGACGCTCCTTAATCACTGGATCAAGCAGATTATCATCCTGATCTTTTGCCCAACCGGTACTCATAAAAACCTTCATGCCATGTTTGGCAGCTTCGTCAAGAATCGCATCAACGGGGCTTTGCAATTTATCATTATATAACCACGGCATCAACTTTGACGGATAATATGCTTTCCCTTCATTAGCAACCTCCATGAACACCAAATATTCAATCCCCATGTTAGCCAATTCACGCACTTTAGCAGTCCATAATTTAGGATCCATATTATCAAAATGTTGTGGATTAGTATACTTATTCCGCACATCCTTGTAGGCTAAATTAATCCATGTACCCGTAATAGGCTGTACCACAGAAACCGATTGGACCATTTTTTCTTTTCGAGATTCGTCAGAACCCTTATTTCCCGCACATGCAGAAATTATCGGTAATGCAGCCAACAATCCCAATAGTCCCAACATTTTCATTTGTTTTTTTTGTCTCATAGTATATTATTTAAAATAAAGAATTTAATTACCACCAGATATAATTATCAACCCCAAGCCTGAAAGGAAAAGTATCAGCATAAATACAAGCAGCATATTTATTGACTTAGATGCGCCCTTGAATTCTTTCCAGATAAATATTCCCCATAAGGCAGCAACCATAGTGGCACCTTGTCCCAAAGCATAGGAGATAGCTGCACCAGCTTTCCCTGCAGCAATATAACTACAAGCAGTCCCCAATGCCCAGATGGTTCCTCCCAGAATTCCAACAAGATGTGTCTTCATATTTCCACTGAAATAGTCACTATACGCTATCGGCTTGCCGACAAAGGGTTTCTTCATGACCAATGTATTGAAGAAAAAGTTGCTGACAAAAATACCCACTGCAAACACAAACAATGCTGAATAAGGAGTCATCATACCCGCAGTCGGCGTTTCCAGATTCTCTAAATCCATAGCAGCCGCTACAAAACGATAGAAAAATGCCATCAATATACCTGCACACACAGCTATAATAATCCCTTTTTTCCTCATTGCCTGGTATGTTCCTCCTTTAGCAACTTTCCCAGAAGCTATACCATTAAAAATAATAGCAAGTACAATCAGAAATACTCCAGAAAACAAAACAGTTGCATCACCTTGAGGAGCACTAAAGTAATTTATAAATACACCCAATACCAGAGCTAACCCAACGCCTACGGGGAAAGCGACAGACATACCAGCCAATGACATGGAAGAAGATAACAAAATGTTGGATGCATTAAAAATGACACCTCCCAAAAACGCACTCACCAAATTAGAGATATCAACCTGAAGCAAATCATCGACAAAGCCTCTACCAGCTTCGCCCGTACTTCCTAAAGTAAATCCCCATATCAAAGAGAAGAGAAGAATTCCAACGACATAATCCCAATAAAAAAGTTCATATCGCCAAGTTTTCGCTGCCAGCTTTTGAGTATTCCCCCAAGAGCCCCAGCAAAGCATGGTAACCCAACAAAGAGCTACTGCCAATCCATAATTTTCAACTATATACATTACAATTAATTATTTATAGGTTAATTGATTGGGCTGGCTGGAATAAATAACCGCCTCACCTAAATAAACTTGTGCATCCGTACGAGGATTCAACCATTTCAAAACAACCGTGTGCGCTGCATCAGGCAACTGGTATTTATGAAACGAATCAACCCTTCTGTCATCTATAGAAGTAGATTTAGCAACGGGAAGATTGGCAGTTTCTGCTAAAGCGCCATCTATATACATCGCAACACTCGCAACATACGATTCATCAGCACACTTCACATATCCTTTCAAAACAAATCCGTTACCATCAAACATAAACTCTGTAGCATCCTGTAACAAAAGGTTAACAGCTTTCTTCTCTGCCGGATAATGACCTTCAAAAGCTTTCTCATACTTTACAGCAACCGGCTGTTGCGTTTTAATAACAACCTGCTCTCCCTGAACAGAACCTCCTTCTTGCTCTATCACCTGCAAAGCTTGTTTCAGACTTAACTCATAAAGCTTATTCAGCGAAACTTCCGTATAGGCAAATGGGATGTCCTCTACTTCGTAAAGACTTTCTTTCCATAATTCCGGAATATTACTATATCCAAGCATTGTACCCAATATACCGGCAGCAGTAGCCGCATTACAATCAGAATCTTGCCCACAACGTGCCGAAATATCAATAGTCTGATAAAAATCTTTCTTGCCATATAACAGACCTATAGCCACATAGGCACTATTTATCTTGGCATCAATATTAAACGGAACAAAAACGCCATCGGGACACCCCACTTCCGAAGTCCACTTCTTCTGGCATTCAAACCAAGTCTGTTTCCAGTCATCTGGATATTGCCGATACCAACCAATCACATCTTTTATGCAAGCATAAAAATCACTTTGCTCGGGAATTGTATTCAATGCCTCTTCTACCACATACTCCATATCATCTGAAACAAAAGCCATGGAATATAGAGCGCCCACATACACACCACCATACCAGCCGTCGCCATACGTAAAGATGTGACCGATTTTATCTGAAATTTCAGAAGCAGTATTAGGCATGCCCGGTGACATTAGACCTGCAAAATCTGCTTCTATCTGATAGTCAATATCATCTGCATGAGGATTATTCAACCAATGTCCGGACATGGGGGGCATAATGCCTTGCTTAATATTATATTTTGCAACTTGGTTGGCATGCCACAAAGGAAATCCGGCATCAGCAAACGAAACAGCAAAAGAATCGGCCGGTGCCTCTAAACCCAAACGGTCGAACACATTCACAAATACAATATCCACATATATATCATCATACAATCCGGGAAATGTATCATAATAATATTTCACTCTATCTTTGGACCATTTTATGGGAGTATAGTCTTGAATCATAGTACCATTATGCAGAAATTCAACCGGTCCTCCATAGGTACAACCAATGGTTTTCGCTGCCCAACCACCTTTCACTTTATCAGCCAATTGTTTTTTAGTCATAGAGACTTCATCTTGCACAACTGAAGTGGAAGAACTGCATCCTGCACACAGTACAACAAAAGCCCAAATAATAAAAGTTACATTCTTCATATTTATCAATTTTACAATTGTTATTCAGCTTTTACTTTAGCAGATTCTTTACCAATCACATTATAAACAGCTACTTCATAAACATTATCTACTGTACCTTCTGCATCAACAAAAGTTCTCGGAAGTTGTCCGTCACGTATTTGTAATTTCATAATCAACTGCCCATCACGATAGATACTATATCCGTCAACTGCTTTCATTTCATTCGGTATCCAAGAAACTTCAATTCCCTTAGCCACCTTTCGTACAGCAGCATTCTTCACTTTTTCAGGAATATCCATTATAGGCAAACATCCCGTCCGGCAATATTGAAGATATGCCTGATGATACGCCGGATTAACTACAAACGGGCTATTGTAATGATTGTATGCAAAACAAATCAAATTGCCAACATAGCCATTTACAATCTCTAACTGTTTTTGAACCCTTTCTAAAGGAGCGCTAGTCCAAAAGCGCTGATCGAATGTCTCTACATTTCCCCAAAACTTCAGCCCAGGTTTAGTATTGACAGCCTTCTTCAAATTAGAAAACCATTCCCACAAATTATCCAAATTCAGTCCACCTGCACCGACACAATCCTGAGGAGCGAATATATCTCCCGGACGGAAGTCGGTTTGCGCAAAGACGTTCGTCCACATCTTGCCACATTCTTCAGCATTTCCACCTACCTTGTAATTCATAAACGGAGACAACATAAGGGGCATTTCCGGAGCAATCTCAGAAAGATGATTCAAATTCGTATTCAATGCCTCTGCCAAAATTGATTGACGCTCAGAAGTCATACAGTTCAAGTTGTCTACCTCCCAAACCCAATACCAACCATACATGGCATCCGGATACTTTTCTTTATACAAAACAACAAGCTCATCTGCCACCTTATTACCCATTTCCATTTGCTCCAGTAACCAGCGAGCATCATAATCCACTTTCCACCAACGTTCATTAAAGTTTAATCCTACAAATACTTTAATGCCATTTTTTTGCGCACTTTGCAAACACTTTTCAAGCGTTCTATTGCCTTGCTTCTTCTTCGTCAGAGCAGACGGATAATTTGTAGTTGTTTTCCCCTTTTCATCTACCAGCAATGCAGGTGCATAGATCAAGTACTTCATGCCAGCTTCTTTCAGCATATCCATTTCCTGATTCCAACGTTCGTTGTCCCAATTTGCTACCAAAAACTCTTGCACAAAGGAACCACTGAAACGAGGAATATTACTGCCCTTATTTTTCTGCTCAAATTGATAATGAAAATAAGTTCCTTTCAAATCTCTTATATAAGTATCAAAAACCGATTCGTCTTCATGCAGATTAATGACACGTACCCCTCGGCTAAGCGTTTCATTATAGGCAGAAGGATAACCCGTCTTCCGACCATAGGCCAAAGTTATGTTACCGTCTAAATCAACCATATAGTCATTATTATGGTCATGACCTACAAACACCCCAATAACATCCCTCTTTTCTATAAACGAGGAGTACAATCCGGTATTTACACTTGGAGCACAAACACCCTCCTGCTTCTCGCCAAACTCCCGGCATGTCCACCTTGCCGTTTCATGCTCTGGCAGAGGAATATGGAAGAAAGCCAAGGAAGGCAATATGCGCTTGTTGCGAGCGGTAACCCGACTGCTACTTTTCCTATACCACTCTATCTGATTATGCTTAATCCAATCATAATAACCAAAAGAACGGTCTTTGGTATTATTGTGAGAATCGAAGAAATAGAGTACCCATTTTTCAGATGTAGCATCAGAAGAACGGACGGTCAACATGCAATTGCCCGAGCCCGAAAGTCCTTTTTCAGCATCATAAGTCAGGTTATAAGGTCGTGTACACAGATAGTCCAATATCTGAGCATTGTTCATATCCGTTTCTTCATCATGATTACCAAAGGTCACAACAAAAGGAGTTTTGGTTTCCCCAAATATTTTGGTCAATTTCTCCCATCCTTTCTTAGCATTCCAGGAAACTACTACATCACCTGTAAGAACAACCAAATCGGGATCTTCTATACGAATAACTTCACGAATCAAATGACAAGTGCTGTCATTCTTCAATTTATAAGAATCACTCTCTACCCAATGCAGGTCTGTCAACTGAACAATCTTGAACTTCCCGTCACGAAACTTCAAATCAGAAGCTTGAGAAAAAGCAGAGAAGCAAATAAAACAACAAATTAAATATAATAAAGACTTTTTCATTTTTTACGATCTGTTCTAAATGGAGCCAAAGGTAATCCGTTACTATCAAATAAATTAGGCATAGCATCATTGGAAAAACAATAACGTACTCCTACCGGTTCCTTCACCTTATCGGCAATGACACTGATATCTCCATTCTTTAATATAGAAGCCTTAGCCGGATGCAAATTACCCTCTTTATCCAGGACCTCAAAGTGACGAATGACCTTATCCTTGCAAGCAAGTTTGCCAATAGCGGTAGTTGTTACTATTACTTTACGACCATCTACTCTAAAGGATTTTAGCATAGGCGAATACGGTTGTATATCCTCTTTATGATAACTATTTTTCAAAGCCATATTAGCTAATCGTTCTCCTACTTGTCTCTTCAGACTCGGATGAATATCTGTTAGGTCGTTTACTAAGTCTCCCGCCACAACCATACCAGTATTTCTCAATGTAGCAGCCACATCGGCTTGTTGTTCACGCAAATATGCAGCATTTTTATCCGCATAACCACTCCAAGGAGTTATCTGGACAAAATAGAAAGGCAAATAATGATGAAAAGCATTACGCCAACCTCTAATCATAGCATCAAACATAACTCCATAATCCTGATGCCTTTCATTATTGGCTTCTCCTTGATACCAGACAACCCCGGCAATAGTGTAGTTTATAATGGGATGAATCATTGCATTGTAAAGAGAAGAATTTGCAGTCGGTGCCCATCCGGCAGTCAATGCTTTAGTCTTTTCTTCCAATTTCTCATGACGCAATGTAAATTCGTCCATCCAAGGCTCAATGGCTGTACCTCCCCAATAAGAGCCTATCAACCCGATAGGAAGATTACCCAATTCTTCATTCAGCCTTTTTCCAAAGCAAAAAGCCACTACGCTAAAATCTTCTGCAGTTTCGGGAGAACAAATTTCCCACTTTCCCTGAATTCTTTCAACCGGATACGCGGAGGATGACTTAGCCACCTTGAAAAAACGAATCTTTTTATTGTCAAACAGTGTACTTCTATCGGTGATGTCATCTACACGCCACTTAAAGCAATACTCCATATTTGACTGACCGGAACAAAGCCAAGTTTCTCCCATCAGAATGTCTTTCACTTCTGCGCAAAGTTTACCTTCCCAACCATAAAACCGAATGGCGTGCGGTCCTTCGGCCTTGGGAGTGTTTATATAAGTTTCCCAATACTTATATTTATCAGAAGATACATGAACCGTATCATTGGGAGCCCAACTACATACAATCTTCAAATCCCAAACACTGGGACACCATCCCCAAAGCTTTACTTCGGCATCACGTTGCATCACTGCATGATCACTTATAATAGATGGAAGAACAAAATCAGCAGGATCTTGTGCTGCCAGTTTGGTAAATCCCAACAGAGAAACTAAAAAGTATACAATTCTTTTCATATCATTCCTATTCATTTAAAATTTTGTTTGTTATACCAATCCATATATTGATTATATAACCTTACCGTCTCTCCTCTTAATCCGGCATGAGCCTTAGATTGGGGTTTGTTCATGATTCCAAGATATTGGTAAACCAAAATTTTGTCCACGAAAGGTGAAATAGCTTCCATTTGATGAATTATTCTATTGTTAAAGTCCGCTGGAAGTAAACTGCCATGAGTGGTCTGTTCAAAGTAAAACAACTCCATATCAGCCCATATTCTGGAACGCCCTGCCTTTTGATGCGCTTTTGACAAATTCTCATAATAACGGGCAGAATCTTCCAATCTGGTTGCACCTACTCCCACTCCATCCTGATAGGCCACGATTTCCACATTGAGTTGTTCAAGCTGTCTCACAAAATAATCATCACATTTTTCTTTCTTTATATTGTATGGAGCTATTATATTCACACAGTTAGCATTCAACGACTTAGCCACTTGCGCACACTCATTGACATAAGGTATCACAAAATCACAAAAATAAGGATCTAACCACGATTCATTAGGGAAATACCACCCATAAAAGCTCTTGTGATGCCCATATTTCTTATAGATTTCTTCCATTGATTGATTCCTTTTCTTACCCAGTTCCCTATCTGTCATCATCCGATGAGCATCAAGATCCGGTCCCCAATAATCATTGCTCACAAAGAACTTCACACCAAACTCATCTGCCGCAGAAAGGACTGTTTCAATAGGATCTTCACAACCCATTTCAAATTTAGGAGCCAATTTCGTATCAAAAAAAGCTTTGCCGTGAGCAGCCACATTCATCATCACCAAATATTCCATACCGGTCTCACTGATTTCACGAATTTTTTCTCTCCACTGGGCAGCAGTAAACTGTCTTAAGTCTTTGTCCCAATATACTCCTTCTTTACCTCCCGGATGCTGAAATTCAAACCAAGAACCGGAAATAGGTTTTATATTCGGATTGGCAGCTGCTTGCTTTAAAATATCTGCTTGAGCTACTCCCGGCAGAGTCAAACCAACTGCTCCCAGACCTAACATTGATAAAAAATGACGTCTATCCACAATATTCTTCTTTTAACAGATTAAACTAAATTATTCATATCCAACTCTTTCCGATAAGGAATAGATGATTGAGCCCCCATTCTTGTAACAGAAATAGAAGAAGCTTTAGATGCAAACAATACTGCTTGTTCCAAGCTCATCCCTTCGGAAACACCCACGCAAACAGCTCCATTGAAAGTATCTCCTGCGGCCGTAGTATCAACCGGAACCACTTTGTAGGCATCTACATAATAAGTTTTTTCTCCTTCTCTTACAAAGCTTCCTTCGCTACCCAAAGTTATTATTATATTTTTCACACCTTTCCGATACAAGACACCAGCCGCCATAGCCACGTCTTCTTTGCTGTTTATCTTAACTCCGGTCAGCATTTCAGCCTCTATCCGATTGGGAGTTATCATATATAAATATTGGAACAAAGATTCCGGCAAAGAACAGGCAGGAGCAGGATTCAATACAACTTTCACTCCCTTTTCATAAGCCTTCCGTGCAGCATATTCTACAGTTGAAAGAGGAATTTCCAGTTGCATCAATAATATATCTCCAACCAACATCTCTTTTTCCATACTGTCAATATCCTCTTGTCCAAGTAACATATTAGCCCCCGAAGCCACAACAATACAATTTTCAGCATATTGGTCCACGCTTATCAACGCAACTCCGGATGGAGTTTCATTATCTAAAGCAATATAGCTTGTTTCTATGCCTTCATTTTGAAAAACACGCAAGGTCTGCTGTCCCAAAACATCATTGCCCACTCTCGCCACAAATAACAAGTCACCCCCCAATCGCTTCACTGCAACTGCCTGATTTGCTCCTTTACCACCCTGATTCATAAGAAACTTACCACCAAGGATTGTCTCTCCCGGTGCTGGTAAATGGGAGGTATGCACTACCATATCCGTATTTGAACTGCCTACTACTATGATTTTGCTCATACAGATTCTATTTATGAATTTGCTATTTCCTCCAAAACAGTCCAACACTGATACAATCCTCTGGGAACATGGAAACATCCTTTCCATTTTCCACCTTTCAGCGGAAGCAAAACTTCACCTCTTCTATTCAGGTATCCAAACCATTCAGGATGTTCTGTATCTTTAAAATGAGTCCATGTATAATCATGCACTTTATTAAACCACTCCAAACATTGCTGGTCGCCAGTCAAATGATACCCTTTCAATAGAGAAATCAGAGTCTCGATATGTACCCACCAAAGCTTCTGATCCCACTCCAATTGTTGAGGAGGACAACCTTTACGATCCATAAAATAATAAATACCTCCGAACTCTTTATCCCAGCCGTAATCGAGCATAGTCAAAGTGGTATTTTTCGCCTTTTCTATCAAGTCCAAACGCCCCAAACGTTTCCCTAAATCCATGATAAACCACATGGCTTCAATTGCATGTCCGGGAGTAATTTGTCTTCCCTCGAACGAATCGGAAAGCTGTCCGTCCATTTGTATGTTTTCAACAATAATACCTCCTAATTCCGGACGATAAAATTCTTCCATAACCTCATGGATACAGACTTCCATGGTCTTTTCCAGATAATCCTCATCCAGCAAATGTTCTATCTCCAAAGCCAAATTGCATAAAATCATTGGCAATGCAAAGTTCTTCAAATCACGTGTACCTGCATGCAACTTATTCCAATGCCCTTTGGGATTATCAACCTTCGACAAGATTATATCAAACGTTTTCTTGGCAATTTCTGCATACTCTTCATTCCCTGTGGCTAAGCTTAACTGCCCAAATGCCATCGTAGCAAACGTATATGAAAAAATATTATAAGGCTCAACTAATGGATTTCCTTGTCTGTCCAATGAGAAATACCAGTTATAGTTACCATCGTGACCATACTTTTTCAAGAATTCTCCTCCTTGAATGGCACAATCTAACCACTCTTGACGCTTCTCTACCTTATTATAAAGCATCGAAAACATCCATACCTCACGTCCCTGCAACCAAATAAATTTATCCGTATCAAATACATTGCCTTGACGATCCAAGCATGTAAAATATCCACCATATTCATGATCTTGAGAACATTCAAGCCAAAAAGGAAGAATATGATTCATCAGTTCATCCTTATACTGTGTTGCTAATTTTTTAAAGTCCATATTTTTTTTATATTTTAGTTCATAAGGTCAATTTATTTCATACGTGTCCAATACCGTTCTATCTCTTCCAAAGATTTGCCAGTCGTTTCCGGTACAAGTTTCCATACAATGAGCATATAAGGCACACACATTGCAGCAAACAAGAAGAATGTTCCGGCGGGGGTAAGATTCTGGAGCATCCAAGGAGTCAACTGCCCAATTAAATATGTTCCAATCCAAAGAGAAAATCCTGCTATAGACATAGCCAAACCACGTACTTTGGTAGGATACATTTCTGAAAGAAGCACAAATACCACTGCACAAATAGATACAGCACAACAAAACACATAAGACAAGAAGCAAACCAACAAGAAAAGACTTGACAACTCCAAACTCTCTTCCCACAAAAAGTAAATACCGATAAGCAACAAAGAAAGAACCATCCCTGAAACGCCATAATATACCAACTTCTTACGTCCCACTCTATCAATAATAGCAAGTGCCAAGACAGTAGTCAACGTATTAACCAAGCCAACCAACACTTGATAAAACAAAGAATCACCACCGGAAAGCCCAGCTTTTTCAAAAATAGAAGGACCATAATACAATACGGCATTCACACCCATGAACTGTCCCAATATGGCAATGGCAACACCGATTATCACAGCTTTCAGAATGCCAGGCTGCAACAATAATGCCCACTCGGATTTAGTTTCTGATACAACAGATTTGGTTTCGTTCATCTGGTTCATAGCCTCCTCAGCCGAGTTGTAAATTCGTTGCAAAACATTAAGACCACGTTCTTCTCTACCTTTCAAAATCAACCAACGAGGGCTTTCGGGAATAAAAAAGATAATGGTAAAAAACAAAAGAGCTGGTAGTGTTTCCATCCCCAACATGCCACGCCATACTTCAGCTACAAAGATTTTTTCAAATAAACCTATACCAGAAACGACATGACTTTCTGAATATCCAAGCAACTGGAAATTTACCAAATAAGCGCCCAAAAATCCTACTGTAACGGCCAATTGGTACAAAGAGACTAAACGTCCTCTGTATTGGGCCACAGAAACTTCTGAGATATACAAAGGAGATATAATAGAAACAACACCAATACCCACACCACCAATAATACGATATACAACCAACTCATCGAAATTAGCACAAATGGCACAGCCTATGGCCGAAGTGGAAAACAACACAGCAGAAAGAACCATCGTCAGTTTACGACCGAACTTATCGCTCAACACGCCAGCAAAAAGTACACCCACAATAGAGCCTATCAGCGCACAACCCACATACCATCCCTGCTGCAAGGTATCCAAATGAAAAAGTACAGTCACTTGGGCAATGGTACCAGAAATCACAGCAGTATCATAGCCAAAGAGAAAACCTCCTAAGGCTGCAACAAAGGACAGAAATACTAAATATCCGATATTTACATTTTTCTTCATCATTGTTTATAGTTTAACTTTATATACATTACCAAAACGGTCTGTCACACACACCTCCACTGAAGCACTACCATTTTTAGGTAAAGCACGAAACATGTGTTCTGTTTTTATCGGAGAAATCCAATCATACTCTACGCGCTTTTTATCCGAGCAAATGGCTTTTGCTTCCGGATCAAAGCCCGTGAAATGCTCCATTTCACCCATACATTTCCCATTCTCATACCACTCTACCTTCCAGTTTTCATCCCAATTCCATACATTCGCAAGAATATACTCAGGGTAATCCTCTGAAACTCCTACCGGATAAGCCCTGAATTGATGTTCAATGGGATACCCCGCACTCTTATAACGCCAAGTCAGCTTGTTTCCATCAACTTCATATACACCATAACCAGCGGGAGTGCCATCGGTGCAAATATCAGCCTTCCAAAAAGTACCGCATACAGCTGCTGTGTTATGTTCCATCAAGCTATCATTGAATACAACATTACCGTTGTTATGGGTATGACCAGTCAGCAAATGTGCCTCGTACCCTTTCAAGAGGTCATACAAGCTTGAAGCATTACTGGTCTCATCAGGAAGTAGCGCATTAAATTCCAGCTCCTTAGTAGAACTGGAAGGGATATGCATGGAAACAAACACCAAATGGTCCTTCGGCACAAAGGCCAAATCCTTCTCAATCCATTGCAAAGTACGCTCATCAATATAACCGATGTAGCGGTAATGCCTATTGATATAGTAACAGTTATCAAGCACGATATAATGAGCCTTTCCACGGTTAAAGGAATAATAAATAGGGCCGAAATTCTCTTCATAGGATTTATACGAATGCTCGTAAGAACGTACTCCATATTCCATATCATGATTTCCAATCACTCGATACATAGGGACATCCAACACGTCCGATGCTTTTTTATATGAGGAAAAAAGCGACAAGGCATTACCTACAATATCACCACAATCCAGCATAAATAAATCATATTTCGAACATTTGTCGACAAATTCCTTCACATCCCTCAGATATTCTGAATAAGCAGTAACATCTTCGTCTTTTCCAAGCTGAACATCGGCCTGAACCAAGAAAAGATGCTTGTCATCATTCTTAGAATTTTTGACTAAAGAAAAATCATATACAGAAGTCCCTTTAGTAATGCGTTGATAAAACAAAGGGAGGCTACCATCCCGTTGGGGCAAATAACCTGCTGGAGTAGTAACATATACAAAACGGGCATCACGATGATAAGGAATAGTATATTTGCCGGCAACATCGGTCGAAACACAATCGAAACCATTTGTAACCACTACATTCGCAACTCCACGTCCCTGACATTTAACCTGTCCCGTTATAACAGGTAGAGTTTGTGCCGCCAAATTTAAGCTGACGACAAAAACAAAAAATACCAATAACTGTCTTATTATGTTTTTCATGTCATCTTATATTAAAATATTCTTTATACCTATTATATAAATGCCCTGCCTGCAAATACGCCGATTGCGGACTCATAAAATGAGAAAATTCAAAAGTGATAGCTTTGTCATAACCTGCCCGTTTGGCAGCTTCCAATTTCATACGCAACTTATCAAACTTAATAGGCAAGAAATCAATGGGCATATCACGGTCAAAAGTTTCGGCATTTGTCCAGCACTGCATACCATATTTATCAGCCAATTTCTTATTTACAGCAAAAAAAGCATCCAGTTCATCATAATCAATATGTCCATCTTGGAAGGCACAAGCGTCAACCACATCATGAACGCCATCGAAAATTTCATTCCATTCCCTTTCATGTTCCTGAACAGAGACAGCATCTTCTTTTGTTAGCTTGCCTGTTCCCATAACAGCCTTTTTCCCATCAATCCATGGAGAAATAAAAGTCGGTAAACCTCCGGATACATCTTTGCATTGTTTACCCATTGTACGAAAGGCATCAATAGCGCCTTTCGTCTTACGGCTTATTTCACCACTAATATACCAGCCACCAAAACTCTTATATTTTTCACCGTATTTATCCCACACTTCATCAATCACATACTTATTATCCTCAATCTCCCACGACAAATCACCGGTATCCCAATACTTACCAGAGTCATATAAACCAAAATAAAACTTCATGTGATATTTTTCTGCCAGTCGAAGAAACATATCCAACAAATCAACAGAAGGCATATAACAACCCTTGCTTAACAAGTGCTTCGAAGGGTAAGTAATGAATTTACGATAACCGGAACGAATCATAATAACCGTATCAATCCCAACATCCCGCATATACCGGAAATCCCGATCCCATTCTATTTCTCCCCAATTCTGATGGGGAATATCATGAGATATCTCATCTAAAAATGTACCGGTAATTTTAAGTGCATCACCCATGGGAACCAGCATGGAAGAGGTAGTCTCCCGAGAAAAAGAACAATTCCCATCACTCTCTTGCCCCAACAATGAAGGGGGCATGAATGCAGATGCACCAAACAAAGCGGTCTTTTTTAAAAAATCCCTGCGTGTTTTCATCATTAATAAAATTAAGATCAACCATTATATATTAAAAGCCCTATTGAATGCATATTTTAGAAAAAAAATCCAATTATGTTTTTCATCGTTATGG
Organism: Bacteroides sp. D20; assembly: GCF_003436255.1. Lineage (NCBI taxonomy): Bacteria > Pseudomonadati > Bacteroidota > Bacteroidia > Bacteroidales > Bacteroidaceae > Bacteroides > Bacteroides sp. D20. Next base: position 427,056 of record NZ_QSOO01000001.1, on the reverse strand, counting down.
ATATTAACCATTATTATTCAATTATCACGTCACAAATATAGATATATTTATTATCTTTGCAATACTTAATAAAGTATTTAATTAATATATACCATATATTTAATATATATTAACCGGTTATTACTAAATAAATTGCAAAACAATAGACAGAATACAATAATATTAGCCCATATACTTTAGTATACCAATATATAAATAAAAATAAGGCGAATAATTTAAAAATATACACTAATGAAGCAGGATTTATTAAAAGAAATGGAAACCGGGAGCAAGAATGCACTCTTAAAAAAAAGGATCATCACACATTATATATATAATGGAAGCTCCACTATTACTGATTTGGCCAAGGAACTTGACCTAAGTGTGCCCACAATTACCAAATTTATCAATGAAATGTGTGAGGACAACTATATAAATGACTATGGAAAACTGGAGACTAGTAGCGGCCGTCACCCAAGCCTATACGGGCTCAACCCAGAATCAGGATACTTCATTGGGGTGGACATTAAAAAATTTGCCATAAACATAGGACTAATCAATTTCAAGGGAGATATGGTGGAAATCAGGATGAACATACCGTACAAGTTCGAAAATACACAAGAGGCTTTGGAAGAACTATGTGCACTCATTCGAGGCTTCATAAAGGAAACAGAAATCAATGACAAGAAGATAATGAACATCTGCATCAACATCTCTGGAAGAGTAAATCCGGAATCAGGATACAGTTTCAGTATGTTCAACTTTTCAGAGCGTCCTTTGGCAGATGTGCTGAATGAAAAAATAGGGTACCCAGTCTGTATAGACAACGACACAAGGGCCATGACCTATGGAGAACATATGCAAGGATGCGTCAAAGGGGAAAAAGACATCATCTTTGTCAATATAAGCTGGGGACTTGGAATTGGCATCATCATAGACGGGAAGGTATACACGGGAAAATCCGGATTTTCCGGAGAATTCGGGCACGTCAATGTATTCGACAATGAAATACTGTGCCATTGCGGCAAAAAAGGATGCCTGGAAACGGAAGCCTCAGGTTCGGCACTGCACCGCATCCTATTGGAAAGAATCGGTAAAGGAGAAAGTTCCATACTGTCAAAACGAACTATAGAAAATCCACCCACATTGGACGAAATCATCACTGCAGTCAATAAAGAGGATTTGCTATGTATTGAGATAGTGGAAGAAATAGGCCAAAAGTTGGGAAGGCAAATAGCAGGACTGATCAGCATATTCAATCCGGAACTGGTAATAATCGGAGGCACATTATCATCGACGGGAGACTATATAGTACAGCCAATCAAAACGGCAATAAGGAAATACTCATTGAATCTGGTCAACAAAGACGCCACGGTGACTGTTTCCAAGTTAAAAGACAAGGCTGGTGTAGTTGGAGCCTGCATGCTGGCACGGAGCAGAATGTTCGAAATTTAAGACGACCGTTGCCATCATAATGGAAATGACAAGACTTACACCAAAAACACAATTATTATATATAAAAAAGCGAATCTGTAATTGGTTACTGATAAAAAGACAGAATAAATTAGTATCATGATAACCGATTTCCAGTATTGCCCTACATTGAATTCAAGAATGCAAATAATTAAACTATCAATTAAAGAGAAGATGGAATCTATAGGGTATACTCGGAGATATTACGAGCATAACGAAGATTAGGAAAGTTACACTTCTAGAGTAGGAACAGAAAAGCAGAAAGAAGAATCGGCTAATCCCGAATTCTCCAACATAAAAAATAAAAAGTCGAAAGAAAGCTGTCTCAAATAAAATGTACTCCAAAGGTTAGATAAAAAACTTTTGGAGTACATTTTTCAACATATTTCTCTTTGTTTTCTTACTCCTAAGCATTGTTTTTTTCTGTCATTAGTGCATCAACCATACATAACCAATCAGAAATAGCAGTATCGACACAAGATTCTGACAAAACCTAGTCAAGAAAGAAGTAACGACAGATGCTATCTTCAAGAGGTCTTCCGCTACCATTATCTGGCATAGCATCTTATCAATCAATGAAAATCAGTAATATTTTCACCATAAACACTGTTCCTTCGAAGGATATTGCAGATACATAATTTTCGGATCCGACATCTACAGAAGACCTATAGACAAGTTTACATGCAATGGGAGCTTGTACCGGAAGAAAAATCATAAGAAGCTGAAGAAATCGAAATTCTATAACCATAATCGGTGGGAGCACCGTCTTGGCTTAATAAAATTACAAGAAAGTCCAGCGTCGGGAACTATGGCATTACAAATATTCGAGCTGAATATCGTCTTACTCCGGAGTTACAATATCTCCAGAAACTGAGAAATAAGAGTTTCCTAAAGTTATTGACATAGCTGTCTGGTTCTGTCAGCCGACAACCGACACACACCACTTATTTTTTACATTTCACTATTCTAGACTGTTCTCTACTCCAGTGGAAAGTTTTATCTGTCTATTCCTGACGCGTACTACAAAAAAGTTCTGTCAGTTTCTCGGATTTGAATTTTCCAAGGTTGAAATTGCATCCGATTCCGTTGATGAAAACCATGCATTCATAAACTGGTTTTTAGTAACGGATCCAACTAATTCATAGCCCTTTGAGAATATACTAGAACAAAACTTTTCACTTTCAAACAAATATCGTATTTTTGCCCCAACTTTCTAAAAACATCCCATCTATGGATACCATACAAATAAAAGACAAGATGTTCACAGTCTCCATCAAGGAGCAGGACATACTGAAAGAAGTAACCCGTGTAGCGAACGAAATCAACCGCGACCTGGCAGGAAAGAATCCTCTATTCCTCAGTGTACTGAACGGTTCGTTCATGTTTACCGCCGATTTGCTGAAACGAATCACGATTCCCTGCGAAATTTCGTTTGTCAAATTGGCATCCTATCAAGGAGTATCCTCTACCGGGGTAATCAAGGAAGTAATAGGCATCAATGAAGACCTCACAGACCGTACAGTGGTCATTGTAGAAGACATCGTAGATACGGGACTCACCATGCAACGCTTACTGGACACCCTCGGCACTCGCGGTCCCAGGGAGATTCATATTGCCTCCCTACTGGTGAAACCTGATAAGCTGAAAGTTGATTTGAACATAGAATATGTGGCCATGAATATTCCGAACGACTTCATCGTGGGCTACGGGTTGGATTATGACGGCTTCGGGCGCAACTATCCCGACATTTATACTGTAGTAGACTGATACAGGCATAATATAGTAAATCATTCAATAATAACTAAGCAAATGTTGAACATTGTAATTTTTGGTGCTCCCGGTTCAGGTAAGGGAACACAAAGTGAAAAGATTGTAGAAAAGTATGGCATCAACCACATCTCTACCGGAGACGTGCTCCGTGCTGAAATGAAGAACGGTACAGAACTGGGCAAGACGGCCAAAGGCTACATCGACCAGGGCCAGTTGATTCCCGATGAGCTGATGATTGATATTCTGGCAAGCGTATTCGACAGCTTCAAGGATAGCAAAGGCGTGATTTTCGACGGCTTCCCCAGAACAATCGCCCAGGCTGAAGCATTAAAGAAGATGCTCGCCGAACGCGGACAGGAAGTCAGCGTAATGCTCGACCTCGACGTGCCCGAAGAAGAACTGATGAAACGCCTTATCAAGCGCGGACAAGAATCAGGACGTGCAGACGACAACGAAGAGACCATCAAGAAACGCCTTGTGGTTTACCACTCACAGACAGCTCCGCTGATTGACTGGTACAAACAGGACGGCAAATACCAACACATCCAGGGCTTCGGCGTATTGGAAGAAATCTTTGCCGATGTTTGCAAGGCTATTGACGCAGTGAAATAACAATAAAACAGAATATGGCTGAATCGAATTTTGTTGACTACGTAAAAATATATTGCCGCTCCGGAAAGGGCGGACGAGGTTCTACGCATATGCGGCGTGAGAAATACATACCCAACGGAGGCCCCGACGGAGGTGACGGAGGACGAGGAGGCCATGTCATCCTGCGGGGTAACCGCAACTACTGGACGCTACTCCATCTGAAGTACGATCGCCACATCCTGGCAGGTCACGGAGAATCCGGTTCCAAAAACCGCAGTTTCGGAAAAGACGGAGCGGACAAGGTGATTGAAGTGCCCTGCGGCACGGTGGTGTACAACGCCGAAACGGGTGAATATATCTGCGACGTCACCGAGCACGAACAAGAAGTCATCTTGCTGAAAGGCGGACGCGGAGGTCTGGGTAACTGGCACTTCAAAACCGCCACACGCCAGGCTCCCCGCTTTGCACAACCGGGCGAACCGATGCAGGAGTTGACGGTAATCATGGAACTGAAGCTGCTGGCAGACGTCGGTCTGGTAGGTTTCCCCAATGCAGGAAAATCCACTTTACTGGCATCCGTTTCTGCGGCGAAGCCCAAAATCGCCAATTATCCGTTTACAACGCTGGAACCCAATCTGGGCATCGTGTCCTATCGCGACAGCAAATCGTTTGTGATGGCGGACATTCCCGGCATCATCGAAGGAGCCAGTGCCGGCAAAGGCTTAGGATTGCGTTTCCTGCGCCACATCGAGCGCAACTCATTGTTGCTGTTCATGGTGCCTGCCGACAGTGACGACATCCGTAAGGAATACGAAATCCTGTTGAACGAGCTTCGCACTTTCAACCCCGAAATGCTGGACAAACAGAGAGTGCTTGCCGTCACCAAATGCGACATGCTCGACCAGGAACTGATGGACGAGATAGAGCCGACACTGCCCGAAGGGATTCCGCATATATTCATCTCTGCTGTCTCCGGCATGGGCATCTCTACGCTGAAAGACATCCTTTGGGAAGAGCTGAACAAGGAAAGTAATAAGATAGAAGGCAAAGTGGACAGCATTGCCCATCGCGCCAAAGACCTCAGCCACCTGCAGGAAGAATTGAAAGAAGAGGGTGAGGACGAGGACCTCAGCTATGAATACGTCAACGACGACGAGGACATAGAGGACCTCGAGGACTTTGAATACGAAGAAGATTGGGAGGAAGATAAAAAATGATTCCTCTTACAGAAGATAGGAAAATGTTGGGATATGAGCTGCTTGCCTCATATCCCGGCATTTCTTGTTTTGTAACCACCCGCCACGGTGGATGCAGCCAAGGTAACTATGCCTCCCTCAACTGTACACCTTACACGGGAGACGAAGCCGAAGCTGTACGCCGCAACCAGGAAATAGTATGTTCTTCCCTGCCCCAACGCCCCCAAGAACTGGTCATCCCGTTTCAGACCCACGGGACAAAGGCACTTGTCATTGACGGAACTTATCTGCATGCAACAGCAGAAGAACGCCACTCCATGTTGCAGGGCATTGATGCACTGATAACCCGTGAACCGGGCTGCTGCATCTGCATCTCTACGGCAGACTGCATTCCCATCCTGCTCTACGACCGGAAGAATGCCGTGATAGCCGCTGTTCATGCCGGATGGCGCGGCACTGTGAATTACATCCTCGGCCACACACTCGACAAGATGCGTGCCCGCTATGGCACAGAGGGCAAAGAAGTGATAGCCTGCATCGGCCCCGGCATCTCCCTTTCCGCCTTCGAGGTAGGCGACGAAGTCTATGAAGCATTCCGCAAGAACGGTTTCCAGATGGATTACATCTCCGAATGGAAACCCGCCACCCACAAATACCATATCGACCTATGGGCTGCCAACCGACTGCAACTACTGGACTTCGGAGTACCTTCCGCACAAGTGGAGACAGCCAATATATGTACTTTTACCCAATATGAAGAGTTTTTCTCGGCACGCCGGATGGGTATCAAATCCGGAAGGATATTGTCGGGAATCATGTTAACCCATTCAAACGGATTGCATTAATGTATCATATCACACTTTCTAAAGAAATCAAGCAGAATTGCCCCGAATTCCGCGGTGCAGCCGTATTTGCCGAAGTGACAAATACCCCATATTGCGAAGGGTTGTGGCAGGAAATCGCAACTTTCACCCAAGAGCTAAGAGCCCGTGAAACCACGGACAGCATCAAGTACCAACCCGTCATTGCCGCCACCCGCGAAGCCTATAAACGTTGCGGCAAGGACCCCAGCCGCTACCGTCCCTCGGCCGAAGCACTGAGACGGCGACTGCTGCGCGGATTGGAACTCTATCAGATAGATACGTTGGTAGACCTTATCAACCTTGTCTCCCTACGTACGGGCCACTCTATCGGCGGATTTGATGCCGACGAGATACAAGGGACCGACCTTGAGCTGGGCATAGGACGTGCCGAGGAATTGTTCGAGGGTATAGGCCGCGGCATGCTGAACATAGAAGGGCTGCCCGTCTACCGCGACCGTATAGGCGGTATCGGTACCCCGACCAGCGACCACGAACGCACCAAGATGAAACTTGAAACCCGCCATATCCTTGCCATTGTCAACGGCTACAACGGGCAGGAAGGTCTGAAAGAAGCAGCCGAAATGATATTGGAACTGTTGGAGAAATATACTTCCTCTACCAGTGGGACTATACAATATTTTGAATAAATGAGAATCCGTATTCTTGTCCCTCTCCTGCTCATAGCCCTTGGTGCCACGGCACAAGGGAAGAAAACGGTCTTTTCCACCATGGAAACCAACCATATCCGCGTTGCCACTCCGGGACTGTTTTCGCAAAGAGAACTGATAGAGCTACCTTTGGAGGACATTCCGGACACGGAATACTCCTTTCCCCTGCCTGGAGGAAAAGTCATCTCCCCTTACGGACGGGGGCGGGGACGCCACAGTGGCATAGACATCAAGACCTACGCCAAAGACACCATACGGAGTGCCTTCAACGGCGTAGTACGGATGTCCAAGCCTTATAGCGCCTACGGCAATGTCGTCGTCGTACGCCATGACTTCGGACTGGAAACGATATACAGCCACAACTTCAAAAACCTTGTACATTGTGGCGACACAGTCAAAGCCGGACAGCCCATCGCACTGACCGGACGCACCGGACGCGCCTCTACTGAGCATCTGCACTTCGAGACACGCGTCAACGGGCAGCACTTCGACCCCAATATTATCTTCAACATGAAGGAACAGACGCTGAACCGACAACGTATCGGATGCTCAAAAAAAGGAAACGGCATCGTCGTGCAACAATTACCGACAATCTACCCGAAGCCACTGCAAAAAAAATACCCAATGGAACTGTTTAAGTATCCAAACGTTTCACTACATTTGCAGAACGTTTCACTAAAAGAACGAATTGAACTTTAAAACATATCAATGATAGAAAAACTGATTGTTCTTGAAGATATTGACCCGGTAATATTTTATGGCGTAAACAACGCCAACATGCAGCTGATAAAGGCCTTGTATCCCAAGCTTCGCATCGTTGCCCGCGGTAATGTCATCAAAGTATTGGGTGATGAGGAGGAAATGTGTGCATTCGAGGAGAACATCACCAAGCTGGAGAAATACTGTGCCGAATACAACTCTTTGAAAGAAGAGGTCATTATAGACATCATCAAAGGCAATGCCCCGCAAGCGGAAAAATCGGGCAATGTCATTGTATTCAGCGTAACCGGAAAGCCGATTATCCCGCGCAGCGAGAACCAGCTGAAGCTGGTAGAGGCATTTGCCAAGAATGACATGCTGTTTGCCATCGGTCCCGCCGGTTCAGGAAAGACCTATACAGCCATCGCGCTTGCCGTGCGGGCACTAAAGAATAAGGAGATAAAGAAAATCATCCTCAGCCGCCCTGCCGTAGAAGCCGGAGAAAAGCTCGGTTTCCTGCCCGGCGACATGAAGGACAAGATAGACCCGTATCTGCAACCACTCTATGACGCCCTGCAGGACATGATACCTGCCGCCAAGCTGAAAGAGTATATGGAGCTGAACATCATCCAGATTGCCCCCCTCGCCTTTATGCGCGGACGCACACTGAACGATGCCGTCGTCATTCTGGATGAAGCGCAGAACACGACCACCCAGCAAATCAAGATGTTCCTCACCCGCATGGGCATGAACACCAAGATGATTGTCACGGGAGACATGACGCAGATTGACTTGCCTTCTTCCCAGACTTCCGGTCTGGTGCAGGCACTGAAGATTCTGAAAGGCGTAAAAGGCATCAGTTTCGTGGAGCTGAACAAGAAAGACATCGTACGCCATAAGTTGGTAACTCAGATTGTGGAGGCCTACGAGAAGTTCGACAAGGAAGCGAAAGCGGAGCGTGAACGACGCAAAGCCGAACAAGCCGATAGTAAGATTGAACAGAAACAGTAAATTCTCAAAATCGTAAATATTACAAAGATGAAAGCATTAACAGCAACTGAATTTAACTTTCCCGGACAGAAAAGCGTGTACCACGGAAAAGTTCGTGATGTGTACAACATCAATGGTGAAAAGTTGGTCATGGTAGCTACCGACCGCATCTCAGCCTTTGACGTAGTATTGCCGAAAGGTATTCCCTTCAAAGGACAAATGTTGAACCAGATTGCAGCAAAATTCCTGGATGCCACAACCGACATCTGCCCCAACTGGAAAATGGCTACACCCGATCCGATGGTGACGGTAGGTGTGATGTGTGAAGGATTCCCCGTAGAAATGATTGTACGCGGTTACCTCTGTGGCAGCGCATGGCGTGCCTACAAGAGCGGTGTACGTGAAATCTGCGGCGTGAAGTTGCCCGAAGGGATGAAGGAAAACCAGAAATTCCCTGAACCCATCATCACCCCGACCACTAAAGCCGAGATTGGCGAACACGATGCCGACATCTCCAAAGAAGAAATCCTGGCACAAGGTCTTGCCACACCCGAAGAATATGCCGTATTGGAGCAATACACCATGGCCCTCTTCAAACGCGGTACCGAGATTGCAGCGGAACGCGGATTGATTCTGGTAGACACCAAATACGAATTCGGCAAGCACGACGGCAAGATTTACCTGATGGACGAAATCCATACGCCCGACTCCAGCCGCTACTTCTACTCCGAAGGCTACGAAGAACGTTTTGCCAACGGCGAACCGCAAAAGCAACTCTCCAAGGAGTTTGTACGCGAATGGCTGATGGACAACGGTTTCCAAGGCAAGGAAGGACAGCAGGTACCGGAAATGACCGACGAAATCGTTACTTCAATCAGCGAACGTTACATCGAACTGTACGAACACATCACCGGCGAGAAGTTCGTAAAAGAAGATACCGGCAACATCGCCGAACGCATTGAAAAGAATGTAACCGAATATTTAAAGTAAATGGACTATCCCCAAGAACACATCAAGCCCTACGGTAATGACGGCAAGAAGAGCGAACAAGTGGAAGAAATGTTCGACAACATCGCTCCTGCCTACGACAAGCTGAATCACACCCTATCCATGGGCATCGACCGCAGCTGGCGTAGGAAAGCAATCAAGTACCTACGTCCTTTCCGCCCCCGGCGTATTATGGACGTAGCTACCGGCACCGGCGATTTCGCCATCCTTGCATGCCGCGAACTGCAACCCGATAGCCTGATTGGCACCGACATCTCGGAAGGCATGATGAACGTGGGACGTGAAAAAGTAAAGCAGGCGCACCTCTCGAACAAGATTTCATTTGTCCGGGAGGACTGCACCTCCCTCTCGTTTGCCGACGAAAGCTTCGACGCCGTGACCGTAGCGTTCGGCATCCGCAACTTCGAAGGGCTGGACAAGGGACTGTCCGAGATGTGCCGCGTACTAAAGACCGGCGGACATCTCGTCATACTGGAGCTCTCCACACCAGACCGCTTCCCGATGAAACAGTTGTTCACCATCTACTCCAAAGTTGTCATCCCCCTGCTCGGTAAATGTATTTCGAAAGACAACAGCGCCTACACCTATCTACCGGAAAGTATTCGCGCCTTCCCGCAGGGAGAAGTGATGCAGGAGGTAATCCGCAAGGCAGGCTTCAGCGAAGTGCACTTCAAGCGGCTGACTTTCGGGATATGTACACTTTATGTGGCAACTAAATAAAAAGAAGAAACTTATATAAAAAAGAGACCTTATGAAAGCTACACACACCCTCTATTTATTATTTATTACCCTCCTTTGCGTTGCCGGTTTCACAGCTTGCGATGATTCGGGAAGTGATGATATGATATGGGATTTTGCTCCTATCGAACTGCATATCGCAGTACAAGATGCTCAAGGTAATGATTTGTTGAATCCTGAAACTCCCGGCAACATTGCCAAGCAAGGAATCAAGGCAATCTATAATGGAAAAATATATGAAAAGGACGTTCCAATAAGCCAAACCAAAGCTTACCTTGCACACTTCAACGGTCTGCAAACAATGAAATTTGAAACTGGCAAATACTTTCTCACTTTTGGAGAATTCAATGGCGACGATACATTCGATAACGAAAAAGTGATAATAGACTGGAACGATGGTACTCAAGACGTCATCACCTTCTCTAGCAAACTGATCTGGAAATCAAAAAATAAACCCGTATTCGACAGAAAGTTCTGTTTGAACGGAAAAGACAACGGATTGCAATTCGGAGGTTTTGTTATCATCAAAGAACCGGTAATCACCTCCTCAACTACTTCCGACCAATAATGTACTCCATAAACAAACGAATATAGTTCAATCAATAACTAAAATATTATGCAGAAATACGGTTTAATAGGTTACCCGTTGAAACATTCCTTTTCTATCGGATATTTCAATGAGAAATTCAAGGCAGAAAATATTGATGCAGAATATGTAAATTTCGAAATTCCACGTATCGAGGATTTCATGGAAGTTATCGAGGAAAATCCCAACCTCTGTGGACTGAATGTGACTATCCCTTACAAGGAGCAAGTCATCCCCTACCTGGACGAACTGGACAAAGACACAGCCAAGATAGGCGCCGTCAATGTCATTAAGATTATCCGCCTTTCCAAAGGCAAAGTGAAACTGGTTGGCTACAACTCCGACATCATAGGATTTACACAATCCATAGAACCACTTTTGCAACCACAACACAAGAAAGCCCTGATTTTGGGTACCGGCGGTGCATCGAAAGCCGTATATCGCGGGCTGGAGAACCTGGGTATAAAAAGTTCCTTCGTATCACGCGCCAAGAAAGAGGATAAATACCTCACATACGAAGAACTGACACCGGAAATCATGCAAGAGTACACAGTGATTGTCAACTGTACCCCAGTAGGCATGTATCCCAAAGTGGATTTCTGTCCCAATATTCCTTACGAACTACTGACTCCCAACCATTTGCTCTATGATTTGTTATATAATCCAAACGAAACCCTTTTCATGAAGAAAGGCCAGGCACAAGGAGCCGTCACTAAGAACGGTCTGGAAATGTTACTGCTGCAAGCCTTTGCTGCATGGGAAATTTGGAATAAATAATGAAGAAAACCATAAAATATTCGATTCTCGGTCTGGCTGCCCTCTGCACCGTAGTACTGTGCGGAGGGTACTATATGCTGGGGCATGCTCTGAAACCCGAAGGCCTTATCACACGCAGTCGCAACATTGCCGAATCCTACAACTTCATGTTCGAGCAATATCCCGAACTGCAACCGTGGGTAGACAGTTTGGTGACCGTAGGAGCATTGAAGGACTTCTACATTGAGAACGACCATGGAGAGACGCTACACGCACTCTACGTTGCCGCCACCCACCCCACCCCAAAAACAGCAGTCATCGTACACGGATATACAGATAATGCCGTGCGCATGCTGATGATAGGCTATCTGTACAACAAGGAGATGGACTTCAACATCTTGCTGCCCGACCTCTACGGGCACGGGATGAGCGAGGGAAACCATGCACAGATGGGCTGGAAAGACCGGCTTGACGTACTGCAATGGACCGAAACCGCCGACGAACTCTTCGGGCGCCGCCATACAGACAGCGTAGCATCCCGCAGCACAGAGATGGTAGTGCACGGTATCTCCATGGGAGCCGCCACCACCATGATGGTATCCGGCGAAGTGGAGCATGGTCAATACCAACAGCCTTTCATCAAGTGTTTCGTAGAAGACTGCGGCTACACAAGCGTATGGGACGAGTTTCGCGGAGAACTGAAAGCACAGTTCAACCTGCCCGCCTTCCCTCTTCTGCATACAGCAAACTGGCTCTGCCGGCAAGAGTACGGATGGGACTTCCTGGAAGCCTCTGCTTTGGAGCAAGTAAAGAAATGTACTTTGCCGATGCTCTTCATCCACGGCGATGCCGACACCTTTGTGCCGACGTGGATGGTCTATCCCCTCTACGAAGCCAAGCCCGAACCCAAAGAATTATGGATTGTGCCCGGTGCCACGCATGCTATGTCTTACAAGGATTATCCGCAGGAATACACCGAACATGTAAAGAAATTCGTAGGAAAATACATACATTGATGTGATTTTACCTATCTTCGCCGCAACAAATATTGGTAGTATGAGACGATTTATTTCCATAACATTCTTCTTATGCCTGCTCTTATCCTTGCAGGCACAAGAAGTCTACACCACTAAGAATATTCCTAAAGTACACCTTCAGGACAAGACACGCTATGTGTGCAACCCAGCCGGAATCCTATCCACGGAGGCATGTGACAATATAGACCGTATGCTCTATGCATTGGAGCAGCAAACTGGCATTGAAACGGTAGTTGCCGTTGTCCCGTCCATCGGACAAGAAGACTGTTTTGATTTCTCACACCAGCTGCTCAATGAATGGGGAGTAGGGAAAAAAGAAAAAAACAACGGTTTGGTCATTCTGCTGGTAACCGACCAACGCTGCATCCAGTTTTATACGGGATACGGTTTAGAAGGGGACCTTCCTGATGCCATCTGCAAACGTATACAGACCAAATACATGATTCCCTATCTGAAAGACGGTAATTGGGATGCTGGAATGGTAGCGGGTGTAAAGGCAGTCTGTTCACGTCTTGACGGCACTATGGTGAATGACACGGAAGAGGAGGATGACCTCTCCGTAGGAGGTATCCTACTGGGGCTTATCGGTTTCCTCGCAGTGGCATCTATTATAGGCATCCTTGCCCAACGCGCTGCCAACAAATGCCCCAACTGCGGACAACATAAATTGCAACGTAGCAGCAGCATACTCATCTCACGCCGCAATGGAGTGAAAACGGAAGATGTGACCTACACCTGCCGCAATTGCGGACATAAAGTAGTGCGCCGCCAGCAGTCATACGATGAAAATTACCGGGGAGGAGGCGGAGGTGGTCCGGTCATCTTCGGTGGTGGAGGTCTCTTCGGCGGAAGTGGCGGAGGAGGCTTCAGCGGTGGTAGCTTCGGAGGCGGTATGGGAGGTGGCGGTGGAGCCGGTTCCCGGTTCTAACGCCGAGGATGTGTCATCTGTGTGCCATCAACCGTTTTGACACACCTTCGAGGATACTGGAAGAAAATAAAACGTTTACATAGAATATAATTAAATGATTAATAACTGCCTTCCCCTCCTCCCCTCTCTCTATCGGAGAGGAATCGGAGGTGAGGCCTAAAAATGAAAAGTATGAAGAAATCAACCATTATCATTATCGTTGTTATAGCTCTTCTCGCCATTTGGGGTGTAACCGGCTATAACGGACTCGTAACCATGGACGAAAATGTCAGCGGACAATGGTCGAACGTAGAAACCCAATACCAACGCCGTGCCGACCTGATTCCGAACTTGGTGAATACCGTGAAAGGATATGCCACGCACGAGAAGGAAACACTGGAAGGTGTAGTAGAAGCCCGCAGCAAAGCCACTCAAATCAAAGTGGATGCGGCAGACCTTACTCCGGAAAAGCTGGCTGAATATCAGAAAGCACAAGGTGCGGTGACTTCCGCCCTCGGTAAATTGCTTGCCATCACAGAAAACTATCCGGACTTGAAAGCAAATCAGAATTTCCTGGAACTGCAGGCACAGCTGGAAGGTACGGAAAACCGTATCAACGTAGCACGTACCAACTTCAACAATGCAGCCAAGAACTTCAATACAGCCATTCGCCGTTTCCCCAAGAATATCCTTGCCGGTCTCTTCGGTTTTGAGAAACGAGCTTATTTCGAAGCGGCAGAAGGAGCGGAACAAGCTCCCCAGGTACAATTCTGATAAATACACAACTCTATAGCGAGGCACAAAGGCGAGAAACTTTGTGCCTCGCTTTGTGTTGTAGAAGATTAGATGTATCTTTGCACATTCAATTGAACAAACCTATTATCTCATGAGTAATCAACGATACATGATGCGAGGCGTCAGCGCATCAAAGGAAGATGTGCACAACGCCATCAAGAATATCGACAAAGGTATTTTCCCGCAGGCTTTCTGCAAAATTATCCCCGACATTTTGGGCGGTGACCCGGAGTATTGCAACATTATGCATGCCGATGGAGCAGGCACCAAGTCCAGTCTTGCCTATATGTACTGGAAGGAAACCGGCGACCTGGGTGTGTGGAAAGGCATTGCACAAGATGCACTGATTATGAACATCGACGACCTGCTTTGTGTGGGTGCGGTAGACAACATTCTGGTATCCTCTACCATCGGACGTAATAAACTGCTCATCCCCGGCGAAGTAATCTCAGCCATCATCAACGGTACGGATGAACTGCTTGCCGAACTCCGCGAAATGGGAGTAGGCGTTTATGCCACCGGTGGCGAAACAGCCGATGTGGGCGACCTTGTACGTACCATTATCGTAGACTCGACAGTGACCTGCCGCATGAAGCGCTCAGATGTTATAGACAATGCCAATATCCGTCCGGGCGATGTGATTGTAGGTCTGGCATCTTACGGAAAGGCTACTTATGAGAAAGAATACAATGGCGGTATGGGCAGTAACGGACTGACCAGCGCACGCCACGATGTATTCTCCAAATACCTGGCAGAGAAATACCCTGAAAGCTATGACAAGGCTGTACCCGAAGAACTGGTATACAGTGGCAAGCTAAAACTGACAGACAGTGTCGAAGACAGTCCGCTGGATGCAGGAAAGCTGGTACTTTCCCCCACCCGCACCTACGCACCGGTAGTTAAGAAACTGCTCGATGCGCTCCGTCCCCAAATCCACGGTATGGTACACTGCTCGGGCGGCGCACAAACCAAGGTACTGCACTTTGTGGGAGACAACTGCCGTGTCATCAAAGACAATCTCTTCCCCGTTCCACCGTTGTTCAAGACCATCAAGGAGCAGAGCGATACGGACTGGAGCGAAATGTACAAGGTGTTCAATATGGGGCATCGCCTGGAAGTGTACCTCTCTCCCGAACATGCAGAAGAGGTGATTGCTATTTCGAAGAGTTTCAACATCGATGCACAGATTGTAGGCCGCGTGGAAGAAAGCGACAAGAAAGAACTGATTATCAAGAGCGAATTCGGAGAGTTCAAGTATTAAATATATGGCAGACAACAATACCATACTCGAAAAGCTGGAAGGGCTTGTCGCCCGCTTCGAAGAAGTGTCGACCTTGATTACAGACCCGGCAGTGATTGCGGACCAGAAGCGTTACGTCAAGCTCACCAAAGAATATAAAGAACTGGGCGACCTGATGAATGCCCGCAAAGAGTACATGCAAGTACTGGGCGGCATAGAAGAAGCCAAAGAAATTATCGCCAACGAAACAGACCAGGAAATGCGGGAAATGGCACGCGAAGAGCTGGATGCCTGCCAAACCCGCCAACCGGAACTGGAAGAGCAGATAAAGCTGCTGCTCGTCCCCGCCGACCCGCAGGATGGCCGTAATGCCATCCTCGAAATTCGTGGCGGCACGGGTGGTGACGAAGCGGCAATCTTTGCCGGCGACCTCTTCCGCATGTACACCAAGTACTGCGAATCCAAGGGATGGAGAATGGAGATATCCAGCGCCAACGAAGGTGCAGCCGGCGGTTTCAAGGAAATTGTCTGCTCCGTGACGGGCGACAATGTATACGGCACACTGAAATATGAATCGGGCGTGCACCGCGTGCAGCGCGTACCGGCCACAGAAACGCAAGGACGGGTACACACCTCAGCTGCCAGCGTAGCCGTGCTTCCCGAAGCCGAAGAGTTCGACGTAGTTATCAACGAAGGTGAAATCAAGTGGGACACCTTCCGAAGCGGTGGTGCCGGCGGTCAGAACGTGAACAAGGTGGAATCCGGCGTGCGCCTGCGCTACAACTGGAAGAATCCCAACACAGGCATAGTCGAAGAAATCCTCATCGAATGTACCGAGACGCGCGACCAGCCCAAGAACAAGGAACGCGCCCTCTCGCGCTTGCGTACCTTCATCTACGACAAGGAACACCAGAAGTACATCGACGACATCGCCTCCAAGCGTAAGACGATGGTCAGCACTGGCGACCGCTCCGCCAAGATACGCACCTACAACTATCCGCAAGGACGCATCACGGACCACCGCATCAACTACACCATCTACAATCTCGCCGCCTTCATGGACGGAGACATCCAAGACTGCATCGACCACCTGATTGTGGCGGAAAATGCAGAAAGACTGAAAGAGAGCGAACTGTAAGGCAGTGATAAGTAACCCGTAACTAAAAAATAATATGAACAAACAGCAATTATTCGAGAACATCAAGCGCAAGAAGTCATTCCTTTGCGTAGGTCTTGACACCGACATCAAGAAAATACCCGAACATCTTCTGAAAGAGGAAGACCCTATATTCGCTTTCAACAAAGCCATCATCGACGCTACTGCCGACCTCTGCATCGCCTACAAGCCCAATCTGGCATTTTATGAGAGCATGGGCGTGAAAGGCTGGATAGCTTTCGAGAAAACCGTAAACTACATCAAGCAGAACTATCCCGACCAATTCATCATCGCCGACGCCAAACGCGGTGACATCGGGAACACCTCTGCCATGTATGCCCGTACCTTCTTCGAAGAGCTGGATATAGATTCCGTAACCGTAGCTCCCTACATGGGCGAAGACAGTGTGACCCCGTTCCTTACGTACGAAGGCAAATGGGTAATCCTGCTTGCGTTGACCAGCAACAAAGGCTCGCACGACTTCCAGCTGACGGAAGACACCAACGGCGAACGCCTCTTCGAAAAAGTGCTCCGCAAATCCCAGGAGTGGGCCAGTGACGAACAGATGATGTACGTAGTAGGCGCCACACAAGGCCGCGCCTTCGAAGATATCCGCAAGATTGTTCCCGAACACTTCCTATTGGTTCCCGGCGTAGGCGCACAAGGCGGCTCCCTGGAAGAAGTCTGCAAGTATGGCATGAACAAGACTTGCGGCCTGATTGTCAACTCCAGCCGTGGCATCATCTACGTGGACAAGACAGAGAACTTCGCCGCCGCCAGCCGAAAAGCAGCCCAAAAAGTGCAGGCACAGATGGCGGAAGAGTTGAAAAAAGTGATTAACGACTAACGCTTAATGTTCGAAAGAAAGATTATCAACGACCCTGTCTTCGGGTTCATCAACATACCAAAGGGGTTGTTGTACGATGTTGTACGACATCCTCTTTTGCAACGTCTAAACCGTATCAAGCAACTGGGGTTGTCCTCTGTCGTATATCCCGGTGCGCAGCATACACGGTTCCAACACTCTTTGGGAGCCTTCTACCTGATGAGTGAGGCCATCCAGCAACTTGCCACCAAAGGAAACTTTATCTTCGACAGCGAAGCCGAAGCTGTGGAAGCCGCTATCCTGATGCACGACATCGGCCACGGCCCCTTCTCCCACGTACTGGAAAATACCATCGTGCAGGGCGTCTCCCACGAAGACATCTCCTTGATGCTGATGGAACGTATCAACAAGGAAATGAACGGACAGTTGACACTCGCCATTCAAATTTTCAAGGATGAATACCCCAAGCGCTTCCTGCACCAACTGGTAAGCGGGCAACTGGATATGGACCGCCTGGACTACCTGCGCCGCGACAGCTTCTATACCGGAGTGACCGAAGGCAACATTGGCTCCGCCCGCATTATCAAGATGCTGGATGTAAAGGATGACCACCTGGTAGTAGAGTCCAAAGGCATCTATTCTATTGAGAACTTCCTCACCGCCCGCCGCCTGATGTACTGGCAAGTCTATCTGCACAAAACCTCCGTTGCCTACGAGAAAATGCTGATTAGCACCCTGCTCCGCGCCAAGGAACTGGCAAGCCGCGGCATAGACCTCTTTGCCTCACCCGCCTTGAAATTCTTTCTATACAACGACATCAGCCGGGAGGCATTCTACAACAATCCCGAATGTTTGGAGAATTTCATTCAGTTGGACGATAATGACATCTGGACTGCCCTCAAGGTATGGAGCCGCCATTCGGACAAGGTTTTGTCCACCCTGAGCGCCGGCATGATTAACCGAAACATCTTCAAAGTCGAGATTTCTACCGAACCTATTAGTGAGGAACGGAAAAAAGAACTAACTTTGCAAATCAGTGAACAACTGAACATCCCTCTCTCCGAAGCGAGATATTTCATCTCTACCCCCAGCATCGAGAAGAATATGTACGACGAGGCAGATGACAGTATTGACATCCTCTACAACGACGGCAGCATCAAGAATATTGCCGAAGCATCGGATATGCTCAATATCTCTCTTCTGTCCAAGAAAGTAAAAAAGTACTACTTATGCTACCAACGTTTGCATAGATAAGTATAAAATATTCACCTCAGGACAAGGAAATATAAAAAAAAAGTCCGTTATTTGCGTTTTGAAACCATCTAACAAGAATAAGACATGGAGTTCTCTGCTAAACAAATTGCAACATTTATCCAAGGAGAAATTGTTGGAGACGAGAATGCTACCGTTCACACCTTTGCGAAAATCGAAGAGGGAATACCGGGAGCCATCTCCTTTCTATCCAACCCCAAATATACCCCCTACATATACGAAACCCAATCAAGCATTGTTCTGGTAAACAAGGACTTTGTTCCGGAACAAGAAGTGAAAGCCACCCTGATTAAAGTGGACAATGCGTATGAAAGTCTTGCTAAATTGCTAAATCTTTATGAGCAAAGCAAGCCAAAGCGGGTGGGAATTGACTCTCTGGCCTTTGTTGCCGAGACAGCTAAAATTGGCAAGGATGTTTACATTGCGCCTTTTGCCTGCATTGGCGAATACGCAGAGGTGGGAGACAATACGGTCATTCATCCGCACGTCACGATTGGCAGCGGTGCCAAAGTGGGCAATGACTGTATTATTTACGCTAACTCCACCATCTACCACGATTGCCGGGTAGGAAACCACTGCATCCTGCACTCCGGTTGCGTTATCGGTGCAGACGGTTTCGGCTTCGCCCCCACTTCCGAGGGCTATGAAAAAATACCGCAAATAGGTATCACTATCCTGGAAGACCATGTGGAAATCGGTGCCAACACGTGTGTGGACCGTGCTACTATGGGAGCCACCATCGTACATAGCGGTGTGAAACTGGATAATTTGATTCAGGTGGCACACAATGATGAAATAGGCTCCCACACCGTAATGGCGGCGCAAGTAGGTGTAGCAGGTTCTACCAAGATAGGAGAATGGTGCATGTTCGGCGGGCAGGTAGGCATTGCAGGTCATATTCATATTGGCAACAAAGTGAACCTTGGCGCACAGTCTGGTGTTCCCAGTAGCATAAAGGACGGTAGCCAACTTATCGGTACCCCTCCTATGGAGCTGAAACAATATTTCAAGGCATCCATCGCACAAAGAAGTTTGCCGGAAATGCAAGTGGAACTGCGCCAGCTCCGCAAAGAATTGAATGAACTTAAACAACTATTAAATAAGTAACCAATGTTAAAACAAAAGACTCTAAAAGATAGCTTTTCGCTTAGTGGAAAAGGTCTTCATACGGGACTTGACCTAACCGTTACTTTCAATCCTGCTCCGGATAACCATGGATACAAAATCCAACGTATCGACTTGGAAGGACAGCCTACCTTCGATGCCGTTGCAGACAACGTATCCGAAACTACCCGTGGAACTGTAATCTCCAAAAACGGAGTAAAGGTGAGCACAGTGGAGCATGGTATGGCAGCCCTCTATGCATTGGGTATCGATAACTGCTTGATACAGGTAAACGGACCGGAATTTCCCATTCTGGACGGAAGCGCCCAATATTATGTCAACGAAATAGAGCGCGTAGGCACTGTAGAACAAAATGCCGTAAAAGATTTCTATATCATCAAGTCCAAAATTGAATTCCGTGACGAAACAACCGGCTCTTCCATCATCGTGTTGCCGGACGAGAACTTCAGCTTGAATGTATTGGTATCATACGATTCCAACATCCTCCCCAACCAGTTTGCAACGCTGGAGGACATGACGAAGTTCAAGGATGAAATCGCCGCAAGCCGTACTTTCGTGTTTGTACGCGAAATTGAGCCGTTGCTGCAAGCCGGTCTTATCAAGGGCGGTGACCTTGACAATGCGATTGTTATTTACGAACGCGAAATGTCCCAGGAGAACTATGACAAGCTGGCCGATGTGATGGGTGTTCCTCACATGGACGCCAAACAATTGGGATATATCAACCACAAACCTTTGGTGTGGCCCAATGAATGCGCCCGCCACAAGTTGCTCGACGTCATCGGTGACCTGGCTTTGATAGGCAAGCCCATCAAGGGCCGTATCATCGCTACCCGCCCGGGACACACCATCAACAATAAGTTCGCTCGCCAGATGCGCAAGGAAATCCGCCTGCACGAAATCCAGGCTCCTACCTACGACTGCAACCGCGAACCGATTATGGATGTAAACCGCATCCGAGAACTTCTGCCTCACCGTTACCCGATGCAATTGGTGGACAAAGTCATAGAAATAGGTGCCAACTACATTGTAGGTGTCAAGAACGTAACTTCCAACGAACCTTTCTTCCAGGGACACTTCCCGCAGGAACCCGTAATGCCCGGTGTATTGCAGATAGAGGCAATGGCACAGACGGGAGGTTTGCTTGTACTGAATTCAGTGGACGAACCGGAACGTTACTCCACCTACTTCATGAAGATTGACGGTGTGAAATTCCGCCAGAAAGTGGTACCGGGAGACACGCTCATCTTCCGTGTAGAGCTGATGGCCCCCATACGCCGCGGCATCTCCACCATGAAAGGTTATGTGTTCGTAGGCGAAAAGGTGGTCTGCGAAGCAGAGTTTATGGCACAAATAGTTAAGAACAAATAATAAAATTTACGATTAGACTATTTACGATTTACGATTCAAATTACTCGTGAGAATTATCACATTCGGATAAAATCGTATATACAGTAAATCGCAAGTATTCTCAATCGTAAATCGTAAATAGCTAAATCGTAAATAATATGATAAGTCCCTTAGCGTATATTCATCCCGAAGCTAAAATCGGGGAAAACGTAGAGATTGCTCCTTTTGTTTTCATTGACAAGAATGTGGTAATCGGTGATAACAACAAGATTATGGCAAACGCCAACATTCTGTACGGTGCACGCATCGGTAATGGAAACACCATTTTCCCGGGAGCCGTTATCGGTGCCATTCCCCAGGATTTAAAGTTCAGAGGGGAGGAAAGCACTGCTGAAATCGGAGACAACAATATCATACGTGAAAACGTAACTGTCAACCGCGGTACAGCTGCCAAAGGCAGAACCATCGTCGGCAATAACAATCTCCTAATGGAAAGTGTGCACGTGGCGCACGATGCCCTGATAGGCAACGGCTGTATCATTGGCAACTCTACAAAAATGGCGGGTGAAATTGTCATCGACGATTATTCCATCATCAGCGCCAATGTACTGATGCACCAATTCTGCCATGTGGGCGGTTATGGTATGATACAGGGCGGATGCCGTTTCAGCAAGGACATCCCGCCGTACATCATTGCCGGACGCGAGCCTATCTGCTATGCGGGAATCAATGTGGTAGGGTTACGCCGCCGTGGCTTCTCCAACGAGACCATTGAGAAAATCCATGATGCCTATCGTATTATCTATCAAGGCGGTCTGAACAATACGGATGCCTTGAAGAAAATCGAGGATGAAATGGAAATGACACCGGAAATAAGCTATATCGTAAACTTTATACGTGAATCAGCCCGCGGCATTATCCCCGCAGGAAAATGAAAAACGTATGATTTACACAAAGTCAGAAATCATAAATTATAAATCATCATGATCTACAGATTTACAATCATCTCTGATGAGGTGGACGATTTTGTCAGAGAAATACAGATAGACCCGGAAGCTACCTTTTATGACTTCCATGAAGCGATTCTAAAGTCGGCAGGCTACACTAACGACCAAATGACGTCTTTCTTCATTTGCGATGATGACTGGGAGAAAGAGAAAGAAATTACGCTGGAAGAAATGGATGACAATCCGGAAATGGACAGTTGGGTGATGAAAGAGACCCAGCTGAGCGAACTGGTTGAAGACGAGAAGCAGAAACTTCTCTATGTATTCGATTATATGACTGAGCGCTGCTTCTTCATCGAGCTTTCTGAAATCATTACCGGAAAGGAAATGAAAGGAGCCAAATGCACCAAGAAAGCAGGTGAAGCTCCCAAGCAGACCATTGATTTTGAAGAGATGGCAGCTGCTGGCGGTTCCCTTGATTTGGACGAAAACTTTTACGGCGACCAGGACTTCGATATGGAAGATTTCGACAAAGAGGGTTTCGGCGGTTTGGACGAAGCCGGAAACTCCTTTGAAGAAGAGAAATATTAAACAGACATACCATACAGATTTCTTTTAGGCACGGATTACACGGAAACACACGGTTGTTATTGAATATTCCGTGTAATCCGCGTAATCCGTGCCTATTTTTTTACCCGCATGCACACCCTAATCGTACTTATCGGTCCCACCGGAGTAGGCAAAACAGAGCTCAGCCTCCGATTGGCAGAACATTTCCATACTTGTATCGTCTCGGCCGATTCGAGACAACTCTATGCAGATTTAAAGATAGGCACGGCTGCCCCTACACCGGAGCAACTGCAACGGGTACAGCATCACTTCGTCGGTACCCTGAAGCTGACAGACTATTACAGTGCCGCCCAATACGAAGCGGAAGTGATGAAGCTGCTGGAAGACCTGTTTACAAAGCATAACACCGTACTGCTGACCGGAGGCTCAATGATGTATGTAGATGCAGTCTGTAAAGGAATTGACGACATTCCGACCGTAGATGCCGATACACGCCAGCTCATGCTGCACAAATACGAAACAGAAGGTCTGGAAAGACTTTGTGCGGAACTTAAGCTGTTGGATCCGGAATATTACAAAATAGTAGATTTGAAGAATCCCAAACGCGTAGTCCATGCTTTGGAAATCTGCTACATGACGGGAAAGGCCTACACTTCCTTCCGCACTCAACAAAAGAAAGAACGCCCCTTCCGTATCATCAAAATAGGATTAACACGTAACCGGGAAGAGCTTTATGAACGCATCAACTGCCGGGTGGACCAAATGGTGGAAGAGGGTTTAGTGGAAGAAGCGCGCATGGTCTACCCGCATAAAAGTCTAAATTCCCTAAATACAGTAGGCTACAAAGAAATATTCAAGTACCTGGATGGTGAATGGACATTACCCTTTGCCATCGAAAAGATAAAGCAGAACTCACGCATCTATTCCCGTAAGCAAATGACCTGGTTCAAACGAGACGAGGAAATCCACTGGTTCCACCCGGAGCAGGAAGGGGAAATACTGGAATACTGTCATTGTTCCATCAAAGGCGTATAAGCCTTTCGGACAAGTGCTTCCACATCTTGATAAAGCTTCTGCATTTCTTGAGAATCAATGCTTCCTTGCTGTCTCCAGCTGTCCAACAATAGGCATGTACGGCGAAACACCTCTGCCTCTACCGTAACAAGCTGCTGCATATAGCCATTATTCTCCATATTGTACAGTTTTTCCCAATTCAGATAACGATTGGTTCCCATCCCCTGATTATAACAAAAGACATTGTTGGAAAGCCGGAGTGACCAATCACTGAGCGGAGCGGCGGCACACGCCTTGTCCCAACATACCATCGGAGGCAGAAGTCTATCCGCATCCTTCACCCAAAGCGGCACGGCAATACCCGTAGGAGGATATCCCAGCATTGTCCACATCGTAGTAAGTTCCACCTTCTCACCCGGTTTTACGCCCTGCACCACAATGGAACAAGAAGTACTGTTACGGGGAATAAAATCCTGGTCGACAAACCAACCGGAACCTTGCGGGCGATTAAATTTCCCGTTCTTCAAATCAATATCAAGCATGCCATTGCGAAACGAACGTGAAAGATCATTGAATATACCCTGCGGTGTGATCCCTCCCGTTGCAGAAGCCCTCATCAGTACCCTGTCTGCCTCCATATAGCGTACATAACCTGCCCCCCGATTTGCTTCACCGGCAAAAGAGAAGTTGGTACGGGCAATGTAGCCGTAAGGAGCATCTTTGGGATTATTGGCATCATACATCGTATATTTATAATAATCCACCTCAAACATGGCGGCAGCGCCTTGAGCGTCGATTACGCCAAAATTGGCCTCTATCAAGCTGGGCTTGGAAATGGTATCGAGGAAATGGCAGAAATCCTCCACCGTGGCACAAACCTCCAAGGCACGGTAGATAATCCTCCCGTTGGCTGCCCCCCGTTCTTCCCCATCTTTCACTTCCACCAGATTGTAGGATTGGGTGTTCATCAAGGCAAAACCAACGGAGTTTGTACCCATCCATGCCTCTTTCAAGGCAGGAAAGTTAGCACTATTCACATCGGCAATGAAGTTATACTTCTCCCCTTTTATATAAGCAACATGATTTCGCAGATAGTCCGTATCACGGTTTTTCCATAGCAACGGACGGCCGTCAGGAGTAACCTTTCCAGAAACGACGGCAGATGTACAAGCCAGAACCGGCTCAGCAGTGAGTGCCGCAAGCAGTCCCCATATTAAAAAAAGATGTTTTATCATAACCTTGCCTTCCTTAGATTTATATTCGCAAAGGTATGATAATCTGTGAAAGGGCAAAAGAAATCCTCTGAAATCCTTATCCCCTATTCATCAGGAAAGAATTATTCGCTGACAAGTTTCTGCAACTTATCCTGCATATACCGAAGTTTCGCAGTTCCAGTACCTTGTTCTATATGACGGATAATGCCTTTCTTATCCACCAGTATAGTGACCGGCATACCACTCACATGAAAGGTCTCGAAGAAAAACAAGTCATCGGCTATCTGGGTAAAGAGGAAAGGACGGCTCTCTACAATTTTCTTTATTTGTGCAGCACTGTCAAAAGTCGTAGCAAGATAGGTTACATCAGGATAGACTTCTATCCATTTGTTCAGCTCCGGCATTTCACGGATACAAGGACCACAGCCGGTATACCAGAAGTTCAAGACCATAGGACGTCCCGTCACATCGGCCTTGCTCCACTCCTGTCCTTCTATGTCTTTCACTTTGAATTCCGGAAAAGCCTTTCCTATCCATTCTTCCTTCTTCAAAGTCTGTACGGCACCGCCTATCGGCAACTTCTTCCCCGTTCCTCCACGGTAACTCATCAAGAAAGCTTCCGCACCAGGCACCTCGTCGGCAGGAGTAGCATATTCTCTCACCTCCTCAGACAGCACAATGCCCTTGCGCAAGCGGAGTTCCGTAACCTCGTGTCTCGCGCCGTCCTCATGTATTATGAAAGCCGCCACGTTGTCCGAACCCACACCAGGCGGCATGCCTTCGAAGAAAAGCCCGCCCACCAAATAATATTTCTTACCGGCTGTCTGGGCAGAGCAAAGCCCTGCCCCCACAGCTACCAGAATCAGAAACAAAGAGAGAATTTTCCTTATCATAATTGTTAGAGACTATTCACTTTTCAGCGTAATCGTAAGCTTGGGCTGCACCTTCACTTTGCCGGTAGCCATACCTATATACGAAACAACCAATACAGCATCCTTAGAAGGTACAGAAAGGACAAAATTGCCATTGACATCGGTAACGCTTCCCGTAGTGGTACCTTCTATCAGAACAGCCGCACCGATAATAGGCTCACCCTGCTCATCCACCACTTTACCTTCCACTTTCATATTACCTTGAACGGAAGTCTTTTCTACAGCTTTAGTTTTTTTAGTAGTAATGTAAATCTCACCTTTTCCACCTGCCTCTTTCTTCACCTCAATACCCTCAATATTCTCGGCAGGTATTAAATCATCGATAGTTTTAGTACTCAAATCAACTTTTTCTCCATCAATATAGATAGTCTTTATTAAATCAAGACTACCGTTATGCTGTACTTTAGCGTTCTCTGTCACCTCATTATCCCGACGGATAACTATACCTGGAGTTCCTTGTTTCAGGGTTATCAAAAGAACACCATTCTTTCCCTTTTCTCCATATAATTCCGTGGCAGATTTATCTTTCAAAACCGTTACACGTTCTATCTTATCAGGATTCAATGCACTCATGACAGATGGCGTCACCTCTTTTCCATCCACAATATACAATGGTTCTTTCCCATTACCTGCATATCCTTCAACTGTAATACCATTGGCAGAAGAAGTTTTTTCAAGTTTGTCGTTATCCAGCCTGAACATCACCGGAGCCGTATATTTCACTGCCACCGGCTGCCCCTTCTGTCTCCCTGGTTTCCACTTCGGCATACTACTTATCAAACGCAACGCTTCAGCATTCATATCCTTATCTACAGAACGGAGAAGCTTCGGCTCCTTGATACTACCATCTTTATCCACCACAAATTGGACAGTCACGCGTCCCTGCGTACCTTTCTCTTTGGCAGATGCCGGATAACGCATATTCGTCTTGATATAATCCATGAAAGCGCTCATTCCGCCGCCGGGAAATTCCGGCATCTCCTCTACCACCTCGAAGACCGGAGTTCCCTTCAACTGCTTGCGGACTTCCGTCGGTACATACTTCACATCGGTAGGCTTCGTAGTGTCACCTGCACTTTCTGCCACTTTTGTTTCTACAATTGCAGCCAAATCGTTAACTTTGACGCTTGAAATCTCCTCAACCTTATCGGAGACTTCGGGACGGGCAAAAGCTGTCACTGCAATGGCAGCTACCGGAAGTACATAAAGATACTTCAAACGTGCCCACGGACTTGATTTTTCTTTTAACATCATAGTGATACGTTTTTTAAGTTTACTGTGATTAAAGCTGTTGGCCATAGAGTAGAGCCTTGTGCCGACAGCTTTTTTTATTAATAATAGTTGATACTGTTTTGCATCCACACCCTCCTTTATCACCGTTTCATCCGCTTCAAACTCATGGATATTCTGCAATTCCTGCTTCAGGAGCCATGATGCCGGATTGAACCACTGAAAGAAAATGCAGACATCAGCCACCAGCAAGTCCCAGGAATGGCGGTTATGGATATGGGCAAGCTCGTGGATAAGGATTTCCCGTCCGTTCTCCTCCAAGTCTTTCCGTGAAATGACAATATATCCCATCCAACTGAACGGAGCGATGTCACAGTTGTGTACAATCAAAGTAACGCGCTCTTTCCTGCCCGGTAAGTAGCTGCCAATATCCTCTTTTTTACCCGATTTCAGCAACATCAGTAACCGTACCAACGAATATACGTTGCGGAAGGCAAAGAAAACGATTCCTGCCAGATAGACAAGCAGCGCCACTTGTATCCAGATGACTGTTGCCGTTTCAGCCCTTGCTCCGGCCTCAGTGGCATTCACTGCATCTGCCATCATCAGCAACTGCTCCAATGTCAGCATCGTCTGGTGCACTTCCGTCTCCTGCTTCACACTTACCTCTACCAAAGGCAATAGGCAGGACAACAGCAAAATGCCCAACAATGAAAAACGGTTGAAACGATGAAACGTCTCGCGTGCCAGCAACAAGCGATAAAACAAATAGAATATCGCCAGGCAAACAGAAGATTTGAGTATATAAACAAAAAACAGACCCATGGAATTATTTACTATTTAGGGATTTACGATTTACTATTTACTATTTACAGTTACTTGGTCAGTTCATTCCGTAGCATCTCCACTCCGGGAAATCCGGTTGCTTTGTAGGAAATATCTCCTTCACGGTTCACGACGAAATAGGTCGGGATACCCGGATATTCGTACAGCTTTGCCAATGCCGTACTTTGCTCATTGCTAATGCGACAGTGAATACCGGGTATATCCGGTATCATTACTTTCCATTTTCCTTCAGGAGATGTTTCGTCGACAATATATAGATAAACCACCTCTTTCAGCTCCTCTTTCAACGGTTTCAGGCTTTTCATGGCCCGCATACAAGGACCACACCAGGTGTTCCACATATCCACCAGTACCATCTTGCCACGATAAGGACGAGTAATGACCTGCAACAAACTGTCTGCCGCTACCTCCTTTTCCACCTCAACAATCTTATATCCGGTCTTTCCCTTAGTAGCTTCCAACTCTGATTTCAGTTCGGCTTCAATCCTCCCGTTTCTCATCAGGAACAATTGCCTGAGGTCGGGAGAAGCGATGCTGTCCACCGTCCGACGCTCTTCCTCAGTCAAAGGCATGTACTTGCTCAGATTACGGGAAGCACGCCCGGCAAGAAGCATGTCCGGCCAAAGAGGGTCTTGCACAAACTTATCCCGGAAATTTCCGGTAGCGGTCTTCACAAAGTCCGTATAATAATTGTAATATTTCTGTTCGGGGGTATGCAGAATATCCAGTTGCAGTATTTCCTTGAAGTATGAGGTACTGTCCACCGTCATGTCCGCCCTTTTCACCCCCTTCCTGCCCGAAAGCATCGGGGCATAACTAAGGTTACTCTTGTAATTATAGATAAGGCTGAACAGATTCATATCCAGATTTGCCCGGATATAAGTACGGCAAGCCTGGCTCATATCCTTGTTTTTTACAAGTTTCTTTTGCATATCTTCATAATGCCTGAACAGATACTTTTTATATGCCTGCGGAGTCATCCCACAAATATCTGCATAAAAATCATCAGCTCCCGATAAGCTTTTCATTTCACCGAACCGCAGCAACTCGGTATTCAGACCGGCATAGTCTCCTTCAAACCAAACACAGTTGTCCGTTACACCATCCCTTTTCCGGCTTAAAAGACGGCTTTGCGAATAGAATATTTCAGGCAGATTGATTGTGACATCCAGTTCTCCACCCGGAACGAGAAACAATTCTATTTTCGAACGGGATATCCACAGCGTAGCACCGCTCGGCAACAGCACCTCTGTCTCATAACGGAACGTGCCATCCTCCGCTATCTTCAAGTCCTTACCGGTGAAATACATGAAGAACCAAGGCAAGTCATAGTAGCGTAACGTCACTCCATACTCCGGTTTATACCCCAATATCTGCCCCTTTATGACAGTCTTTCCCATATTCAATTCCGGTCCGGGCAATGGCAAAACCTCATCCGGTTTCTTATTCCGCAAACGTTCGGGAATATCCACCCGAGGTTTCTCTCCGTTGAGCTGTATACCATAAATTACCCATCCTTCATCACTGTCCGGTGTCTCTACAAAATCAAAGCTCTCAGTATCCATCGGAAGCGGACTAAACTTCAAAACAGCAGTCATTTCACCGGAAGCGGGAATATGCGTCCATTCATCCCTGGCAAAACCGGTATTTCCCAAATATCCGTAATCCTTTCCGGATGCCCGCAACACAGCTGTCGAATCAATCCTGACCCTATCGCCCTGCATGCCATAAAGCCTCACCGCCAGCCAGGTCGTATCTTTTCCAAGCGTCACTTGCTCCACTTCAATGCTACGCGTATTGCATGCCATGAAATAGGGTACCTTTACGATTTTCTTTGCCTGCAATCCGCAGCAAATACTTACCAGCAGCAAACAAACCAATCCGATGTTTTTCATAAGCCAGAGTTATTAGAGCCTCAACAATCTCAGTCCCTTCCCTTTTCCACGTCTTGTATCAACTGCTTCAGTTCTTCCAGGGATATATCCTCTTCCTTCACCAGAGACGACACTGCGCTGAGATAGGAATTATTGAAATATTTGCTGATAACGTTCTTCAGTGTCCGCTTGCGGAAATCCTCCTCGCTGACCACCGCATAATACTGATACGTGTTGCCGTACGTATGATGGCTCAGGAATCCCTTATCCTCCAATCCTCTCACAATGGTGGACAAAGTATTGAAATGTGGTTTCGGCTCTTCATAGAATGCCAGCATTTCCTTCACAAACAAGGGTCCCTTTTCCCAGAAAAAGCCCATGATTTCTTCTTCTTTTGCAGTCAATCCTTTCATAACATTCTTTGTTTTCCGCAAATAACTAAATTATTTAGTTCAAAAACTAATTTCTCTCGTTAAATAAAACTAAAGCTTTTAGTTTATTCGGCAAACACCAGTCTCCAACCGTCTCCCGACAAGCAAAATACCTACTAATAGTGATTGCAGTTCTCGGATAAAAGCCGTTACTTTGCGCACGAATCAGAGAATTAAAAACAATAACATACAATGAATGAGCAACATAAGTACCGCTCCACGGACAAGATGAGCGACCTCATCTGTGACAATTACTCCTTATTAATGGTGATGAGCCGCTTCGGACTGTCATTAGGATTCGGAGACAAGAGCGTGAAGGACGTCTGCGAAGCACAAGGCGTCGATTGCCCTACATTCCTCGCCGTAGCCAACTTTATCAGCGAAGAACAATACTCTTACAGCGGCAATGAAAGTGATTTTTCCATTCCCGCCCTTATGGATTATCTGAAGCGTGCCCACACATATTTCCTCGACTTCAACCTGCCGGCCATCCGCCGCAAACTCATCGAAGCCATCGATTGTTCCAGTACAAACGATGTAGCCTACCTCATCCTGAAGTTCTTCGATGAATATGCCAAGGAGGTACGCCGCCACATGGAATATGAAAACCAGGCCGTATTCACCTATGTAGAGCAATTACTCCAAGGCAACCTATCGGATGAATACAACATTGCCACTTTTGCCAGCAAACATAATCAGATAGATACCAAACTGAAAGAGCTGAAGAACATCATCATCAAATACTACCCGGAAAAGGAGAACAACAATCTCCTGAATGCGGTCTTGTTCGATATATTCAACTGCGAACAAGACCTTGCCACCCACTGCCAGGTAGAAGATTATATGTTTGTTCCCGCCGTAGCGCAAATAGAAAGGAAACTGAAAAATGAACAATAATACTTCTTTGAAGATTGTCATTGCAGAAACTTCGGTCATCATCCGGAGTGGTCTGACGGCTGTTTTGAAGCGTATTCCCAACTTGAATGCACACCCTATTGAGGTTTCTTCTCCGGAATCGCTGCAGAACTACATTCACATGCATCCGGCAGACATTATCATCATCAACCCCACTTTCGGTGGCTGGTTCGACCTGCCCGCCTTCAAGGCAGAACACGGAAAATCCGGTATCAAGTACATTGCTATGGTATGCTCCGTCATCGACAACAACATATTGAAGGAATATGACGAGAACTTCGCCATGTGCGATGACGTAGATGTCATCGCCTCCAAAATCAACCACTTGCTGCACACCGAGGAGGAAGAGGAAAAAGACGGCGAACAAGAAACCCTGAGCCAGCGCGAAAAAGAAATCATCACCTGCGTTGTGAAGGGCATGACCAACAAAGCCATCGCCGACAAACTCTACCTCTCCATTCATACTGTCATTACCCATCGCCGTAACATTGCACGCAAACTGCAGATACATTCTCCGGCAGGGCTTACCATCTACGCTATTGTGAACAAGCTGGTGGAATTGGGCGACATCAAGGACTCTCTATAAGGTTCTTCCGGCAACTGTCTCCCTACCCGCTGCGGCCTATAGGGAAAAACCGGATGAATCCCTTGCAAAAGTATGCTCCTCCATACGGGAAAAGCCCTCTGCCTATTGATTAAGGTTTATCCTGTGCCTGAAGACAAAGCTCATCCCCTATGTCATCCCTCCCCATCCTATGACTCTTTATGCCCCACAAGTATCCTTATCCAACCTTACCCACAGTATCCGTCACGCCATACACAAATCCCCGCTTCACGATATCACATCGGGAAGCGGGGATCCTTTTATCTTCATAAAAGTGGTTACGTAATTATGACTAACTAATTCATTCAAATCTGATGTTGCAAAGATAAGGCATCGGCAGACAGTACGCAATCACTTAAATTAGGTATAATAAAACAAGTCAGTCATCATAAATAGGTAGAACCACCCACAAATCAGGCATTGGCATAGCTGTGCATTCCTCCAAGGATGTAGTTCACCCCGAAATAGGTCATCAGGACTGTCAGAAAGGCGACAATCATATAGATGTGGAAGAATAACGGCCTGCGGAAAATGCGTAGGCTGCGCGCATGGAACGCCGCTCCATAAACCATAAAGGTAATCAGCGCCCATACTTCCTTCGGGTCCCAAGCCCAATATCGCCCCCAAGAAGCATTGGCCCAAACCGCACCCAGAAAAATACCGGCTCCCAAAAAGAAAACGGCGGGATAAAGCAGCAATCGGCTGAGCAGCATCAACATCCGGGCTGAACGGCGAAGACACAATGCCAGTATGCCGTTCAGCATCATAAAGGCAAACAAAGCATAAGACATCATTATCAACGACACATGCGTACTGAGCCATGGAGAAACAAGCACGGGCATCAAGGGAGTGATTTGGGGATTCATCTGTCCCAAATAAGACACTAGCAAGGCAAAACCGGACAGCAAAAAGCCGAAAGGCACCATAAACGGGAAGCGCCGCCGAAACAGACAAGCCAGGAACAGCGCACACAATGCCATGAACTGCATCGTTTCGTATCCGTTGCCCAACGGTATTCGCCCACCGATGTACCACCTCAGGCCATACCCGAAGAGCTGAAAGAGAAACGCCGCATAAAGAGAAAACGGGAAAAAAGTATCTGCCAAACGCGAAGAGAAAGAGAGCGCTACAATCCTACCGGAAGAGTCTGACAATGCCGACGAACGGCGCAGGCCGCGATACAGCAGACGGAAGAAAGCCAGCATCCCCACCGTAAGGTTGAACATGAACAGCAATTTGCTGAAAGGAATACGGTTATACAGCAATTCGGCTTGTATTTTAGTATCGGAAACAGGCTCCACACTCCCGTCTTCCGGCAAAGGACGAATCAATGTACCATTTTGGAGCATCAAAATCAGTCCCACCTTTTCATCCGCCTCTACAATGGCCTTTTCCAGAGAAGTCATTTTCTGATGATGGTCTTGCTTCCCCTTCCAGAACTTCTGCAAGCGATACTTCTCACCGTCGAACAAATCAGCCAGACATGCATAGGGTATCTCCAAATGAAGCAGGCGACGGAGTGCCTCGTTTTTGATATAAATCATCGGCTCATTCTGCCAAACTTCCGGACGCAGAAGCCATCCACCAATCACCTGCTCCGGCGTCATGCCTCCATAAGACGGTTTTCCCGTCAGTTTCAGTACAAAATCGCGCGCAAGGGTATTGAAAGGAACCACACGGTCATTATAAATCACCTGCTTACGGGCGAGACTATCCGCCTGCTTGCGTGCCAGTGCCGGAAGGCTTCTCTTCTGCGCATGTACCCCACTTCCCAGACACAGCAACAATAGAACAAACATTCCTCCCTTCTTCAACAACGGATGCCTCAGCAGCCTGCGGAACTCTCCACCCCGGCTGACCAGCATCCAGAGCATGGAGACACCTAACAAGAAGTATCCACTATAGGTAACCCCTATCCCCCACGGGTCATAATTCACTG
Source organism: Bacteroides sp. D20 (assembly GCF_003436255.1). Classification (NCBI taxonomy): domain Bacteria; kingdom Pseudomonadati; phylum Bacteroidota; class Bacteroidia; order Bacteroidales; family Bacteroidaceae; genus Bacteroides; species Bacteroides sp. D20. The sequence goes on along the minus strand of NZ_QSOO01000001.1, from coordinate 393,515 downwards.
TCAGCCAGCTCCCCTGCATATCCTCATCAAAGGAAGACTGATAAAAGCGGAACCCCTGCCGTGAAAGAATACGGTTCATGGAGACGGGCGTCTCACCGTGAATATAGCTGATATAATCTGCAGGAGCATCCGTACCCGGATAGTACTCAATCCGGAAACTGTCCAGACGTAAGGTGAACGGTAACTCTACAACCTGCCTGCCGTCTTGTTCCAAAAAGCAGTTCACCTCACTGCCGACAGTAAGATGCACATATCCTTTTCGGCCACAAAGAAACGTAGTCATGGCTCCCGCCAAAATCACGAGGAAGGAGCCATGCAACAACAACGTCGGGAGACGCCGCCACAACCGCTGTCTTACAAGCACAACAACAGTCATCGCAGCAAGGGCTCCCCACAAACAACAGAACCAAATCGTATGATAAACATGCTTTTCTACAAAATCCGTACTGTATGTCTGCTCTACAAACGTAGTTGCAGCAAGTAAGAGCAGCAAACAACCATAAACAGCTATGAGAAACTTTTTCAATTAAGAGCTATCAATTAAAAGTAAAAAATCAATATGGAGCAAACTCCTTGTTTTCTAAAGACTTGACTCCCATACATTCCATCTCTATCAGCCAACCCGGACGACATACGGGAGCATATACAAACACTCTCGGAGTATCCGGAAAACGCTCGTCATACATTCCTTTGACCACGGTATAGTCTGCAACATCCCGCAGATAAACAATCATCTGTCCTAAATCATCAAACGTACAGCCAGCCTCTTTCAACAAAGCCTCCACATTCTCCCACATACGTTCCGTCTGCTTGCGAATGTCTCCGGGATATACCACCTCACCTTTATTATTGATGCTCGCAGTACCCGAAATAAACACCTGGCGACGGTCGCCATAATCCACATACGTACCTCGCTCGAAACTCACACCGTATTCGTATGTGGGATTCAGATGTGTCGGTGCGTAAAGGTAGTGAATTTGTTCAGATTTCAAACCATCTACAGCATAAGTATCCATCTGAACCGTCACTTTTGGGTCGGCATGACGGCCACCGATACCGGTACTGGAAATATAATGAGTCTTCTCCGTCAAGTCCTGGGTAACAAACACCTCATTACGTGCCTTCACCACTCCGGCATAATTCACATCCACGTTCTGTACAAAGAACCAGGTACGTATGCAATTATCAGCCAGCTTGCAGCCCTGTTCCATCAGCTGCATCACATAGTCATTCAACAGCAGACGGGTCTGGTATTCCGAATTGGCTGCACGATTGAAAGAGCCGCCTCCCCAAAGGTGACGGTAGGCGCCATGTCTCACTTCGAACAATCCGTTATGGAGTACCTGTGTTTCCACACCTTTCTGCAGATAGACCCACAGTGCGATCTTTGTACCGTTCAACGGCGGCTGCTCTACCACGGAGAGTGCACAATCCGAACATTCTGCCGAAAGCGCCAGTAGCATATCTGCCTGATTGGCGGCGTCACTTAGAAAGTAGCGTTTAAAGATGGCAACAGCACCTTGTAGTTCACTTTCACGCAGTTGGCAGTAAGTGTCGACCACCGCATTCAGCTGTTCTTCATAAGTCGCTTCCGGTCTGGTGGCATGAATCATTACATGATATTCCGAAACACCCGCTTCTACCTCATATTTAAAGATTTCGGTTAAGGTATTCTCCGATTGATTAGTTTGTTGTTGTTTATCTTTCATATTAAATATCAATTAGTCGTTGTTGTTCAAAAAAGTACCGGTATTACCAGCAAGGCCCATCATTATTACGGCTGTGCACCATCGTCAATCCAGTTGCCAATCAAAGACTGCATATCAGATGAGGTTATCATCTGAGAATGGTCTATACGCCAATCCGAGCTGATGTCCGTACCCAATATGAGATGCAAGACACTTTCTGACGCATTGCCGGGCATAACCCTCATTTTACCGTCCACCGTCGTTGAAGCCCGGTTGACCAGATCAGCATGGCTATGTCCTTCCAGCAGATTCAAGCCACCACCCGGAGTGGTGCTAAGACCATGGCAAGCCGTACAAGTGGCATTGAATATTTTTTGTTGAATGGCATTGTACATACTTGCATCAACTGTTCCTGCATCCATAAGTATAGTATCAGCGATTTCAGTACATTCCATTGCCACCAAACTGACAATGCGCTTTCTCAACTTATTGATTACACATAGCTCGACAGTTGTCACCTCATCCGTTATGCCGGACATTGTCAACTGGATTTCATCATTATCCGATTCGGATACCGGAACAACCTTTGAAACAATGGCATAATCGCTTTCATCATCAAATCCTGCCACTACCACACTATAGTCGCCCGACCACTTATCCACACCACTAATCCGGCCTGTCATCTTCACTGTGCGTCCTTCACCCGTGGCCACTACGGCATTCTCATAAATTCTCCCCTCATCGCATGCATGCAGACCTATAAGAAGCACGGGCAGAAAAAAGAAAAGAATGTATTTTTTCATAGACGAATCCTTTCCTGACTTCATTTAGAATGTATATTGAAGCATCACCGTGGCAGAGTGAGTGGCCAGACCTAAATTATCATTATCACGGTCGAGCTGCGTGTCGTGTCCCCAACGGGCTACATACTGATACATTGCCTGCAATTTCAAGTTGCATCCTCTGAAAAAGTAGTTCATACCTACAGCAGGCATATTCAGGAAACCGTCGTCATCCGTACCGTTACGATTGAAGATATCGTAGCGTGCGGCAAGCTGTAGGCGGGGAGCGACAAAGTAACCACCTTGCACATAACCGCCTAAAAAGCTATACGATTCATTTATCTTTTGCCGTTTGGTGAAACCTACATTCATATAATAAGCTTCAGCCGCCAGATAGAGCTTGTTCTTCAACATGGCAAATTCCAACCCCACACGGGTATCATTGGTACTCTCATTTTCACTCTCCACATTGATAGAACCCGAAAGACCGAATAATATCTTATCCTCGTTCAAACGGTTAGGATTACCTTGTGTGGAAGGCATCACCCCCTTGGGCATATAAGTCAGACGTCCGGCATACAGCAATGAAGGGATATGCCAGTCATCACTCATCGTCTTTGAAGCTGTATTCACGGAAGCTCCGGTTCCATTGAACAAGCCGACTTCATAACCGAACTTATCTGCCACCAGACCGTGAATTTCAACACCCAGGTCAAATCCCGTACCGATATTAGGCGTCACGGCATTCAACGAATAAGGCAAAATTACAGAAGACGTCAGAGAAACCGGCAACTGAGGAAGCAGTGTTTCGCCAAGAGTTGTCAGATAGGCATGCGAGAATGGAGTCTTGAACTTTCCGACACGAATCGCAAATTGTTTTTTCAGCTGTACATCAAACCACGCCTGCTGTAACAGCGCTCCTCCACTTGCAGCAGCATTGATGGACAGATTGAAAGCTACTTTTCCAAAAGCCTTGCCAGTAAAGCCAAGTACGGCATAAGGAATGGAAAAACCCGAATTGGCAATATTATCTTGGTTATAAGCCTTATCCAAGCCTTCATCATCATACCAATTGAAATTAGCACTCGTTTGTACCAACAGATAAGGCTTGAAAACAAAGTCACCTTTCTTTGTTTCAATGGTAAAACCTTCTCTTCCGGCCAATGACACTACACCATTCTCCGTATCTTCCTCATGTTGCGCCATAGCGGTCAAAGGCAAAACAGCCAGCATGGCGACATATAAAAATTTCTTCATAATTACTTTTTATATAAAGCTTATTAGTTCTAAAGTGAATTTAAAAATACAATCAGGGCATCACGGTCATCCTTACTCATGTTCTTAAAGAGATTTTTCGATGCTTCTCCCTCTCCCCCATGCCACATTATGGCTTCAACAAGATTGCGGGCACGACCATCGTGCAAGAAGTAGGTATGTCCGTTTACCTTTTCCTGAAGCCCAATACCCCAAAGCGGAGTAGTGCGCCATTCATTGCCACGCGCCAACCCACTTACATAGTTATCATTCAGACCGACTCCCATAATTTCGGAGCCCATATCATGCAGCAAAAAATCCGAATAGGGGTGAATTGTCTGACTTCCCAACCATGGCAAACGGGTACCGTTCAACAGCACGGAGCCCCGAGGCTTGGTATGCAACGTGGTGACATGGCAAAGATGGCACTTGGCTTTATAGAAATTCTGTTCTCCCCTTATCACCTGCGGGTCATTCACATTACGCCGTGCAGGAACACCAAGACTCTGCATATACAAGTCAACATCTTCCATATCTTCTGTAGAAACATCCAACTGGGCATAAGAAAGCCCCATCATGCTGCCTTGATTCACCTGGGCCTGTCCCTCGCATATCTCTTCCGGATAGCGGCTATTGGTAACACCCATATCACTTGAAAAACCAAGTTCAACAGTCAAATCCGCATGTTGAGCCTTATTTCCCGACAGCCCCAAGCTTCTCACACCACGTTCGGTAATGTAATTGCAACGGCCACTTATACCATACTCCGGATAATTACTTTTTGCAGCAAGCGCTTCAATCTCCGTAGGTTCCAAAGCCATCATTTGCCCCATACCGACATGTCTCAACGGGATACGCACCGTACAGAACATATCTTCAGGCTTTATACTGTCAGCATACCATTCGGATATGGAATAAGCCGGTCTGCAAAGTTCATACTTCTCTCCGTCGGGAAAGGTAAAAGTCTCATAAGTATACTCCACAGAAAGCTTCCCCTCCGGTTTCACTCCATAAATTGCCTGGTCATGGAGGACACGACCATAATCCTGAAAAAACGCACCATTCTTGCGGCTTATATAAACCAGCATCGAGGAAAACCCGTAACTACCCGATCCGCCTTCACTCCACAGCGTCGGTTTGGTACGGCCGGCATTACGATGACAACTGCCACAAGAATACCCCGCATAGACCGGGCCAAGCCCCCCTCCCATGCCATTGCTACTCGTACGCACATCATCGTAAAGCCCGTCACCATCATTAAAGCGACTGTTGTAAACACCCGACACCCAATCTGCCGGTGAATCATAGGCCTTGGATGAATTCATGAAGATTGTGGACGTTCCGGCAGACAGAGCGTATCCTTCAGGAATCTCTATATCCAACACGTCAATCCCATCATCATCACAAGCAGTCAAACCTGCCGACAAACAAAGGAGAAGACATGAATATCTCATTAAATGATTCATCATCTTTATCTACTTTTTAATAATGGCATATCCAAACATACCAAAGAAGTAAAGGCAGGATTCTCCAAATCCCCCCCTTTACTTCTTGAGTATTGTTTATAAATAATTCTTATTTAACTGTACGAGGTTTGCCATCCTTGAAAAGCAGGAATTCTAAAGTATGGAATCCGCGTACATTTTGAGCAGATTCAACTTTTGCATCATCATCACCCTCGCTCCATTCCAAATCGCCCCATTTCTGGGAATTCAGAATCTGGACAATGGCGTTCTGGTCCAAAGGCCAACTATCCATATTCGGGTCAAGTCCCAGCTCATCCACCGGCCCAAATAGGAACGCCTCACTTTCCTCCCAAGGTTCACGGGCTGTTATCCAAGCATTGCATGCCGTCTCAAAAGCACTGTTAGAGGGATTGTTGGCAAGAGCCACCACAGCGTCATACAGCGTACTATTCTTCTCCTTCAAATCCTTATAGGTAGGCAAAACCACAACATTGACATAATTTTCAACAATCGGGTCAAGTGCTTCATTGCTGTTAATGGTGCTATTGTCCCTGATATAAGGTTTCAACTCCTTATCCAATACACTTTCCAGTTCTTCACAAGCCTTGATAGCCGCTACCGTTTCCTGACTGTTAATATTATTACGGAAAGGTTGGGGAATAGCCTGAATAGCCGATGCTGCCGTAGTGATAGCTGCCGACACTTTCGTATCCAACTCCGCATTGACTCCAGCCACCAATTTTGAAATTGACTTGTCGCTCACCTTACCGTCCAAAGAGCCGTAATAGGCATTGCGGATTGAGTAAATATTATTGGTATAATCATCACGGGAATGCCAGCTATACCATGACTCAACAGCATAGAGGGCCTCTGTAACATTGTTTGCCATATATTTATTATATGGATCACCAATCTTCGTCTCACCTACCTCATTGGAGATTTCAACACAACCGTCGATAACCTGCTCTATACAGTTCCAGGCACTTGAAAAGTTATAGGCACCATTATGAGCTTTGAAGGAAGTTGCAAAACTTGCCCCACCCTTATAACTCGTATTCCAAGAATCATAAAGATTGGTGGCATCTGTCTTCAACAAAGCCGCCACATTTCTCATGTAGTTGTGCCAACTTGCCGCATTCTCCGAATTATACTCAATGTCAGCAGGATTAACTGTACTGTTGTCATCATCATCGCTACAAGCAGTAGCCGTAAATGCCAGCCCTAATGCCAAAGCTGTCGCATAAAAGAAATTTTTCTTCATCTGTATAAAATTAATTGATTACTATTCATCTACTTCTTGACAAACCAACCGATATAGGCAATACCGATCGAAAACTCATTTTCACTGTTATACTTACCAGTTCCAAAAACCTTGTTTGTCCCGATTTGGCGGGTGGTGTAATCAGCCTTTACCACCAGATTAGGCAAGGCATACCAATTCAATCCGGCAGTCCACATGCTTACTTGACAACGTTTCTCCATTATCTGGCTGGCCTCTCCCTTTTCTTGCGGATTGTAATATTCATAACGTGTAAAGGGGTAGATAACCGGAACTTTCTTGTTTCCTTTGAAGAAAGCGCTGATATTCAAACCGGCCTCGGCTGCATAACTGACTACATTCTTTGCAATGGGGGTTATACGGCTGTAAGGAGATTTATTCGACAATTTGGTATTTGCCTCACTAAGCTTTGCTGAATTACCCAGATTTCCGTATACTATATTGGTACGGGCAATCACATATTTATTACGGTATTGGGCATCTGCCGTGTAGATTCTTACCGGAATCTTACCGGTAGACGAATAAGTATCCGCTTTGTCAGAATTGGAACCGGCATCAGCGCAGTAATAGAACGAAGCACCTATACGCAACCCCGGAACCCCCTTGTAGTCCAGACGAGCCACATAGCCCGGTGAAGTAAAGTTGTCTTCTTCAAAGATGCCTTGTTTGCCACTTGCTATCCAGGTGTTACGGTCAAAACCATTGGCATTCAGACCGGCCACTATCATGGCTTGATAATCAAAGCTGGCATATCCTTTTCCAAAAGAACCAAAAAACTCGAGTCCGTTTTCATGCCACGTAGAAGGAAGGATGGTTGTCTCTCCTTCCGGCCGATAAGTTCCAAAGAAATTGATTGGTTCATGATGGGCGTTGGTCAATCCTACCGGGACAATGACGTGACCGGCACGTATGTTGAATTGTGGAACAATTAAACGGGTAATGTGGAATTGCTCGATAGCCACTTCGCCACCCTTTTCCACCTCCGTTTCATACTCACCGTTTTCCGTATTCTCAAGTTCATAAGCAGTACCCGTACCACCGGATTCAAACTCGATTTCAGCACCGAGTATCCATTTGGAATTGAACTTGTAATCCAGAGCCAACACGAAACGGGGTATAGAAATTGTATTCCTATGTTTGTCCGGATTGCCTTCAGGCGCACCATAGAAACGGTTAATACCATAATCCTTAAAACTTGCAACCATTTCTCCGTATCCACCGAAACGGAATTTCTTGTAGTTGTCGCCATCATTCGCTACTTTTTCCTTTTTCTCTTTGTCTGTTGAAATTTTCGTACTCTCTGCTGCAGAAGTAACTTTTTCAGGTTCAGCAGCCTGCAAAGCATTGGCAGAAAGCAGAAAACATAAAACGAATAAGCCTGTTAATTTTCTCATCTTTTATCTTAAATTTTATTGGGGCAAAGGTAGAGGTAGTTAAAAAGGAGAACAATACCTAAAAATTACGAAAAGAAGAGAAGGAGTAACCATTAGTAGGTAATGGCAGATTTATAACAACAAATAAAGATGAGAAAGGAGGGTAAGTGGTAAAAAGGACTATTAAACAGACTGTAAGGCTACTTATATTTAAACGCCAGTATATAGTACCCTATAAATGCCACCCCCAACAAAACAAACGAGACAAGGAGCAGGAGTTTGCCGAATGCATAATACAAGCCCCAAACACTGCCCAAAAGCACTAACAACAGAATGATGTTCATCACCCGGGTAAGGCGTATGGCAAACAAATATTGAACAGCCGCATTGCGCTCGGTGACCCGAATAGGGAAATTGATGAAACGGACGGGAAGATACGCCAATCCCCCCATCAAAAGGAAACAGAAAATGGAACAGCCACCCATCACCCAGACGGCGGGCAGCAGGGCACCTTCTCTTTGGGTATACAGCCAGTAAATGCTAATCCACGTAACGAGCACGATAAGCAGGGCCGTACCTTCCAGAATACGGTCAATCACAGTGGGTTGAAAACGGACATTAGGGCAATTCTTGCCGGAATAAGGACCAAGATTAATCATACTATCTGCGATTTAGAATCTGTTATTACGAATCCTCCTCTGCTTTCTCTTCAGACGGAGGAGGATTCTTGGACTTCTTCATCCGCCCACTCTTCCGCAATGCTTCAGCGATAATCCACTGAAGCTGTCCATTGGTACTACGGAACTCGTCGGCTGCCCATTTTTCAATGGCATCCATCGTTGCAGCATCCACACGGAGGACAAAGCTTTTGGTTGAAGTTTCTTTTTTAGCCACTATTTATTTACTATTTAACAATTTACGATTTACGATTGAAGTTACTTTGATATAACCAAGTACCAATCAAAGAGTATTCTGCTTGCCCCGCACGAAGGAGGCAATGTCATCCATAACATATGCTGGGACGGGCGAAGCATGGCTATACTCAAACGGAGTCGCCTTGCCGCTGCCTTCCTGCAACAAGTGATTCAATTTCGGATAAGATTTGAAATATGCATTCTTGCAGCGCAACAAACCGGAACGCCATAAACCGAAGTCTTCCATAGTCACCTGATAATCTCTCTCCCCTTGAAGAACAAATATAGGCAGCTTTAGTTTAGCGGCAACTTCCACCGGTTTGTAAGCATTGGCAAACAACCAATATGAGCGGGGCTGCCCCAATGGCAAGGAAATCGTTTCATCAAACTCTTCCGTACCAAGCTTTTTGACATTAGCCAACTGTTGTTTCAGCTCATCAAGTTGAACCTTTACATTGACTGAAGAATCCGTCAAAGAAGAGGTATAATAAAACTGTTCCTCAAGAGCATCTTCAAGCGATCTTGCCAGTCCGGCAAGGATAATGATACCTGCCAAACCTTTCGAACGCCCGGCAATACGGGGAGCCAATGTACCTCCCAGGCTGTGCCCCAACACATACACACTGTCAGGAGCCAGCTCGGGCAAAGCCCTTACCTGCTCCACTATGGCAACGGCATCGTCCACGGCCTCAGTATCATAATCGAGTTCGCGACCGGCAGGAACGCAAGCCGCACCATATGCCTTTGTCCGTTTTTCATAGCGGACGACAGCAATGCCGCGTTTCGCCAATCCCCAGGCAAGGTCACGGAAAGGCTTGTTGGGACCTATCGTCTCGTCACGGTCGTGAGGACCGGAACCATGTACCAAAATAACACAAGGAACCCTGCATGCATCCGGACCGACTGCCCGCTTGGGCAAAGTCAACGTTCCGGGAAGCTTGTAGCCGTCGGCTCCCAGCGTAATATCCCTTTCATCCATCTTTGTCTTGTCATAGGCTACCGGTTGGGCAGTGCTGGCAGCAGGCGCAGGTACCAATCGGATTGTGTTCAGCGCCCCGTCAGCATCAAAAGCCACCAGAAAGCGGAGATTATAGCGTTCAAACTCCACATCGGAATAATAGATAGTAATTCCCTGGGCAGAATCGGTCTTCCATTCTCCTTTTGATATGGATTTACCGAACATTTTCTCCGCCTGCCGGAAAGAATCATTGAAGAGTGCCGGAGCCAGCTTCTCCTGCAACTCCCGGTTCAATGCCGCATGGATACTGTCACCTTGCCCTGCCACAAACAATTCATAAATGTGCTGCGCGCGCGCAGTATTCGCATCTTGTGCAAAGCCCCCATATACATTGCCCAGCAAGAGCAGTATAAGAGCCCATCGTCCTATAACCCCCATCTCTTTCATCCGTATCCTTTATCAATGGTTCAACGTTCCCGTATTGACTACCGGTTGGGCAGCCTCATCCGCACAAAGCACTACCAACAGATTGCTGACCATTGCTGCTTTCTTGTCTTCGTCCAGTTCAACAATTTCTTCTTCAGAAAGTTTATGGAGCGCCATTTTTACCATAGAGACTGCCCCTTCCACAATCTTCTCGCGTGCCGTAATGATGGCGGATGCTTGCTGGCGACGCAGCATCACAGCAGCAATTTCGGGTGCATACGCCAGATAGTTGATGCGGGCTTCCACCACTTCCATACCCGCCATGGCCAGGCGTTCATTCAGTTTCTGCTCCAGCTGTTCATTGATTTCCTCACCGCCCGAACGAAGTGTCAACTCTTCCGTATCAGCCTCATTATCATCATAGGCATACTGACCGGCAACTTGACGAAGAGCGGCATCACTCTGTATCATGACGAAGTTCTCGAACGCATTCATACGGTTGGCCACCGCATTGCCAAGACTGACCTGGTTCGCATTACCCGCTGTCGGAGCGGATGCAGCCATTGTTTGTGAATCAATCTCAAACATGGCTTTATAGGTGTCCTTCAGCTTCCACACCAATACCAGTCCTATGAGAATAGGATTACCAATCTTATCATTCACCTTTATTGGCTCCACATCCAGATTGCGTGCACGAAGCGAAAGCTTCTTCTTATTAAGAAAAGGGTTTACCCAGAAAAAGCCGGTCTCCTTGAACGTCCCTTTATATTTGCCAAAGAACACCATAGCACGCGCCTCGTTCGGCTCCAGCTCCATATAGCCGGCAAACATAATGAACCATACCAGGCACAGACACACCGAAAGGATCAAGGTAGGCACAGAAATGATAAACCCAAAGATTATCACTGCCGTAAGCACTACCAAATGAAGGAACAAGGCCAGAAAGCCATTCATCTTGAAACCACTGAAACCACACTCTTTTGTTTCCATATTCTATAAATTTAATTGATATCATAATGATATCACAAATATATCAATTAAAATTAGAGAAGTACAAAGAAACAAGGGAGTTAACATATAGTATTAAGGATTATTAAGAACATGTATTCCCAGTATATAAAAATTCCGTTTGAGGGTCATAACTCACCCTCAAGCGGAAAACTTTTTTTGACTCTGTCAGTGATGTATCAAGGCTGAATGACAAAAGACCGGCGCAGCAAATCAGCAGTTTGCGAGCTACCGCCCACCATCAGTTCATAACTGCCTTCGGAAACGCACATGGTATTGCTTTGCGGATTCCACCACACCAACTCTTTATCACCCAAATCAAACTCTACATCGACCGTCTTTCCTGCCGGGATATGTACCCGCTTGAAAGCACGCAATGCCTTGCTCGGTCCTTCTACATCATCGTTTTTCTTCAAATAGACCTGCACAACCTCTTCACCGTCACATTTGCCGGTATTGGTTACGGGGACACTCAATCTCAATTTCTCACCGGACTTTATATTATCCGAACCAAGCACCACAGCGCCATAGCTGAAAGAGGTATAGCTCAATCCATGACCGAAGGGGAAAAGCGGTTCCTGGGTCATGTAACGGTAAGTCCGGCCGGTCATATTATAATCCTCAAAATCAGGAAGCTGTGACACATTACGGTAGAAGGTGACCGGCAAGCGTCCTGCCGGATTGTAATCACCGAACAATACTTCGGCTACAGCCGTACCGCCTGCCTGACCGGGATACCATGCCTGCAGAATGGCTCCACACCTCCCGGTTTCCGGCTCCAAACCAATGGGAGAACCCGAACAGTTCACCAACACCACCTTTTTACCGGCACGGTGCAAAGCGGCAATCAGTTCTCGCTGGACAGCAGGCAACTCAATATCAGTACGATCGCCTCCTCTGAATCCGGGAAGCTCAACACCCATCTCCTCGCCTTCGAGGTTCGGAGAGACTCCTCCCACAAAGACCACGATATCAGCATCCTTTACACGCTCCACAGATTTCCTCACATCCACTTCATTCTTAAATCCAAGGTCGAAGTTCAGCAGTGCATCGCTACGGAAATATTCAAAATCCAATTCAACGTCATACGTTTTTCCTGCTTGTACCTGCAAAGTATAAGCACTCTTCTGCCCACCGTGCTGATTGGAGAATCCTCTCACTTCCTCCCCATTTATCCGCAATCTCCCTGAGCCATAAGCATAGATGTCAAAGACCACCTCTCCCGACTGGTCGGGAGTGAATACGCTGTTGTAGGTAGCCGAGAAGTCGGTAAGGTTCACACCCGGAGCAAAAACCGTGGCACCGGATGTACAGAAATGGAAAGGAGTGGTCACTTGGGCAGTAGTGACTGGCTCACCGTCACGAGTCACGTTATTCCAGTAGCGTGCACTGAATCCGGGTTTCCCGTCGGCAGTCTTGCAACGGTTGAAGACGCTCTGTATCTGAGCTCTCTCCACCCATCCGCAGCCTTGTTCATAAATAAGCCGGTCATCAGTCCCCAAGGCTTTTCTAATTCCGTCCAGAATGGTGACTGTGTGCGGAGGCATACCGTTATAATTTCCCCACTGCATCACAGAATCATTGGCGTTCGGACCCATCACGGCTACAGTCAGCCCTCCACGCTTCAACGGCAAGGTATTATCCTTGTTCATAAGCAGTGTCATTGACTTGCGAGCCATGTCGAGCGCCAGAGAGTCGTGTCCGGCAGAAGCCACCACAGAAAAAGGAATGCCGGTCCAGGACACCTTCTCCGGCTCGTCCATTTCACCCAAGGCAAAGCGAGCCGTCAAAAGACGCTTGACTGCTACATCCACTGCTTTTTCATCAATCTTTCCCTGCTTCACCGCTTCTACCAGGGCCTCGTAACTCGAACCGCACTCCAAGTCAGTTCCACTCAGCACCGCAACTGCCGAAGCGGACTCTGCATCAGGATGCGTCTTATGACCATAGTCTCTGTAAAAATCGGCAATAGCTCCACAGTCCGAAAGGACAATACCGTCAAATCCCCACTCATCGCGCAAAATCTGCATCAGTAGGCGGTCGCTACCGCAGCAAGGATCGCCCTCAAAACGGTTGTAGGCACACATCACCTCCTTCACTTTTCCTTCTTTCACCAAAGCCTCGAAAGGAGGAAGATAAGTTTCATACAAATCACGGGGCTTGATATTTTCCGCATTAAACTCATGGCGGTTCCATTCCGGACCTGAGTGTACGGCAAAGTGCTTGGCACAAGCATGCAGCTTGTCATATTTTCCATCGTTCGTACCCTGCAACCCCTTTACAACCATCACTCCCATACGGCTGGTCAGATAAGGGTCTTCCCCATAAGTCTCTATACCCCTTCCCCAACGGGGGTCGCGGTAGATGTTCACCGTAGGCGTCCACATCGTCAATCCTTGATAGCGTTCACGACTTCCCTGAGATGCATAGTAGGCATTCTTGGCACGGGCCTCATCGGATACGGCAGTAAATACCTCGTATACAGTCTCCGGCGAGAAAGATGCCGCCATACCAATCGGTTGGGGAAACACTGTGGCCAGCCCGGCACGCGCCACTCCATGCAACGCTTCATTCCACCAGTTATAGGGCTTGATACCCAGACGTTCCACCGGTTTGGAGCTGTCCATCATCAAGGACACCTTCTCTTCGAGCGTCAGTTCCTTCAGCAAAAGTCCAGCACGCTCTTCTGCCGGCAGAGATGCATTCTTGTAAGTAGCCTGCCCGCATCCCGACAATAGGAAGAGTGGCAATAGGTAAAGAAGTTTCTGTTTCATCATGGTTTTATATTAATCGTTGTTACAATCGCTTGTATCACAAAGATAAATATTTTCTCCCAATTGCCAACACGCAATAAACTTCTTATTATAATCTTCTCTGAATATCCTCGTTACTGTTCCGCTGCCCCTTGCTACGTATATCTCCACCGAAAGTATAGGATACACCGATACGGAAACTGGCAAAGGCAAACTGATTGTCGGCAATTATCTTCAACCCGTTGGACATGGTTTCCAATTTGGAATGGCTGACAAACAAATTGTTGACATTCAGGCTGAGGTTGAGCTTATTGTCCAACAACCGGTAAAGCATACCTGCACTGACGCTGTAAGTGGGACTCATCAGATAGATGCCCTGATACTGACGGGAAGAATAGGAACCGGACAACGTGGCCAGAAGAGTCTTCTTTTCATTGAAGAAGAAAGTGTTGCGCAGACTGGCGTCATAAGCCCATCCTTTCTCCTCGGGAGAGGTGGTGACAGCGCTGGAGGTAGTCCGGCGATAGCTCACTCCATGCTGGGCGTAAGCTTGCAGCCATTTGGTACGGAAAGTGTACGAATTGTTAAGCCCGAAAGCATGCGTCTTCATGAAATTCTCCCAAAGGAAAGAAGTCACATTCGTTTCGGCATCCAAGTCCACAACCTGGAAGAATACATCGTCCGAATAAGAATAATAAGCGGAAACATTGAAGTTATTCTTCAACGTATATCCCAGTTCGGCATTGTAAGTATAACTGGGTTTCAAGTCTTCACGACCGCAAGCGTAAGTGTACTTGTTCTGATAGAACGGAAAAGGATTGACCATATTCTGTGACGGACGGGAGATGCGGTTGGAGAAACTGAAGTTCAGCGCATGCCCGTCTGTAGGCGAATAAAGCAGATAGACAGTAGGGAATAAGCGCGTATAGTCGTGCTTGTCCTCCGTATCCTTCGCTTCGGAAATACCGGTAGTGCGGGTGTGCTCCATACGCAAGCCCAACTGCATGGAAAAACGTTCGGAATATTCACGGCTATAATCAGCATATAAGGCATAGATTTGCTCCTTGTAACGGAAATAATCATCCTGCACCAGCGTAGGGTCCGACGTATCGTAATTGATACCGTTGCGAGTGTTGGTAAAGGAGACCTTGGCACCTGCCGTTATCTTGTACTTTTCAAAAGGAAGGATGAAATCAAGAGCGGAGGAGACTACATCTACCTTGCGATGTTGCAGATAGTTGTAATCGAAGTTTGTGCCCGGAATCTCCGTACCGTCAGGCAGGAGGGTTTTCGAGAGAAAGCCCATATTTTCGTCCCGGTTGTCACGCAGGTAATCTACATCCCAAGTCATTTTCTTGCCTTTGTCATCCCAGACCTTATCGGTATGAAAATTCAGATTGAGGCGGTCGGAACTGGTATCCTTGTCACTGTTGGAGTACAGCAAAGAATCCAATACGGCGGTAGAGGCATCGTAAACTTCCGTCCATGAAAGGGCGTTGCCCGGTTTGGGAGCACTGTGATTATAGATGGCCTGCATACCTACAGTCCAGTCCCGTTCCAACGATACGTCCACACCTCCCTGAAGGTAGAAGCTATTCATGTAATTGGTGTAGTCGGCACGGCTGTTCCAGGTGTTCTGCGGAAAATAGCGGTAATTCTTCTCACACGTCTCATAGTTGCCCTGCGTAGTACCCCCGTTGAGGAAGGATGACACGCGCCCCTTGCTGAGATTCAGGCTTACCCCGCCATATCCGTAATTGTCCTTTTCACCAGCGCTGTAGGAAGCGGAAGCCGTACCACCCACGTAATCTTTGGGACGTGACTTCAAGCGGATATTGATGATGCCTGCATTTCCGGCGGCATCGTACTTGGACGGAGGCGTGGTAATCACCTCCACCTTCAGTATCTGGGAGGCGTCATAGGAACGGAGGTAATCTATCAGTTCATCTCCCGACAGCTTCGTCTCACGGTCGTTGATATAAACCTTGATACCCCCTTTACCTATAATACCAATACTGTTTTGTCCAACCTGCAGACCGGGCACTTCACGCAGAAGGTCGAGTGCACTGCCTCCGGCAGAGGCTATGGTATTATGTGCATCGAACACTACCCTATCCACCAGACGCTTGATAACGGGACGCGCGGCCGTAACGGTCACTTCGTCCAGCAAGGCGGAAGAAGATTTCAATGTCAATTCGCCAACGTTTTTGTTTCCTTGCAGCACAACGGGAACGTAGAGGTCTTCGCTGCCGATAAGGGTAATATGCAACAAGTATTCTCCCAGTGGCTGGTCAAAGGAAAAACAACCTTGTGTGTCGGTCAGCATACCGGTAATATAGGTACTGTCTTTTGCCTGCTTCAGCAGCACATTCGCCACCTCTACCGGTTGGCGGTTCTCGTCCTGCACACAACCGGAAAGCCGGTAAGTCTGAGCAGGAAGCAGAGTTGCCATACTTGCCAAGGCCACCCATACCATCACTCTTTTTCTAACGTTGTTCAGTAGTTTTTCTTTCATCATGCGTTTGATTTCAATATTTCACACCTTGTATTTCGCTGATACAAAGGTAGGGGTAAAACATGCCTCAAACGGTCTATATCGAGGAATAAAAAGTCTATATTCCAAAACTACAAATCACTACATATCAACACTTTAATTTCACAAAAGTCTATATTATGCCTTTTCCGGTCTATATGCTGCCTATAAACTCTACGATGCCTTCCTTCTCCCCCATCCCCAGTTTCTTGCGGATATTCGTCTTTCGCTGGTAAATGGTAGGAATGCTCTGTTGTGTCACCACACTAATCTCCTTCGTCGAGAAGTCCGCACAGAGCAGGCAGCAAAGCTGCTTTTCTTTGTCAATGAGCACATCGCCAAAACAGCTGTCCATCTTTGTGTAGAAGTTATCATAAATCCGGTCTATGATAGGATACAAGTCCTCCCATACCAGCAAACTCTCTACCGGCAGTTCATGGCTGGTAATACCCGAAATGCGGCGAAGCAGCTCCTGATTCTGTGAGGTAGGTTGTTTAGCCACCAGCCGTATCATGCCTAATTGCTGCAACAGTATTTTCCGAAAAAACTGCCCGTCTTCCCCTTTCGACTGGTTCCTGGTCGCATCTTCCAGCAACCGGGTCAGTGTTTCCGCCCGTTCTTCCGCTTCAATCAACCGGTTACGCCGGTTACGGATATAAAGGGACACACCGCCACCTGCAAGCACCAGTACCAACAGTGCCAGCAACAAATTCAGTTGTGCCTGCTTCCGTTCCACCGTCAGAATCAAGTTGGCTTGCGAAAGCGTCTCCTTCGACTCGTCCTTACGCCGGACAGTACTCTGCAACGCAGTAAGAGCATTGGCTACAGAATCATTATAGCGCGCCACGTCCAGCACATCAAACGTACGGTGACGTGTATAATCTATCAATGCCCTATATACCGCCACCATATTCTCTTCCGTCAGAAACCGGTTCCGGCCCTCGCCACGTTTCCTCTCCTTATTCAAATAGTATTCCGCCGAATCAAGCAGCCCTTCTTTCAAGAACACTTCCACTTTCACCAGATCTCCCATACGCAACTGCACCGGGTCGACGACATACTGCTCCATACGACGAATAGTAGCTATTGCACCGGAAGGTTCATCAAAAGAGTAAGCCTGCATCTGGGCATAGTTACGCAAATAATGCACTATCTTACTGGTATCTTCTGCCTCCACTGCCAGTTCTATGCTGCGCTCCATGTAATAGGATGCAGAATCATTCTTGTTCAGCCCCATGGCAATTCCCATAGAGAAGAAGCTTCCGGCTCTTGCGTCCAAAGCTATGGCGGTACGGAAAGTTTCTATCGCTTTCTCATAATCTTTCCAGACATACACATACCAGTATGCCTTATCAATCAGCATATCAGCCATTCTTCCCGTGTCCTGCAGCGCCTTGGCCAAAGCTACGCCGCTGTCAATGGCAGCTATACACCGTTCGTGCTCTTTCAGCCAATACCAGTACCAGGCTTTCAACTGATAGGAAAACAGATTCTTCGCCGTGTCGTTGCGGAAGACGTAATAATCGGAAGCAGGCAATATCAAGGAATCTTCCGCCATCGAGTTGTGCCGCTTATAGTGCACATAAGCATTCAGCCATCCATACAACAGCCTCTCCTCATCCGAAAGTTGCGATGGCCTCTCTATCTGTACCAGCAAGGCATACACGCTGTCCACATTCATATTCACCTGCTTTTCTGCCAGATGTAACAGATGTGCCTCATTCATCTGCCGGCAGGCAACAAGGCACAGCAACGCAAACAATAGTCCAAGGAAAGGTAATCTATTCATAATATAGGAGATATAGTTTTTTCTATCATTTGTCTGCAACCGCAGTTTCCAGTTGCTTCAGCGCCTGCTCCAACACCGAACGCGGGCAGCCGATATTCAGCCGCATAAATCCCTTACCCGGTTCACCGAACATGGTGCCGTCATTCAGTGCCAGGTGTGCCTTGTCCACAAATAGTCTCACCAGTTCCTCCTGAGTCAGCCCCAATCCCCGGCAGTCCAGATAAATCAGGTAAGAAGCCTGCGGACGTATCATGCCGATGCCCGGAATATGCTCGCGCAGGTAGTTCTCCGTGAAATCGATATTGCCCTTTATATAGTCCAGCAGCTGTTCCAACCATTCCTCACCATGCATATAGGCAGCAGCCGCACCGATATAGGCCAACATGTGCCCTTCGCTGAACTCGCCCGCTTCCATGAACTCCTGAAAACGGTGGCGGATGTCCTCATTGAGGATAATGGCGTACGAACTTCCCAATCCCGGCATATTGAATGTTTTGCTGGGTGCCATGAAGGTGAGGGAATTCTGCGCGGCAGCCCCCGAAACAGTAGCAAAAGGATGGTGTTTGTAAGGTGGCAGAGTCAAGTCGGCATGAATTTCATCGGAGATGACAAACGTATGGCTTTCCGTACAAATATCAGCAATCCGGCGTAATTCGTCCACCGTCCATACACGCCCGCCCGGGTTATGGGGATTGCAGAGAATCAATACTTTGCATCCTTGTATATCCTTACGGAAACGCTCAAAGTCAATCTGATACTGTCCGTCTTTCAGGTCGAGCGGAGAGTAAACCACTTCGCGCTTCATGCGTTGCGTCACCAGGAAGAAGGGATGATAAACGGGAGTCATCACCATTACCCGGTCGCCGGGATTGGTGAAGCATTGCAATGCGAAGGCTTGACCGCGGACAATGCCGGGTACAAAAGTCAGCATCTCGCGAGTGACGTCCCAACCGTGGCGACGACTGAGCCAGCTACAAATGGAAGTATACCATTCCTCACACGCAGACGTATAGCCCAGCACTTCATGTTCAAGACGCTTCCGCAAGGCTTCCATCACAAACGGGGGCGTGCGGAAATCCATATCCGCCACCCACATGGGGAGGAGGTCATCGCGTCCCCATACACTCTTCACACCGTCCCATTTCACGGAGTCGGTACCACGGCGCTCTATTACTTCATCAAAATTGTAAGTCATATGCTTGCTTTTTTATAATTCAACGCATCAATTTGTCTTGTTTTTATACGACCCATTACCGCCACCTTATTTTTGTAAACAATAATCATATCGGGAAAAATATAAATACCGCCACATCCCACACTGCATGAGACAAGATAATAGCGGCAAAGCGGTTCGGAAAGAAACGGTAAAGCGCCCCCCATGCCGCCCCCACCACCAGAGCCGCCATGACCAGCATGAAGTTGCAGGAACCGGCATGCACCAGTGCATAAATCAAAGTAGCCACCACAAAACCCGCATTCGGATTCCAGCGTTTGGAAAGCGTGCGTTGCACATAGCCGCGCCAGAAAATCTCTTCCGCCGGCCCTATCAGCAACAGCAGCAATGCTGCCAGCAGCCAAGGAGACTCTCCCTCTTTCATCCCATAAATGGAGTCCACCTGCGGACGGGCAAAATCGAACATCCAAGATGACACCTTGTCTCCCAACCAGAAAACGCCCCACAAAGCAACAGCAATGCCAAGTCCCAGCAAGACATTCGGCAAGCTCCACTTCACCTCCCGCCACCAGCCGGGATTGAACAAGGTGGCAAACACGGACAGTGTGAGCGCAGAACCGGTCATCATCCACCAGAAATTCACGAAAGGAGCCGTCCAAGGCGAAAACATGACCGTCCACAGCACGGCAGCCAGCAGAATGGTAAAAATCAGCTTCTTCATGACAGCAGACCGGCTACAACGAACGACAACGTGAACAGCAGACTGAACAACAACTGGAGTTTTGCAGTCATCTCATCCAGACCGGCTATGGCACTTTCTCCCTTTCCGGGAAAACGGGACACCACCCGTACATTGCCTATGGCAGGAACCAGTGCCGGCATCACCAGCAGGGTCCATAAAGGAAGAGTTCCCGCAGCTATCAAGCCGGCTATCCAGCCAAAAGGAAAAAGGACTTCGGCACAATAAACGTACATCGACGCCTTTCCTCCCAGCTTCATGGCCAGTGTCTGAATCTCTGCACGGGCATCGGTACGCATATCCCGTGTATTATTGGCATGCAGAATGGCCACCGTAATCAGTCCCACCGGCAGAGCTATCCACAAGACATTCCAGTCAACTACTCCCGTAGCCACATAGCAGGTGCCCAACGTCGGCAGCAAGGCATACGCCAAAAAGATGACGACATCGCCCAACGCACGATACTTGAGCGGTGGATAAAGCAACGAGCAAGCTGCACCGCCTATACCGATGTACAGCAACGGCAACCCCGTACGCCACAGCAGGCCGACACCCGCAACAAGGGCAACTGCCAGCAATGCCATCGACAAGCGGTATATCTCGCGCGGGGTAAACATCCCATCAGTCAGTGTCTTGGCGCCAAAGGTATCCCTTGCATCGACCTTATGCTTATAGTCAAAATAATCACTCCAGGTATTCCCGGCAGCGTGAAACACAATGATGTTCAGCAATGCCCAGATGCCGTTCACCCAGTTTATGTCCTGCTGCATCCAATACAGATATGCCAACGTCACCACCACCGGCATCGAAGAGGCGGGGAATGACCACGGACGCACCGCTATCATCCAATCTTTCAAAGAATGTTTCTTCATTTGTTATTTATCATTTATTTGTGCGCAAAAGTACGAAATATCTTCGCTTTTTTAAGTAATTTCGCGCACAAGATAAAAGAACCCCTTATGATAAAAGCTCTGTTTTTTGACATCGACGGAACCTTGGTCAGCTTCAAGACCCACGAAATTCCTGTTTCCACTATTGAAGCGTTGACTGCCGCCAAGGCCAAAGGCATACATATCTTCATTTCTACCGGACGTCCGCGCGTCATCATCAACAACTTGTCCGCCTTGCAGGAACGGAATCTGATAGACGGCTACATCACGATGAACGGCGCCTATTGCTTTGTAGAAGACACCGTTATCTACAAAAGCCCCATACCGACAGCGGAAGTGGATGCCTTGACAGCTTTCTGCCACGAACGTAACATCCCATGCATCCTGGTGGGAGAGCACGACATCTGCGTGAACCAGCCCGGCGAAGTAGTGGAGGAAATCTTCCACCGCCAACTCAAAGTGGACTCCATCGAAGCAAAGCCCTATACCGACAGCCATGCCGACAAAGCCTTCTTCCAGCTGACTCCCTTTATCAACGCCGAGGAAGAAGCAATCATCCTGCCCGCCGTCCCCCACTGCGAGATGGGCCGCTGGCATCCCGCCTTCGTAGACGTGACAGCCAAAGGAAACACCAAGCAGAACGGTATCGACCAGATTATCCGCCACTTCGGCATCAAGCTGGAAGAAAC
Source organism: Bacteroides sp. D20 (assembly GCF_003436255.1). Taxonomy (NCBI): domain Bacteria; kingdom Pseudomonadati; phylum Bacteroidota; class Bacteroidia; order Bacteroidales; family Bacteroidaceae; genus Bacteroides; species Bacteroides sp. D20. The sequence goes on along the minus strand of NZ_QSOO01000001.1, from coordinate 371,800 downwards.
CATGGCCTTCGGCGACGGAGGAAATGACATCAGCATGTTGCGCCATGCCGGTATCGGTGTAGCCATGGGCAATGCCAATGACGACGTGAAAGCTGCCAGTAACTACACAACCACTTCTGTTGATGAAGACGGTATCGCCAACGCCCTGAAATATTTCGGCATAGTCGGGAATCCATCATAAATCTGAAATCTTTTGAGCTTCGTTCCCGATACCCAAAACAAAGAGTTTCAAGACGCCTTGAACCTCATCCAGTATACCCGTCAGTCCGTATTCCTGACGGGCAAAGCAGGTACGGGCAAATCGACCTTCCTGAAGTACATCTGCGCGAATACAAAGAAAAAGCACGTGGTGCTTGCACCGACCGGCATAGCCGCCATCAATGCCGGAGGCAGTACCCTGCACAGCTTCTTCAAACTGCCCTTCTACCCCCTGCTGCCCGATGACCCGAACTTCAGTCTGCAACGAGGACGCATCCACGAATTTTTCAAATACACCAAACCCCACCGCAAACTACTAGAAGAACTGGAACTGGTCATCATCGACGAGATTTCCATGGTACGCGCCGACATCATCGACGCCGTAGACCGCATCCTGCGCGTCTATTCCCGCAACCTGCGCGAACCCTTCGGCGGCAAACAGATACTATTGGTGGGCGATGTGTTCCAGTTGGAACCCGTCGTCAAAGGAGATGAACGGGAGATACTGAACCGATTCTACCCTACCCCTTATTTCTTCTCTGCCAGGGTATTCGGCCAGATAGACCTTGTCTCCATCGAACTGCAGAAAGTATACCGTCAAACAGACAGCAAGTTCATCCATGTGCTGGACCACATCCGCAACAATACCGTCGGCTCTACCGAACTTCAGCTGCTCAACACCCGCTATGGCACCCAAATAGAGCAATCGGAAGCCGACATGTACATCACCCTCGCCACCCGCCGTGATAATGTGGACTACATCAACGACAAGAAACTGGCGGAACTTCCCGGTGACCCGGTCACCTTCTACGGCGAAATCATGGGAGACTTTCCCGAAAGCAGCCTCCCCACCTCGCAGGAACTGGTACTGAAACCGGGCGCACAAATCATCTTCATCAAGAATGACTTCGACCGCCGCTGGGTGAACGGCACCATCGGCGTCATCAGCGGCTTCGACCCTATTGAAGAGACCCTCTACGTCATCACCGACGACGGCAAGGAATGTGACGTCAAACGAGAGTCGTGGCGAAACATCCGCTACAAATACAACGAAGAAAAGAAACAGATTGAAGAGGAAGAGCTGGGTACCTTTACACAATATCCCGTGCGCCTGGCATGGGCCATCACCGTCCACAAGAGCCAAGGGCTGACCTTCAGCCGGGTAGTCATCGACTTTACCGGCGGCGTGTTTGCCGGTGGGCAGGCATACGTAGCCCTCAGCCGCTGCACCTCGCTGGAAGGCATCCAGCTGAAAAAGCCCATCAGCCGTGCCGATGTATTCGTGCGTCCGGAGATTGTCAGTTTCTCCGAACGCTTCAACAACCGCACCGCCATCGACCGTGCCTTGAAGCAAGCACAGGCAGACGTTCAATACGTTGCCGCCGCCAAAGCCTTCGACAAAGGGGATTTCGGCACTTTCCTGGATGAGTTTTTCAAAGCCATCCATTCCCGCTACGACATCGAGAAGCCCAACGTGCAGCGCCTCATCCGCCGGAAGCTGAACATCATCAACCGTCTGAAAGAGGAAAACCGTGCACTGAAACAAGCAGCATTGGAGAAAGAGAAAGCCCTTGTAAAGTATGCCCGCGAATACATCCTTATGGGTGACGAATGCCTGAAGCATGACATGAAGGAGGCAGCCATGAAAAACTATGAGAAAGCCGTCACCCTCTGTCCCAAATTCAAAGAGGCCTGGAAGAAGATAAAGAAACTGGAGAAAGAGATGCTAAAAAGGTGAATCGCTTGTTTATAAGCCGATTATTATCTATTTTTGCATGTAATATAAAACTCAAATCCATTTCCGCCATGCTTCTGAAACTTTATGAAAAAAATAACAATCCCGCCGACCTGCAGCAGGTGATCGACCTACTGAATGACGGAGGTATCCTTATCTACCCTACCGACACCATGTATGCCATCGGCTGCCACGGACTGAAGGAGCGCGCCATCGAGCGCATCTGCCGCCTCAAGGACATCGACCCCAAGAAGAACAATCTTTCCATCATCTGCTACGACTTGAGCAAGGTTAGCGAATACGCCAAAGTGGACAACAGCACCTTCAAGTTGATGAAGCGTAATCTGCCCGGAGCTTTCACCTTCATTCTGAACGGCACCACCCGCCTGCCCAAGATATTCCGTAACCGTAAGGAGGTCGGCATCCGTATGCCGGACAATTCCATCATTCAGGAAATAGCCCGCCTGCTGGATGCTCCCATCATGACAACTACATTGCCGCATGATGACAATGAGGACATTGAATACTGCACAGACCCGGAACTGATTGACGAGAAATTCGGTGATATTGTCGATTTGGTAATAGACGGCGGTATCGGCGGTACGGAAGGCTCTACCGTAGTGGATTGCACCAATGGGGAGCCGGAAATCATACGCCAGGGGTTAGGCTGGCTGGACGAAGGATAAATATTGAATTCCGGCCACAATTTCCAAACCTTTTCAACTTCTTTTATGTTTCTTTACTAAGAAATACAGGAACTTTATGAGCACAAAAGAACAATACTGGAAATATTCATTGATAGCTATCATTATCGGGCTGGGAATCATTCTTTTCAGACAAATAGCCCCATTCATGGGCGGTCTGCTGGGAGCCTTGACTATCTATATCCTGGTAAGAAAGCAGATGATGTATCTTTCCGACAAGCGGAAAATGAAGCGCAGCATAGCTGCCACCCTCATTACGGCAGAGGCAATTCTCTGCTTTCTGGTTCCACTTGGGCTGGTGGTATGGCTGGCTGTGGTCAATCTTCAAAACATCAATCTGGACCCGCAAGCCATTATAGCTCCTTTCGAAGAAGCGGCCAACATCATTAAAGCCAAAACCGGCTACTATATCTTGGGGAAAGACACGGTGGCATACGTCATTTCAATTCTTCCCCGCATCGGGCAAGCCATCATGGGAGGTATCAGCAGTTTTGCCGTCAACATCTTCGTACTGGTCTTTGTACTCTACTTCATGCTGATAGGGGGCAAAAAGATGGAACAGTACGTCAACGACCTACTGCCGTTCAACGATGACAATACACAAAACGTCATCCACGAAATCAACATGATTGTCCGCTCCAATGCCATCGGCATCCCCTTACTCGCCGTCATACAAGGAGGAGTAGCCATGATAGGCTACTGGATTTTCGGTGCTCCCAACATCTTGTTCGCCGGTTTCCTGACCTGCTTCGCCAGCATCATCCCAATGGTAGGAACAGCGCTGGTATGGTTTCCGATAGCTGTCTACATGGCATTGATAGGCAACTGGGTTCAAGCTATCGGCCTGGCCATCTATGGCGGTGCAGTCATTTCACAGCTCGACAACCTGATACGCTTCATCATCCAGAAGAAAATGGCAGACATTCATCCGCTTATCACTGTCTTCGGAGTTGTAATCGGCTTGTCCCTTTTCGGATTCATGGGTGTCATCTTCGGGCCACTGCTCTTGTCACTATTCTTTCTGTTCGTGGATATGTTTAAAAGAGGGTATTTGGATGCAAGGGGGAAGACGACGGAATAAGTACTTAATAAAGCATGACCATAATAGGGTTACCTTCCTCTTCTACTCCCATTCTCCGTTGATTATCATCACTGAGTTCATCCGGTTGTAACAAAGCAAAAAAATGTCCATCCGAAGTGACTCCCCTGATTTGGATATGCTGATTATTCATTTTATCAAATAAGCTATCACCCTTTTGGCAAACAACAGTTTTCTTTTCCTTATGGTAAAATCCACAATATGACTGACTTTCTTCTAAATATAAGCTTGTATGAAAATGGAAATAGATGTACTCTGCATTCTCCAGAATATAGTCTATGGCTATTTTTTTATCACATCCTTCTACATCCAATTGCTGCTGCTCATTCCAGTGCCACTCACCCAGTTCAAAAACCAGATATGGAGTAAGTCCCTGCTCTGAAATAGTATAGATAGTATCATTAAAAGCTTGTTTCACTCGGATGGCATCCTTAGATTTCCATAACGAAGGGCTATTGATTGCCGTATAATATTTCCGGTCACCAACAAATTCTGCCATTGCCAAGTCACCTCCATAAGCAACATTGCCCCCCAACAAATTTGAAACCGACAAAACCTCATCCATGGGAAGCAGGGCTGAATTCCATGTAGCAATACCGGTCAATGACATCGTATTTCTATCCATATAAAAGACTGATGGCGTCTCCGGAGAGAGTTTCATTTTATTATGTCCCCAAATTCTGTCCGCATCCATCAAATAGTAATTTTGGGACAGAATACAATTGACTGTATCTTGCAATCGAATTCTATCCTTATATTTCCCATCAAATCCATATAGTAGGAAATCATTATTCCATCCCAATAGATAAACGGTTCTCCGAACCGTATCAGCCCAAAAGCTCACTTTCCCCCATGAATCCTTTGCATATCCTTCCGGATCAGTACCTACGTGTCCAATATCCCGAATATACTTCCCGTTAGTACGGTCAAAAAGCTTCAGATTCTGATGGACAGAAGATACCAATATCGCACTATCCATAATTATGCACTCCGGATATTTTCCTATAATAGCCTGCTCATTAGTCTCCAAAGGAATATAACTTATGCTGGAAAACAAATTTTGTACAGATTGTCCTTCTGACAATCTACTCATTGCTTCCGCAACATTAATTACATTGCCATCAATCTGCTTTTCGGAACACGAAGTTACAACCAACATCAATAATAAAAAGAATTTCCACATATATCTCATACCATTTCTATTCATTACTCTGAAAGTAGTAAAATATCACTTATCATCATTAATTACATTATTTAATCGATTCCGGCTCCATCACAAGGCGAAAACCTCCATACTCGTCACTATAATTCTCAATGTCGTAATCAATGTACGACACCCGACACCCCTTTGCTGTTCCTCCCCAACTTCCACCTCGCAATATTCGGCGGAAAAAAAGATAAGTACCCTCAAAAGGCCATCCCGGATGGATAGACTTACCACCTTGCTTGTATTCTTTAGTGTACAAATCACCACACCACTCCCAAACATTGCCACTCATATCATACAATCCCAATTCATTGCTTTTTTTCAGACCTACCGGACGGGTAGTTCCAGCTTCTCCATATTGTCCGCCAGAGGAATTCCCAACATGCCAAGCCACCTCACTTACCTGATTGCTGCCACTGTATTTATAGTGCTTACTTTTGTGTCCACCACGCGCTGCGTATTCCCATTCGGCCTCAGTCGGAAGACGAAATGTTTTACCGGTCATAGCATTTAATCTACCGATAAACTCCTGCGCATTTTTCCAGCTTACATTTTCCATCGGGCAATCTTCGCATCCCCCATTAAACGGCAAAATGGAATCAGTATCCATAACCGCCCTCCACAGCCTTTGAGTAACTTCATATTTTCCTATGTAAAAATCAGATACCGACTCCTTACGTGCTGGTTTCTCGTTATCCTCACAGTCACATCCCTGCTCATCTGTACATCCCATCATAAATGTACCTCCTTTCACAAAAACCATCTCAATAGAATCCCCATTCACAACAACTATAAGTTGCTGAATAGGAGTTTCATCCGACTGACATCGAATAAAAACAGTTATAAGACATATTGCCAAAACAACAGTCAATGCTTTAACTCTTCTTTTCATACTTTCATTAAGAACATTCTCTTCCTTAGTATTTCATACTATATATACGAATAGCACAAACATACTAAAAACAAATGAATTACGAAATTTACATAGAACTATTTTTCATTTTTCATATTCCACCACTTTCCTCAACGGAGCCAACAACCTTTCCAGTACATTCTTGTCAGCAAGGATAATGTCTGCCGTACCTTTCAACTCACGCGAAACAGGTAGCTGTTTGCCGTAGTTGGTCTGCATGCCGTCAGGCAAAGTTATTTCTACTATATACATTCCCTCTTCCGTTGGAGCAGGAGAGATACTTGCAACCTGCCCTTTTACATAGCCAAACTCCTGGTCGGGATAATTATTCAGACGTATATGCACCCGCTGTCCCACATGTACCTTACCCGAACCCTGCAAAGGAAGTAGAGCCTTACCTAACACCCTTGAACTGTCGGATGGCTGAATCGTGAAAACCGTCTCACCGGCTTTCACATTCTGGTTACGACTCCAAACCGTCATAAAAGTAACCTTCCCCCTGACCGGACTTTTCAATAAATAAGAGTGCTCCCATGCACTCAATTGCGCGGCTAACTGCCCTATGGCATTCTTTAAATCAGTCCGACGACTCTGTTCCTCATCGTATGCTTGCTTACGTATATCCAACATATTCTCCTCATGTTGCACCAACTGCATTTCTGCCTGAAGCAAACTCATACGTACCTCTTCTTTAGAACGCAAACTTTGCAAATATCTGCTTCCAGACTCCTCAAATTCCGCAGCAATCATCGCCTTGCGCACATATAAAATAGAATCACGGATATACATACTCTCGGCAAGCTTTATATCCTTATCAATCAACTCATATTCCCGCTCTGCCAACCGAAGATAGGAGCGTTGTCCACCCAGTTGTTTTTCCTGAAAACGAAGTTTCCGAGCGTAATAGTCCAACTCCATAAAACGTGCATATTCTGTAAGTGAAGTAATGAAAGCTGCAAAAGCCGATTGCAGTTCCCCCAACTGCCAGCGCCTGCCGATAAAAAGCTCCACTCCTTTCTGCCAATCATAATCCTGCGTTTCCCATGCCTTCATCCATTTCTTAAGGAGACGTACATCTTCAGAACATGCCGCATTACCAATCACACCCAAATCCGTATCTGCCTCCACCGAACTCCCGTTCTTCACATAAAGCGTATCGAGTTTCCCAGTAGCATGTGACAGCACAAAGGCGGGAGGTTCCTCCGTGGCCAGAGTCACCTCTGCCGCCAAGGTGTCCGGATACCTGAATATCCAACAACCAACCAGTACCATCAACAGAATCACTGCCAAGACAGTAATCCCACACCTCACCACCCAAGGAGAAATGTGGTTCATCACCTCCTGCACTTCTTCACTGCGAAGTTCTATATCCTTATATATCTTCTCTTCCTCCATTCATTAGCTACCCAATTCCAGCTGATTCTTAACCAGCCGATAATACATTCCTTTCCGCTCCGTCAGTTCCCGATGGGTACCTTCTTCCGCAATGCATCCCCTATCCAGCACCACAATCTTGTCGGCATCCTTCACCGTACTGAGCCTATGCGCCACTACCACTACGGTTTTCCCTTTATAGAATTCATGCAGATGTTCCATAATCTCCTTTTCATTATTCGCATCCAAGGCATTGGTGGCTTCGTCGAAGAAAAGAAATTCCGGATTTTTATACACGGCACGCGCTATCAGCAAACGTTGTTTCTGCCCCTGACTGATACCGTTTCCCTCCATACCGATTTTGGTGTTATACCCCAATGGAAGCGAGTCTATGAAATCACGGATATTGGCTACCGCCACGGCATGGCGCAGCCGCTCCACATCAATCTGCTCCTCTCCCACAGCAATATTCTGCGCAATGGTTTCCGAAAAGATAAAGCCGTCCTGCATCACGGCTCCCGTCTTGGCACGCCACAAGTGGGGATTTATGTTCTCTAACGAAGCATCACCCACCTTCACAGCCCCCTTATTGGGCGAATAGAAACCAAGCATCAGTTTCACCAGAGTAGTCTTTCCACTCCCGCTCGCACCTACAATAGCTGTCACTTTATGTTCGGGAATCACTAAAGAGACATTATCCAGCACATAGTCTCTATCCGCTCCATCGTAACTGAAGCACACATTTTCCATCTTTATATCCCGTCTCTCAGGCAAAACGGACAATTTGGAAGCAATATCCTGCTCCTCATCCGGTTTCCCATGTACCTCATTCAGCCGTTCCAGACTTATCTTGGCGTCCTGAAACTGCTGCGCAAATCCTATAAAAGAAGAGACCGGCGCACTGAGCTGACCGATGATATAAGTCAGAGACATCATCATACCCAGTGTCATCTCCCCTTCCACCACCGCCTTTGCCGCAATAAACGAGATTATAATATTCGTGGTCTGATTGAAAAATACAGAACCTACTTGTTGTACTTGCCCCAAAGCCAACCCTTTTACGCTGATTTTAAACAGTTTCACCTGAATACGCTCCCACTGCCAGCGCTTCTGTGTCTCGCAGTTATTCAACTTTATTTCCTGCATAGCGGTCACCATCTGCACAAGGTTACTCTGCTCTCCGGCTGCTTGTGCAAACCGACGGATATCCAATTCACGGCGATATTTCATAAAAGCAAGTATCCAGGCAATATACAAGCTGTTACCTAAAAGAAAGATTCCCAATACCACCAAATTGTAGTAAGCAAGTACAATAGCAAAGATGAAAAAACTGACAAAGGAAAAGAGCGTACTAATAGAAGAACCTGTCAGAAAATTCTTTATACGGTCATGGTCACCAATGCGCTGTATAATGTCTCCCACCATCTTCGTATCAAAAAAATGAAGCGGCAACTTCATCAACTTTGCCAAAAAGTCCGAAATAAGGGAGATGGATATACGCGTATTCACATGCAACAATATCCAGCTACGGATAAACTCTACCGATAGTTGTGATACCGAGATTATAATCTGCGCAACCAGCACTAAGGTAATAAAGCTCAAATTTCCGTCACTGATACCCACATCCACCAAGGCTTGCGTAAGAAAAGGTAGGATAAGCTGAAGTAAGCTCACCACCAACATGCCCAATATCAGCTGAAACAACTCTTTCCTATAGGGAGTCAGATAACGGAAGAAAAAACGCAACCCTCTTTCTTTCAGTTCCGGTTCTCCCTCACCATTATAAAAGTCAGGAGTGGGTTCCAGTGCAAGTGCAGTCCCCTTCTCTTCTCCGTCCGATTTGGTAGCTAACCAGCATCGCTTCAATTCCAGTTCATTATACGTAACCAACTGAGTTGCAGGGTCTGCTATTCTAAACGAGTATTGCCCTTTCTTTTTCTTAACATCATAGCAAACCACAAAATGACTCTGATTCCAATGCAAAATGCAAGGCAGAGGAACATCTTCCGCCAATTGTTCAAAAGAGACACGAACTCCGGACGTTCTGAAACCAATAGACTCAGCGGCATCGCTGATGCCTAACATGGAAACACCATTGCGAGAAATAAAAGAACGGGCACGCAAAGTCTGCAAAGAATAGCTCTTACCATAAAACTTAGCTATCATACGTAGGCAAGTAGGACCACAATCCATGGCATCAAGCTGACGATAATATGGGAATACGTCCACTTATTCAATTGGTATATTACATAAATTGTTTTTTCCTATCACCAGCTCATAATTAGAGATAGAGGGACATAAATCCCTATTAACACATTGGTTACAAGGTTTTTCATTGCCTCTAATTCTAAGCCAAGCATTTCCTTCTGTTATTTCTTTATAGAGAAGTTCCTTTAAAGATGAATCTTGTATATTTCCTAATACACTGCAATTCACATTGGCATAGACTTCTCCCGAAGGATAAATTGTTAACTTACCGAAAAAATTATCATTCAAAGTCCGATGCCTAAATATCGTTTTTCTATCAATAGGGGCAGCCAATATATCTTGCATATCCAAGTAGACATACTCTCTAAAGAAATCTTTATTTTCCGCTGTATAAAAAGGTTTTATTTGAACTACCGTTTCTGCAGGTATCTCCATTTTTTCTATACGTTCCATATCAGATTCATTGGATACTATCAAATTCCACTTCACTCTATCGTACGGGAACTTCTGCATATCTTCAGTCAGCTGATTACCAAAACCTTCAGCATGGACTAAAACTTCTAAAACACATTTGGTCTGTTGCACCAATTCTTCATATTCACTACACAAGAATGTATTATCCAAATACAAATGCACATCTACCTTTGATTTTTCCATGTCAGGAAGCAATTGCCTAACATAGCTATTTTTATTCGGATTTCCTCCTGCAAATATATTAATCCGTTTAATGCCATTCATCAAGAATTGGCGTATTAATCGACGATAATCGTCTGTTTTCAGTCCATCACCGGAGTGAACAGTACAGTGATTTATTTGATGGAAGTAAGAAGTACAAGCCGGACACTCCAACTCACACGTTGCCGGTAAATACAGATTTACTTCATTAAGGTTTTCCATAACACGATTTCCCAAAGAGGCTTTTTTTTCCTCATCTTTGACACGTATATCTGAATTCAAGAACAAAGTTGGCTGAAAGATATAAGGCTTAGGAAATTTCCCGTCATATTCTATACAATCACCCGAAAACAATTCTCTTACAGCCTCAACAAAATGTCTTACAACTTCGTTTTCCATCATTTCCTTATCCAACAAAACACTATACCCATTCGTCGGATTTTGCCACTGTTCAATAATCAACTGTACAATCGGATAATCAGGACAAATCAAATAAGTTGCATTCAGAGTATTATAAACTACTGTTTTGTCATTACTACGCAACAAAAACGCATAAGGCTCCAAATAAAATAAATAATTCATTGCATTTACTCCTTTTTCAATTAATCGACTACAATAGAAGATAACAACTCCTCATAATGATTCGGATAATTCTCAGCATACGTTAAAAAAATCCCAAACTCCTCTTTCAACTTAGCATCCGTTTGTATGCCGGGACATATCAATTGCCCATTCTTTTCCTTCAACAAAAACAAGCACTGACCGCAGCTCCTTTTTAAATAACAGTGTCGACAGCTTTTTACTACCTTTTCGTACATCGAACTATAATATTTAGCTACAGCTGCACAGTCCAAATTCAGTTTTCCATCCTTCAGATATCCAATAGCATGTTCTTGTCCAATCTTTTCGCATGGAAGAATTTTTCCACGAACTGTCAAAAATAATTTGCGTTCAAAAGGGCGACAAGTGCCTGTGGGAATGTATCGGTCTTCCCACCCCGTATCAAACAAATCCAAATAAGTAGCATAACGATTACCACCATATCGCATCAACATCGAATGATAGCTCACGGAACGGCTGCCATCCTTAATGAAAGTATACTTCAAATCCTCGTGTTGCACTGCTTCATCAAAGCTCCTCACTCTATCATTAAACATTTTAGAAAACTCTTCAACACGTTCCGGAATAAGCCCAGTAGTATTTAGCTGCGCCATACGAGGATTCTTCCCAAACAGTTCTTTGATGGAATAATAACATTCTGCAACAGAATTCAAGTTATGCAATACAGAGTTGAAATTTACTTTCTTTTCAAAATAATCCGGATAGGTTTCTTGCAGTTTCTTTACGTTTCTGACTACACGTGAGAAAGACGAATTTCCATGCTTATCTACCCGATAAGCAGATTGCACCTCATTCCCGTCCAAACTAATCAGAATACTAAAATTCTTTTCCACCAAATAGTCCATATACCGGTCCAGTAGCATAGCATTCGTGGTTGTATTGTAATTAAAAATCAAAGAAGGCAAATTCAAACTCTCAATATAGGCAATTGTTTCCTTCACCAGTTTCATATTCAGCAGAGGTTCTCCGCCATAAAATCCAATTGTAATCTCATTTTTATGAGAAACATTATAATCAGAACACCATAGTTTAGTCAAATAATCTACCAATAGTTTTACGTTTTCAAAAGCCTGGTCACCTGTTTCTCGCCGGTCATAATTAGAATAAAATTCACCATAACCACAATACTTACATTCCAAATTACACCTATCAGTTACTTCAATCAATAATTGCCGCAACCCTGCAAGGTTTCGTTTTACCAATTCTTCACTATAATCTGTTTGAAATGTTACCCCTCTCTTTTCAAAAAAACAATGTTCTTTCAGAAATTTCAGTTTACGTTCGTAATAATTTGTTCTATCAACAAGTGATGCATCCATATGTTCCATTACAGTTGCCATTTCTTCCGGCACATAAAGAAAATAGCACAAAGCATCCGAATATACATATTGATGCTGATTCCCAGTAGTTATCAAAAAAGACTTATCCATCATTTACTATTTTAATGTAGCAATTACCAATATCGGATTACTCTCTTCCTCTACATTCTCCAAAGTATGGATGAATTTTGCTTTTAGAGATTCATCCTTTACGTCAGAAGTTCTCATCTCGTCTATATCTATCCAGTTGTCTTCACTGTTCGGAATAAGTACATCTATCCAATACTTTCCTTGTGAACGATAATCTACATGGAACGACCCTCCACACAAATCATTATCCAAGATAAAGTACTTAGCACCTTCCAGCCTACGAAGGGTGTGATTACCCAGCATTCGTTCCGTAATCTCGGATTTTCGCTCTTTTACTTTCACTTTTCCAGTCTGTTTGCCATAACAATAAGTATAAATGGTTTCCCCCTTACTGCACAACAGATAGATATTATCCTTACTCGGATAATAAGAATATATGGAAAAATAATCGAAAGCGCTTCTTTCCCTAAACCAAACATGAGTCGCCCCATAATCACCTTTTTCTTCATGGGTTGAAATGATATATTGAGGTACCAACTCATTCGCAGGGCTGTCATAACGATAAATCGTATCGGTATCCGGATATTTCAAGGTCAACTGATTGCCATAGGTATCTATACTGGTAAAAGGTTCTAACCAATAGTTAACAAACTGCTGGAAATTAATTCCGTTCTTCATAATTTCCTCTTCACGCCCGATATGTGCCGGATTTTTGAATATCTTTTTTTTCTGGTAAGTACTATCAACCCATGCAAAAGACCATACCGAATCTTTTGGTGTCGGTTTATTGATAAATGCCAGATTTTGAGCTATAAAGAACTTGTTATCATACAATGCAAATTGGAAATACATTGTCATAAATACATCATCCGGAGATGTTTTTGCAGCTGTCCGCTTATAATTGCCTTCATAATCATAGACTTTAACTCCAACTATTGTCGTCTGGATATATACTTCTTTGGTGTTCTCGTCCACGAAGAAATCAGCCATTCTGATATATTCTTCCGGTCCTTGTCCAACTTTGCCTACCTTATTCAAGAACTTTCCGGAACGTGAAAATCGGAGGACATGATTGTCTTTATAATGTTTCACCCAGATGTCAGAATCAGTCACCTTCATTTTAGTAATTTCTCCTATTAGAGATTCGTCCGTCACCTCCAACGAAACAATCTCCACTTTCGCAGCAGCTTCGCTCAATGGTAGTAAAGCAACCTTAGACACATTGTCTGATGATAGATTAATAACTGGAGTACCCTCTTCATCTTGCAAAGTATTCTCCTTTTTATTGCCACTACATCCTAATAAGAATGAAGCAATAGCTATCAGTAAAAAACAATTTTTCATAAATACAATCATCAATATACCTCATTCTGAAAGTAGTAGAAAACACACATATCATGCACTTCCACTACTTCCAAAATAACGGTACAAATTACTTACTTCACAATTCAAACAGTTGCAAAATACAATTTTTATTCTCCTATAAACAAGGCAAGAATAAAAAACATCAAACTTGTATTATTTACTACTATTCCTACATGCTATGTGATCCATGAGTACCGCCAGTCCACGATGGAGAGTACAGACTACCTGCAACATTTGCATTAAAGTTGTCAACCGGTCCAGACGGTCCAGCGCAAGCACACAAACAACAGTTTTCTCCTCCCAAAAGGCGATTCAACTCCTTTTCACTGAGTTCAGCTTTATTAAGCTGATCCAATTTAATCTTACCTAACTTTTTCATTGTCATCAAAATTTTAATTAAACATTCAATTTATGTATAGCATAAAACTATCTCTATTATTTATCCACAAATATTATTTCACGATATTTCCAACGCAAAGTATTCTTTGGGAAATTACAATGTAACAAAAACTCCATTTCAGGTAAAGCATATAACTTAGCTAATACATTTTTTACCGACTCACATATACAAACTTTCTCCACACACAGTAACCATTCACCTAAATCTCGCCAAACATCAACTGGAAATAAAAACAATGGTTCAACATACCTCACTCTATACTCAAACTGACAGAAAAACCGTTCAACACCTAATACTATTTGCTCCAACATCCAAGAAGTCCGAGAGCGAAACAAAGAATTCTCGTCATAGAAACGAAATAGAAAATAATCTCCTACCCACAATAAGAACTGAAATGTACCCATATAAGGCACTTTCATCTCTTGCCACAAAGCTATCAAGAATTCATCCACATCTGTAAGTTGTTCATCCACATCCATCTCTATCAAAGACTTTTGAGCTAAACATTCTATCAAACATCCCCATTTGGCAAGCCTAATCCCATTTTGTTCTGTAAACACTTTTTGTTGTATTTGCTCCAGCAAATTAAAGTTCTCTCCCTCCATTTGCTTTTTGCCTCCCACATAAGTATCACTCAAAAATCCGGAAAGGCAAAGTGTAAATTGTTTATCCAGCAATAAATCTAAATCCGGATATTGTATCTTATACTGATTCCAGACCAAAGAATTGTTAGGATAAAAGCACCACAAATCTTCTCCGAAAGGGAACTGTTTAGGATGGACTGACGGATTTTGATTCAAGAAAAGTAAAAAATGAGTATCGACCCTTTCCTGTATTTCAACCATATTCTCAATATCAAACGAAAAAGTGACTTTGATATGTTCTCCTTGTTGTTCAGAGAAATAAGCCACAAAATAATGAAACAAACTTTGGAACTCACGATAGAATGAGACAACCTCAGTCAAGAGGCTTCCCCACGCTTTTCGAGAATAAAAAACAGAAAAACAACACCACGCTTTTCCTCCCATCAACGTATAATTCTGTTTCATATTATGCCAAGAGTATTTTATTAGTATAATCAAAATTCCGATATACAATCCCTTGTCCGAACCCATTCGGATTTACCGTTTTACAATCATTATCCATTTTTTTCATCTTCAGATAGTTTATAGCCTCTGTTACACCCATGACAATTACCACTATCAGATTCGCATCTTTAACTTTATAATATTGATGATTAAAATCATACAAACAATTAGATTTGTTTCTAAGTATCATTTCCTCATCTTTAAAATTCAGTCGAATTCCGTTCTCCATCTCATCCCATATTCCTTCTTTCCATTCTCCTTTTATCACAAGTCGATATTTATCCCCTATACATTGTTTTAGCATGTCTGATTCATCCGGATGATTATAATTCATTGCAATATTGTTCTGTATCACTCCTATGCCAAAACGTTGTCCTTTATACAACATCAATACTCTCGTAGAGTAGGGATTTATATAATCCAGATAGACACTCTGCAACTTCTTCAACAAAAACTCTTGTGCTATCCGCTCTTCATCTGCATGCATCAAAACATTATAAAATTCCTTCTGATTAAAAATTTCCTGCACAAGCCCTCTACACAACAAACGATTGAAAAATTCAACATCTTCCAAACCATATCCTACAAACACTTCATTGTATCCTCTCGCCTCAACGAACTCCTTTCTTTCCAAGCAGACCCTTCCGAAAACATCACGATAACAAAGATTACTCGTATAAAATAGACGCTCTTTATTGTTAAATTCTTTTAACATAAACTCTGCAAACCCTCTACCTAAGTAATTATCTGCATCCAAATTGCATACTACTTCTCCTTCTGCCAATCTGAAAACCATATTCCTGCTATGGCTGCGTCGATAATAAGCTGGTTCAGTAGTCCTATAATAGACAAGAATACCCATCTCAATATATTTCATCATAGATTGAGCAATCCATTCTTCTAATCCATCTTGCGAATTATAATCCAGCACAACAAACTCGACCTCATCTACTAAGAAATTATCAAGAATATTCTTCTCCAAAGTTTCTTGTAAATGTTTAAGCCGATTCATACAAGTGATGCAAAATGAGATTTGTTTCATAGTGCTATATAGCCATTATTAATGAATAGTAAATCTACCGAATGCATAAGCTCCATCCAAACCTTTTATCTCAAGTAAAAAATCACCAACTAAGCCTTTCTGTAATTGTACTTTTCTCAATATTGGAGAGTCAATATTCTCAGTAGAAGAGTAAACAACATCCCCATTCTGAGAAATTACAATTTCAATCTCACCTATAGATTGATAGAACTCCAAGTCAATGGAGTGGTCATCATTCAAAAATGCTAAAAAAGGAGTCACTGGAGGAATAGAACGGTGACCATTCCCCGGACCATCCGGTAAATCAAAATCCTCATCCATGATGATTTCTACTCTTGAAGGAAAAGTTACTGACTTTCCATTCACTACATTTACCACAAAGAAGCAGTATAAACTTAACAAAATAAAAAATGATTTCATAGTATCTTTAGTTTTGAATGTAACAAAGATAGCCATTTAATCACTTCTTAGGGAAAGTACAAGTGGACAACACAAAAGAGAATAACAAACTATATATCAAGAAAATACTAAAAAAAAAGCTACTAAGTTAATGGACGAAAAGCAAGAAGTTCTTCTAATAAAGAGTTATAAATTCTTCCAATTTATCAGTAGTATCCAAATTTAAGCTCTCCCTCAATCTCCGTTTTTTCGTAAAAATAGAATTCATCTCGCAGTCAAAAGTAAACATCAACTCAGTGGTAGTGAAACCAACTTTAAGCAAAGCTATCAATATCAGGTTACCACTCGTTAATTTAAAATCTTTCTTTAACCGAGAAATCAAATTACCATATATCAAATCCATGTATTCAAGGAGCTGTTCTTTCTCTTGTTTGGTCATATTCTTCACAATCAGCTTTTCCTTCTTCAATTGATCCAAGAGATAAACACCATTTACACATACATTTTCACGTATTTTTTTATTCTCACTCTCCAACAGCAAAATCTTTTGATTCAATTTACCAACCTTCTCTCTATTTGTTTCCGCTGTTTCACCTGCTTTTTGTTTCAACACATCAAGTTCATAAACATATCGTTTAATCATGCACTCATTCTCCTTTATTACTTGCATATTTTTCCGGAACATCTCTTTGTATCTTTTTCTTAAAAGAAAATACAAAACAAGACATAATAGGATAATAAATAAAACGATTACCATCCCAAAATAAAACTGTATTTTCTTTTCGTGTTCAACTTGTTGCTTTTCTAAAAGAAGCTTTCCTTTTTCATATTTACGTTGCAAAGTCAAAATTTGAGATGCTTGTTTAGCATCCAGGTCAACGGACAACAACGAATCAGACTTCTCTTTGAAATAGAGAGCCATTGCATACTTTTTCTGCCTCTTTTCCAACAGATACAAATAGTGGTATGCCCCTGCCAGAGTACGAGGCCTTTCTGATTTCAAAGCTAAAGTAAAATATCTTTTTGCCTCATCCAACTTATTTTGATTTAAATAAATGTTCCCCAATGACATTGAACAGTGATGCATAGAATGCCTATCTTGTTCAGTCTCTACCGCAGTTTTCAACAAGATTATTGCATTTTCCAAATCTCCCTCATTTCTTTTTGCAATTCCTTTTACTTGTAACAAAGAAGGAGTTACTCGTTCAAAATCGATACATCCTTTCTTTTCTTCACACAAGGACAAAGCCCTATTGATGTAGTTATAAACACTGTCATATTGTTGTTCTACATAATAAATACGAGCAATATCCCGATAAGCATATATAACCCCTAAAGTATCGGCTGCCTTTTGAAAACAATATACCGAACTTTGATAATTATCAAGAGCATCTTTGTGTAGCTTTCTATCTGCATTCAAAATACCGATATACTCATATGCCAAGCCTTGTAGCTTATACTCTTCCGTTTTCTCCAATTTAGCCAAAGCATTCAAATAGGCTTGCATAGCCAGCGTATCATTCCCCTGCAAATCCATCACTTTGCCATAATAAAACAATGCCTTCCCCGCTTTCACGTTATCACCCCCATTCTTATAATAATCTACCGCCAACTTTATCAACGAATCCGACTGCATGCTATCCAGATAGTTCTTATCACGGGCTTGTGTCAACAGCAGCACATAGTCTGCCCGCTGCTTTCCACGAAGCTTCTCCGGATGAGGAATTTGCTCCAACAGCAGCAATGCACTGTCAGAATATACATCCATATACCTCTCTACCTTATCAAAAGCATTGAATACGTTCTTCTCTACGCAAGAACCTAACAGTACGCAAACGGACAAAAGTCCAAGATATAGCAGTTTTTTCATATGAACATGTTCTTTACCAGATTATCATTACGTATAACTCCTATGCCCACAGAATCCTTTTGGAGATAAATATTCACACCAGCCAACGGCAATCCTTTTTCCCCATCAGTCACAATGCCATTTGTCTACGCATTAGAAACAACTGCACAGCAGAATGTTATGAACAGTACTATACATCACTTCATAATCCATGTATATATAATTAAACTTTGGATGAGAATAAGCTTTTTTACGGCCTCTCCCTTCAAAGATACAAAAAACCGCTTCAACAATGTACAAAAACAAGATAAATGTGGCAAACAAAACAAATAGCTCAGAGCTTGTTTCCCCTTACATAGGCTTCCTTTCCATTTTCTGTACGGAGTTATCAGCGCCTATCGGCCGTGATGCGCTCTGCCAACGGCCGTCAACCACTCGACTAACGACCGTCAACAAGGTGCTTCATAACCGTTGAACACCTATTATACTCATAGTTTCCCCATACTGTGCACCTATCTTATTCCTATTATGAGCCCAGCTGCAGTCTATCGGTAAACGGTCTTTTACGAAGTTAATACCGTGTTTACACGAAACGCTTATCGTGTAAACAAGATATTTGCAAAATGCTGCACATTCTATTAATACACTAACAAACAAGATATTAACTTACCTTCCGGCGTATTTCCGCTGTGGAAGCAAAAGTTGCTTCCACCTTTTTGAGTTGCTTCCACAGCACTTGTAATGCCGATGAATAAAGGGATGCAGGAAGTAGGTGGAAGTGTGGAAGCAGAAATGATAAAACTAAGCAGAGATAATTTTCCCTTAAAAGCAATAAAACTCCAGAATCTGCTGGAGCAAAGCATCCTGCTTTCCCGGACCTTTTTCCAACTCCACACTTTTCAGGTTATAGAGTTGTGCCAGCAAAGCTGACGACTGCTTCTCGCAAAGACGGGAATCATGTACCTGCTCCATCCAGCAGACGGTCTCTCCCCAAACATCTACCGAAAGATGTGACAAGACTTCTGTCGGGGCTCCCCCCTTCTCCACCTTACGGAAGATTTCGACCAAAGCACACAACAAGCTGGACATTATCTGTTTACAACGGGAATGGGAACGGGATTCCCGGTTTCTGAAACGTAGCAGGAAATAGTACCCCAGCCATAAATAAACGGTGGTGACTTCTGCATGGATTTTCTCTATCCTCTTCCAATGCGCAACCAAGGCAGCATCAATTTCTTCCAGAATCGCATCCGTATCATCTTCTATGTAGTATTTCTGCGCAAGACACTCTATCACGCACCCCCATTTCGCCATATCCACACACTCTTGCGTACGCCCCATCCATACATGGGCTTCCTCCAATATCCGGAATGCCTTTTCTCCACATTCCGGAGCATCATAAAACCGATACTGACGAAACAACAGAAGAGACTGACATAATAACTCATCCAAAGAGTACTCCGCACTTTCCATATTTAAAATTCAAGTATCCATTCAGGTAACAAAATCGAGCAAAAGTAATCATTTCCTAAGAAAATCACGCTGTTTCAGCACAAAAACCGGCAGGAAAAAGAAGATACCGATGACGGACATCACCAGTCCGCCAATGGTACCCGCCGCCAATGGAAACCAGAAAGCTTCCTTGTCCTCACCTATCATGAAAGGGATAAATCCCAGAATGGTAGAAACTACCGTGAGGAAAATAGGAACGACCTTCGCATTCCACGCCTTGACGTAGGCACGAAGAGCGGAAAGACGGGGGAAACGACGTCGGATGCTGTTGTACTCGTTCAGGATATAGATGCTGGCATTCACCGTGATGCCGCACAGCAGGACGAACGAGGCAAAACCGCCCTGGTCGAAGTTCAGCCGGAACCAATAGAAAGTAAGAAATACCCCGATATAAGAAACCGGAATCACAAAGATGATGGCAAGCGGCTGCTTCAGGGAGTTGAACAGAACGCTGGTCGTAAAGAAGATGATGGCTATCACCACCAGCAGAAGCAGGTATTGGCGGTTGTCCTTCTCGCCCCATGACCAACTGTTGCTGTCCGACTCGGCTGTATAACCCATCGGCAACAGTTTGTTGAACTCCTCCAGGTCACGTTTCTGTATCTTGTTGCCCATCTCATTGGAGCCGATATATTCGTATTGCAGGCAGAGGCGGTACTGCTGGTTTTCTTTGGCAATCTCCTGCGGCATCTGTCCCTTTTCCACAGTAGCCAGTTCGGAAAGTTTGTAATGCTTGCCGTTTCCTACTCCATAGGGAAAGAACTGCATTGCCCAGATGTCATATTCGGCAGACTGGCGGGAAGAGAGCTTGATTTTCTCCATCCCCTGCTCGGCCGCTACCGAACCAATCTCCAGATTCTTGCCAAAGATGGGGCGCACCGCAGAGAAAAGCACTTGCGCGTCGATGCCCTCTTGCGCCATGCGCTCCTTGTTCAGGTTGAAGTAGAATTCCTGATAGTCATCCTTCCACCAGGAGAACTCCGAATTGATGAGCACTTCCTTGATACGCCGGTGCGTCAGCAGCTTGGCCTTCAGCTTCTCCGCCCACTCATAGAGTTCGTCGTAGTTGTAGCCGTACATCCTGATGCGGTAGGAGCCGGCACTCTCGCGGACGTCATTACTGAACCCCTGGTCCTGCAATCCGTAGATGCCCCAGCTGCCGCCTCCCAGTTCCAGCGCCTTGCTTATCATATTGGCTTTCAGTGTATAGGGGAAACCGCTGTTCCGGGCTTCCTTCTTGAAATAAATCTGCATACTGGCACGCCGGGGGCTGTAGATGGAAGTATGAAACTGCCTGATTTCCTTGAACCGGCTGAGGTAGGTCTCCATACGTTTCATCAAAGTGTTCATCTGCTCGAGGGTGCTGCCATTGGGAAGGTTGGCGTTGGCATAGAGCACCACCTCCTCATTACGGGTGAAGTAACTGCCTTCGTACACCTTCTGTATGAAAAGCCGCAAGCTGCCGCCCAGCGCCTTGTCCACAACGGGTTTCACCGACTCCTTATAGGTATCCGAACCGAATACCTTATTGTAAGCAGCTTCCCATTTTCCCCCTCCTTCCAGTTTGTCGGGCAACAGAAAAACGGGCAGACCGAAACCCAACAGTAACAGCAGGCATACAGCCCAGCGCCAACGGCACAGAAAACGGATGAGAGCAGAGTAACAGCAGGAGAAATAAACGGGGAAACGTCTGAAAATCCGTCCCAACCTTGTTTTGAATGTTTGCGTCAGCCCCGGCAAGACAAGACGCCTCTTCTTCCCCGTAATCCGCCTCACCAGTCCTATCTTCTCAATCATCGACGGAACAAAGAACAATGCCACCATCAAGGAAACAGCCAGATTGATGATCACTACCGCTGCAAAGTCCTGCAGGTTGAGCCGTATCTTCTCGTCAAGGAAGAAAATGATAACAAGCGCACCCATCGTAGTGAGGGTTGCCGCCAACACCGACAGGAAGGCCTTGAGATTACGCCGATGCAGAATGTGGTCGGTCATGACAATGGTGCTGTCTATCACCAGATTCAGCGAGACAGTGATACCCGCCAGCGAATAAAGCTGCATCTCAAGTCCGAAGAGGTAGTAGAAGATAAGTGCCACCGCTATATTTACAGCCAGGCTGGTAACTATCAGAAAAAGATATTTCAACTTACGAGTAATGAGCCATACGAATACAAGCAGGATGAGTACCGTCAAACCGGTACGGAAGTAAATCTTGTCCAGTTCTTCCCGTATGTACTCGGTCGCATCATAGCTGGTATGCACTTCATATCCGACAGGAAGTACCTGCCGAACAGCTTCCATCTCGTCCATCACGGCACGGTTCAGTTGCAACTGGTTGGCAGTTTCTTCCGCAGTAATGGATAGATAGACGGAATTCAGCCCATTGATGCGGTAATAGCTTTGCGGCTCCTCCTCCATACGGACAGCCGACACCAGTTCGTCCAAGCGGAGCAGTTTCCCGTCGGTAGCCGTCACGGTGATGGCAGCAGGATTAAAACCAAGGGAGTTGCTCTCCGGCACCAGTGCCAGGCGTATCCATTCCCGGCTACCGTTACCTGTATCCACATTGTGCGTACCCAGAAATTCCTTCCGGTAATGCCGCTGTACTGCCTCGCTGATGTCCGATAGGGTCACACCCAGCAAGCGCAACTGTTCACTGTCATATTCCAGTCTCCACTCCATGGGCGTGGCACCGCTGAGTTCCACCTTATAGATACCCGGAATATTTGCCAGCCGCGGCTTGATATGCTCCTCGGCATACTGCTGAATCAATATCGGAGTGGAAGGGGCATTCAGTGTGAAGGACATGAAAGGGCGTGAGGCGTTCTCGTCGGGCACTTTCATGTGAATGGTGGGATAGCTGACACCTTCGGGCAATTGGGGCCACGTCTGCCGGATGATGGTGGAAGCTTCGAAGCGGACTGCCTCGACATCGGCATGCTTGTCCAGCTCCACAGTAATGTTGCCGTAGCCGTTGCCCGAGGTGGAGTTCAGCCGCTTCACTCCGCGGATACGCGCCAGCATGGATTCCAGCTTGCTGGTCACTTCCATCTCCACCACCCGCGACGAAGTGCCAGGCATGCTGAAACCCACCGTGAAGCCGGGCAGGCTGCGTGACGGATTCAGCTTGACGGGGAGCAGCGGTATCAACGCCACTCCTACCAAAGCAAGGCAGACAAACGCCACTATGACGGTGAAGGAAGAAACTCGTTTCATCAGTTATTATAATCAAATTTTTCCGACAGCGAAAATCCGCTGGCAAAGTCGTGCAACGTCAGTTTCCGTATCTTGTAATAATTCAGCCAGTAGTCCTGCAAGGCGGAGATGTAATTGCGTTGCGCTTCCTGCTGGCGGTTCAGCGAGAGGGTCAGGCTGTTGATGTCTGCCTTGCCGATAATGAAGCGCTGGCGGGTTTCGTTATACGCCAGGATGGCAAGGTCGAGGGCCTCTTCGGCACTGGCGACGAGGGCTTGCTGGACGTTGAAGTCGCTGACGGTCATGATAACCTCCTCCTCAATGCTGATTTCACTTTGCCTGGCAGAAGTCTTCACCACGTTCAGATTGTTCCTCGCCATGTTGTATTTGCCTTTCCTCACGCCCCAGTCCACCAGTGGAATGGAGACACTGACCGACACCATCTCCTGCTGCATGGGATGCCTGTATGCTTCACCGAATTTCTCTGCCACCTGGTTGAAGCCGACGCTGGCGTTGATGCTGGCGTTGAAGCGCGATTCCTTCTTCGTCTTGTCTACTGTCTGCTCGGCTTCCAGCACTTCCTGACGAAGCCCCAGAAATTCCGGATTGTTGGTTTGAGCGGCCAGCAAAGCCTCATCAACCGGTATGGTCAGCGCCCTCGGACGTCCCGGAAGCGACACCCTGATATCCGTGTTCTTCTCCATATTCAGGAAAGATGCCAACGAAAACATGGCGCGCTTCAAGGCACTGGCGGCATTCTGCAAAGTATTGCGGGCGTTCACCACGTCGAGTTTCAGCGTCAGCAGGTCGGCACGGCTGATGGCGGCTATTTTCAAGCGCTGCATGCCGATGCGGTAGAGGGTATCGGTGGAGACGGCATTGTCCTTGGCCAAGTCATATTCCGCCTGTGCCATGGCAAGCGCAAAGAAATAGGTAGTGGCCTGCTCGGACACCCGCTCTGCATTGTAGATATACTCCTTCTTCACCTTCTCGTACTTCAGCGGCTCAATCCTGCGTTCCCAACGGAAAGGATTGTAACCGACCAGACTCTGCGAGTAGCCCAGACGAACCGGAACACTGGTGAACTGGGTATACTTGTTTCCACCGAAGCTCCGCATATAGCCCAGCTCCGTATCCAGATAGAACGTACCGCCCGTCAAGTCGAAATTCTGTCTGACGGCAAGATTGCCGTATGCATAGAAGGATTGCTGGCTGCGATAGATGTCAAGGTCCTGTTCGGAGTCGTAACGCTTGGTGATATCGCGGTTGTACTGTGCCGGAGTCATGTTCAGCGTCAGGCTGGGAAGGCGGTTTGCCTTATAGGTGCGGTATTCCCAATAACCGGCCAGATACATGTTCTTGGTGCGGAAGGCTTCCAGCGAACTGTCATTCGCCAGGGCAATGGTCTGCTGCAAATCGAGCGTTATCCGCTGTTGGGCAAAAGCGGAAAGGGCTCCCAGACTGAACAAAAGTATAAGACTTAATTTCTTCATGCTCTTTCTTTTCTATAAATAAACCAATATATCAACGGGATGATGAACAGACTGACCAGTGTTCCTACAGACATAGCCCCAATCATCGCTATGGAAAGCGGCTTCTGCAGCTCCGAGCCCATGTCGAACGAGAACAGCAGCGGAACCATAGCGAAAATGGTGGTGAGCGATGTCATGATGATGGGCCGGAGCCTTCTGCGCCCCGCCTCGTGGATGGCCTCGAGCAACGGCATACCAGCCCTCCGTAATTCATTAATGGCATCCAGCTTCAGGATGGAGTCGTTGATGATGATACCGCACGTCACTATCAGTCCGATGGCAGACATCAGGTTCAAGGTATGTCCGCATATCCACAACAGAAGCAGGGCAAACGCCACATCTATCGGGATTTCCAGCAGCACGATGAGCGGCTGCACGAAGCTTTCGAACTGGGCGGCAAGAATGAAATACATCAGCATGATAGAGATGAAAAGAATCACCACCAACTCGTCCAGCATCTGGCGGTTGGAGAAGAAACTGCCGGAAAAGGCCGTATCCCAGTCACCCGTGGCATCCGCCTCCCGCTTCACCTTTTCCATCAACTCCGGAGCATCGTCCACTTCATAGAAACGGAACGGTATATATTCACCGTTGCGTCCTGCCGTAATCGTTTTCAAATCCTCGGCCGGACGCACCTTTACCAGCTCCCGAAGCGGAATATGCTCCACTTCGCCCTTACTGTCCGGACGGGTCTGTATCAATGTCTGCTGCAGCACCTCATTCACTGTCCGCTCCTCGCCCACAATGCTGATAGGCAGGTATTGCTGGTAGGAATGGAGCATAGCTACGCTGTTCTCCTTGAATGCCGTCCGCAGCGTACGGTAAAGCTCGTCATACGAAACGTCATAGAGCAACAGCCTTTCCTGCAGGATGCTTATGTCGAGCTGGTTCTCGAAAGCGATACCTACGGGCGCTGTCCCCGTAAGCTCCGCAAACTGTTGTTCCAGTCCGCGCAATTCTTCCGCCGCCGGCGCCTTCTCCTTATTGCGGGCATAAAGTTCCGCCACCACATCGGCCTCCCCGGTCACGAAAAGCTTCTCGAACACGGTTTCGGGTGGAGAAAAGGAGACTGTCGCCAACGGATATTCCCGTGTCAGCCACTCACCCGCCTGTTTCTGCAAGGGAGCAATCCCGTCAGGCGAGGAAGTCTTGAAATACAATTCCGCCTCCGAAGAAGAAAGAGCCTGCTCACGGTTCAGCAGATAGTCCTGCTGGCCTATGGCAGCCGTCTGTTCCACAGTCTTGTCCAACAACTGTCCGAACAGCACATTCACACGATGCCGGTTCTCGTCCACATGTATATTTTCGTTCCATTCCACGTGGACTATCAGTTCATTCTGGTCTATCTGCGGCATACGCTCCTTGGCTATGGAATAAAACAGAAAGACACAAAGAGGAATAGAAACCACACAGAATATGATACTTACCGTCTTATGGGAAAATACCCAGTCGATGCCCACATCATAAAAACGGTCCAGCGTATGTTCCTTCAACGGATTGTTGATGCGGATGCGGGAGAACCACGACCTGCCGCGCAACCCCGTCCGGTAGACCAGCATATAGAGGACCGGCAGCAGCATGATACCCGTGAAGTAGGAAACCAGCAGCCCCACCGTAACAGAGAATGCCTGGTCATAGAAAAGCGCTCCCGCAATGCCGCTCATAAATATCAGCGGCACAAACACGGCAACCGTGGTCAGGGATGAGCTCAGCATCGGCGTCACCACCTCACCCGTACCCGCCACGCAAGCCCGCCTCAACGAATAACCCCGTTCGCGGTACTGCGAAATATTTTCCGTGACAATGATGCTGCTGTCAATCATCATACCCAACGCCAGAATCAATCCGGACAGAGAAATTATATTGAGCGACATCCTGAACAGATAGAAGAACAAGAAACAGATTACAATGGACACCACCATGCTCAGGCCGATGATGAACGGCGACTTGACATCCCCCAAGAAGAGTACCGCCACAATGCAGATGAACAGGAAACCCAACGACAAATTTTGCTGAAGATTGGAGATGGTATAGTCCAGCAACTCCGTCTGGTTACGGCTGATGCTAAAATCAATGTCGGGATATACTTTCTTGAAGTAGTCCATCGTGCTGTTGATGGCAAGCTTCATGTCTTCCATATTCTCGTCCGCCTGCTTGATGACGGCAAGGGTAACGGCACGCTTGCCATTGCTCATGGAGACACCTTTCTCCTTGGCAGGAACAATCTCTACCCGGCAGAAGTCTCCCAAGCGGATGATACGTCCTTCCTTTCGCAGCAGGATGCCCTTCACGTCCTCCTCTGTCCGCAGCAGGGTGGAGAACTTAATGTTGTATTCGTAGTAGCCGTCGCGCACAGTCATGCTGCCCGGCTCCACGTTGTTTTGCGCCAGCACGTTTTCTATGTCTTCAATGGAGAGCCCCAACACAGCAAGCTTATCCGGGTCGGGCACAATCTGTAACTGGCGTTCGACCAAACCCGTGACATCCACCATTGCCACTTCCGCCAACTGCTCGATGCGACGCTTTATGACATTTTCGGCAAACTCGCACAAATCAAGAAACGCGCGTTCGTCCACCTTGCCGTATGCACTGTCGCTTTTTAGGGTCAGATTGAGGTAGAAGACAGGAATGTCCGTCGCACTTGCCTTTATCACCTTCGGGCGTTCGGCATCCTTGGGCAGATAGTTCATGGCGGCGTCAATCTTCTCGTTCACTTCTATGAAGGCAAGGTCGGTATTCGTACCGAAGTCGAAGCCCAGGCGGATGATGCCTGCACCATCGCGCGTCTCGCTGTCCATGTCCTTCAGTTTCGCCACCTGGATAAGCTGCTGGCGAAGCGGTTTCACCACCGTATTCTCCAATTCACGCGCCGAGGTATTCTGCGCCGACACCTGCACGGTAATTTCCGGAATGGCTATATCGGGCAGCAGGGATACCGGCAGGGTGAAGTAAGTCACCAGCCCGACAATGAAGCATGCTGTAAATGCCATCAGTACGGCAATAGGCCGCTGTATCAAAAACTTTATCAATTGAACTATGAATTTTGAATTACCACTTATCACTCATTATCTATCAACCACCTTCACCGATGCTTCATGTGCCAGATTCACATTTCCCGTCACAATGACCGTATCGCCTTCTTTCAGGGCATCGTCGGCCATACTATAGCTTTCCGCATTCTCCAGACCGGTCTGCACATAGTTCCACTGCGCCTTTCCGTCTTTCAGGGTAAACACCACCTGCTTGCCCGAACGCAACACCACGGCACTCTTCGGGATTACAAGCTGTCCGCCCAGAGAGCGGTGCACGTTCACCCTCACGTTCATCCCACTGAACAGCCGTCCCTTGCCATTGACGGCAGCCTTCACCTTAACCATCCCCTTGTCATCCACCAGAGGATTGATTTGGGTGATGCGCCCCTCCTGCCTAAAGCCGGCATCCGAATAAGGGGTAACAATCACCTTGTCGCCACTCTTTATCAACGGCAGTTCGCTTTCCAGCACCGTGAAGTCCACCTCCATACCTTGAGTGCCGATAATGGAGCAGAAGGCTTCCGAGGTACTTGCCTCGTTGAACGGTTTGGAGAACAGGTTCGCCACTACCCCGTCAAAAGGCGCAACCAGCGTGGCGTGTTCCTCTTCATACGCGGCAAGCTCATACTGGGCGAGGCTCTGGTCGTAACCGCTCCTCACGCGGGCCAGCTTCATGATGTCAGCAGGTACTTTGGAGGCATCCCCCACCGGATAGCCTTGCCCTATCAATACATCCTGCAACTCAAGTTCCGCTTTTTCCAAGGCATCCTTGGCCTGCGCGGTCTTGTTCTTCAGGCGGAACTTATCCAGTTCGGCAAGTTTCTGCCCTTTGCGCACCGGGTCACCGTTCTTCACGTAGATGTGTGCCACTACACCGGTAGTCTCAAAACGCAAATCCGCCATGGCACCGGCGGTTACTTTTCCGTTGCTCACCAGTTCATGCTCAAAGGTCGCCCGCTTCAGGACTTTCACGGTCACTTCATTGCTTTCACTTGGCAGGACGGTTGCCACCCCTTCCTCGGACTCTTTTCCCTTTCCGGCATCGGAGCAGGCGGCAAGCAGGGCAACGGCCATGCATAGCAGGTATCGATAGTTCTGTGTCTTCATATTCATACTCAATTATAAATTGATAAAATTAATCGTTTCAAAAAAACGAACCGATATTTGCATGTGGACACTTTTTTCATAGCACTTTAGTAATTAGTTCGCTCATTATTAACGCTTTACGTTTTTATTCATCTTTTTTAATATGGACAAAAATAAGCTGAATCTTTTTTATTTCCTCCCTCATCTGTCGTATTGCCGTAGAATGCACTTTCGGCTCTTTCGTCAATACCATCCACTTCATTTTTTCAAACTTGTCCGGTTGCCTGAAGCTTGGTTCCGCATAAAGCTTCGCAAGCAGATAATAGGGATAAATACGTCCCGGCAAACGATGGGTGGAACGGATAAACCAGTCTTCCGCTGACAAGCAATCACCCATCTGCTGATAGTTTTTGCCTATCACATTCAGTATCATGGGGTCACAACTACGCTGTAAAGCTTCTTTCAAAATACGGTTGGATTTACTGAACTGCTGCTGCTTGTGCAATCCATGCCCATATTCGAACAAGAAAGATGCCCGGTCCCTCAACAGAGGATAAAGGCGCCCGTACTCTTTCTCTGCCGATTGATACGCACCTGCATTATACAGCACCCGCGCATTCATCCACTCCCGACAGGCCTGCTCCACTTGCAAGTCATTCTTCAGGCGAAAACCGCCAATGATGCCTACTGATACAGCCAGCCCCAACCATTGCCAACGGTCGGCACCGGACAAGCACGCCACAAGCAATCCTCCAAATGTAACGATAAATACCGGAAGTTGTAGCGGATAGGAGGAAAAAGAAAATATCATCAAGGAAAGAATGGCCCCACAGATACCATAACGTCCTTTACGGACTCCCCTATACAAACACAGCACGACCACAACCAATAGACATACAGCCAAAGGAATACCCAGTTCGACCGCAACCTGCAGATATTCATTGAATGCATATTCCGGACTTCCCGCCACACGTTCCTCCCACGGTTCATAATCACCTGCTGCAAAATAAGTTTCCTGCGCATTTCCGTAGGCTGCTGCGAAATTATGAATCCCATATCCGGTCAACGGCTTTTCTGCAATGGCACGACAAGTTATCTTCCACATGAAAAGACGGCCACGTGCAGAATCGGGTTTCAAGACAAACAGTAAATAGCCCGCCAATAGCAAGACACAGAATCCACCGACCACTACCATCACCACACGCTGCCTTTGCTGCTGCCATAATAATCTGAACTTATCCGTCCAATCCATATGCCAAGCATATACACACAGACAGGAAACTCCTGCCGCCAACCATGCCGAACGGCTCATTCCTGCCGGAAGCACACAAAGGATAAGCAGCATCACACCACCAGCGACCATAGCTCCAACTTTATCCATCACCTTTTTCCATCCTTTCCCGTCATTCCGGTCAGAGCAGAGAATCTCCCCCCTCTTGGTCAGCCATTGATGCAGACAGACCGGAAGTATCATGGCCAAATAGCCGGAATAAGGCCCCGGATTGAAGAAAGAACCTGTCAATACATACAAGGAATGGTTGGACACAGCATAACCATAAAGCTGCCTCAATCCCCAAACAGCCTCAATGCCCCCCAGCATTACCAATACCCACGAAACCGGTATAAAAAGAAAATACCTTTTTTCCATCATCAATCCAGCCATCAACAGACATCCTGCAACTACCAATGCACTTTTATCGAAATAGAGCCATTGCCCTATAACATCAGCTACAGGAAGTCCGGAAGAAACGTTACATGCCAAAGACAATAAAACTATACAAGCAATGTAGACCAAACTTCCAGTCAATAGATTACGTACATTATTCATTCTATCTATCAAATATTCAATAGTATTCTATAATTCACCAAAAGATTTGTTTCCCGTCTTTATATTCAAAAATCCGTTCATCTTTACCGGCTGTGTGATTCTTCAGATAAAATAAAGCACCTTGAAACCCTGAATAGACAATAGAATCTGACACAGCCATTTGCCGCCCGACAGAATTCCATTTTCCTCCACCCCAATAAAACAATTCATACAAATTACCTTTATAAATAAAATTCACCTCATTACGAGGAGTATACACCACCTTCTCCACACGATGGGGACTTCCAAAGTCCATCCCGGTCCATCCTCCATCCGGATGTATATAATCAAATGAAGTATCCGGATTACCGTCAAATGCGTTCAAATATTCATGTGTATTGTCTTCAAAACTTCCCGGAGTACCTATGATTTCCCCATATAGAGGTATGGTATCTTCCGTATTCTCATAAAAAGCCAGTTCCGAGATATTACAGAAACATCCGTCAGCACCCTTATAGCGCATATACCGATACGGTTTATCAGACTTCAACCGGGCCACAGTATATAGCCGATACGGAGCCTCCTTTATCAAAAGTAGAGTATCCTTCCACCCAAAGTCTGCCCGGTCGCTTCCTTCCACTACTCCCCCAATCATCCGGTCATTGAAAAGAACACTCAAAGTAAGATGGCACTTCCTATACAAGACCAATTCCTGCTTTTCAGCTTCCGGAACAATGAACCGTATCTTTCCGGTTTCACGCTCCAGAAGAAAAGGAGAAGATACTGCAGCGTATTCCTTTCCGTTCCAGGCAGCCAGCGTAAAGACCGCCCCGCCTCCCACATCCTCAAAACGAGCCTCCCGCTTCTTAAAGAAAGTATATCCTATAGGTTGCCATTGTAGTCTGTTGGCAAGGCACAAATACACCATATCCCCCTCACGAAACTGTCCGGAAAGCAAAGAATCCGGAAGAGCTACAGTCCAATTCCTGCTACCGGTATAAAGTGCAGTGACATCGCGGAAGAACGGACGTCGGAATGCCGGGTAAACATCGGAATATTTCCCCAGTTTCCGTACCGCCTCCTTATCAATACTATAGGTTGCCCGGTACATTTTTCCCCTCGAAATGCTATATTCTTCCGCTTTGCTCCATACTTCTTCATAAGGAAGATTTGCAATGTATGTCTTTCCTTCCTTATCCAAAACAAAATTCCAGAAATGAGAGGCATTGTTGTCTCCTAATACCATCACCCTATCTACTCCGCACGGAATGCCCAATGCCCGCAACACATATATCATGGCATCCGTAAACTCTCGGCAACTGCCCGTATGCCATTTCAGTACATCCGGTCCCAAATGAGGCCCCACCGGAAAAAGAGCCGTATTCCGGTAGTTCGCTTTCCGCAACGTATCCATCAACAACTGGGCGGCAACCTTAGGATTATCAGCCTCATCTGTCTTCCTGAATTCATCCAAAATCGGGCTATAGCACTCATAAATTTCTTTGCGCCAGAGAGAAAGCGGCTCATCCCCTATTCTATAAGGCAATATATATTCGCAGAAAGTATCAAAATCAACATGCTTTCCCCAAGGTTGCTCCCGCCAGACTTTGAATGCCCATTCTATATGATTGACCAAAAAAGCGGAATCCACCGTCATAATGTCCCTCTTATAAGTCAATTGATTTATAGAAAATTCTCCATCTGCTCTTTTCAAGGAATCAATCAACTCTTGCACATGCCTGGAATAAGGAAATGAAACGTATTCACTGAAATACTTCCTGTAATTCTCCAAGGCCTTTCCCTCGTAAGCACCATGAAAAGGCATATTCTCTATCAGAAAACAAGCAGCACGATATTTGTCACCGTCCTCTTCCTTGTAACGGTCCAGTACCTTTTGCAACTCCGCACGGTTATCACCGGCAAGATTCAAAGCTGTGTCCAACCACTGATTTTCCGAAGAACAAGCCATAAACAGACCTGCTGTAAACCATACCCATACACACCAATGTTTCATATCACTATTCCATTTTTTTCTATTCCAATCTGAAAGACAATCCAATCAATCCTTACAATCCGATACAAATACCTGCTTACCATCTTCCATATGAAATATCAGTTCTTCTTCTCCACGGGTACTGTCATGCAAATAGAGCAAAGCTCCCGATGGTATCCCGTCATATGGTAGAAAAGGTTTTTCTGCCATTTTCTTCCCCAATGAGTTCCAACAGCCCTCTCCCCAATAGAAGAGTTCATAATAATCCCCTATCCTGACAAAGTTATCATCGTTACGGGGCATATACATAAAATTGTCTATAGTAACAACCTTTCCAAAATCCACCGTTACACTTGCACCGGGTTTTGATGAAATGAAATACGACAACGGTTCATTATCATAGACCTGATAGGCAAAAGTATTTGCTGTGGCTGGAGCATCTCCCCAACTGTCTATAGGGACAATCTCTTCCTCTCCTTTATAAAAATGCATTTCGGCAACTTCCGCATATCCCTCTGCCGAAGAACAAAAACGGGCATAGCGACCCCTTACCGGTTTCTCAAGAATAACGTGATTATAATTGATACCGGGCGTATCTTTCACAGTACACAACAACTCCGCATTTTTAAAATCCTTATCACAAGCCGCCTCAAAATGCCCGTCTTTTATCCCTCCCATATAGTTCCTGATACGTTCCGAAAGAGGGTATTTCCGATACAATTCAGCAGAATAGCACTTGGAGGTATCTGCAACATAAGGATGTATATCCTTGCCATCAAAATAAAAAGGATTTCCAATAGGGCGATACTGCCCGTTTGCGAATGCCAACAATATATAAACCTGCCTCGAAGCCAAATTCCTGAAAAGCGCTTTTCCACTTTCTACCTTAGTAAAATCTATTCCCCGCCACCCATAAGCACTGAACAACCCCACATAAACATAATTCCCGTCCATCCCTTCTACCGGCAGTTCCAGATTCGAATCAAAATAATTATCCGACACTTTTCTTGCAAACACATCCTTAAAAGCAGCCGGTACGGACCGGTTCCGCATAAAATCGCCATCCATGTCCCATTGTCTGCCAAAACACCGGCGGTAAACCACGCTCGGGCGCCGACTGTCAATATAGAAACTTCCCCGTTTCGGCTTCCGGGAAGGGAAAGTAAAAGGAAGGCAGACACCCGTTACATCCCTCACCACATTCCACACATGCCCTTTCCGTGTTTCCGCATTGAAAGTATAGAAATCATAGGCTACCGGGACGCCGATGGCCCGCATCACATAAATCATAAAATCACAAGCATCCTGACACTTGCCGATACGATTATGCAGCAGGTACTCTCCTCCCAAATGCGGATAGTTAAAGACCCATGTAAACCGGTAAGGGTCTTCCTTCTGCAAATACTCCCAAACTACGCTAATCGCCTCCACTACATCGATACCCGTATAAACCTCGTCCAGCAAAAAGGAATAACGGTCATGGTATATCTGCCGCCAGTTGTCCGGAGTCTCATTTCCGATACGATAGGGAAGCAGCCATTCACAGAAATCTGCAAAAGAAAGGGAAGCATTCCACGGACGCTTTTTCCAACCATCAAAAGCCAAATCAATGTTATTTATCAAGAATTCAGCCCTTATATTCAGTACATCCGGTTTTCTCTGCAATCCGGAAGGGGTATAATAATCCCAATCCGGTACGGCAGTATCCTTCAGCATCACCCCATAAGCATCTGCCGAAGCCAGCACTGTTTTCAAAGAATCCAGTTCTTCACCTTCAAGGGCATAGTGATAAGGCATATTTTCTATCAAGAAACAAGCGGCTTTATATTTTTCAGGCTCATCTTTATAATGTTCCAGTACCTTTTCCAGTTCGCCTTTGTTGGTTGCAGCACACTCCAGTGCGTACTCCAATCTGCCGGAAGCATTGCAAGCCTCCAATATCCCGGCAATCAATAATATCCAGAGCAATTTAAACAGAACTTTCATCTTAGTCTATTCTTTTAAAGATACGTTTCCATCTCATTTTTCCAGTATTCGGGCTGACGGACTTCCATACCAGCCATGCCCTTCCCACTATAAATGGTTCCGGCAGTAATCCCCAGTAGCGGGAATCTTTTGAATTCACCATCTTGTCACCCGAAACAAAATAATAGTTCTCACAGAAGCGGTAATTGTGTATCACACTGTCCCCCAGCAGAACCGAATCTCCATGCAATGTCAGTTTCTTTTTCTGTTCCCACTCTATCACGTTCCGATACAGCAACCGTGTTTCCGGATTCATTCCTACCACGCTGCCTTTGGCCGGTATATAAAGAGGCCCAAACTCGCTGATAGTCCACCCATTACAGCCACCATCGGGAAAGCTCTTAAGAACAAGGCCCCGTTCCTCCGTCATGCCCGAAGATATCAATTTACCTAATTCCTCCTGCGCCTGCACATTTCCTGCGATACCATCAAATCCGGACACACGATAATGTGTATTCCTTATCTCCAACGTATCACCCGGCACGGCGATACAGCGCTTCACGTAATACAACATCACGTCCAGCGCAATGTTGTCCCACCTGCCCGGATAAGGAAAATTGAACACTAGTACATCATTCCGCTGAAAATTTCTCCATCCGGACATACGGTGCATCCTCACCTCCTTTTTCTCCACGGCATCAAGCACATTGAATAGGCGTGCTCCACCCGAACATTTATCCACCAGAATACAATCACCCGCCAGCAACGACGGTTCCATCGAGTCCGACGGTATCTTGAAGGAGGTCACCACAAACACCTGCAATACTATCAGTATCACAACAAGCAGGCACAGACAGAATAATACGTTTGTTATTCCATTCAACCATTTTTTCAATTGCAGCCGCTCCTTCATCCCATCAATCAGTTATTTTGCATCCCCGCTAATCTTCAATACCAACGGAGAAGTTTCTGCATTGCAATATACCGTTATCGTCTTGTCAAAGTGCTCCGGATGTTCAGCTTTATAAACCACTTCCAAATCTATTTCCTTACCCGGTAATGCCGGTTCCTTTGAATAAGCTACGGTAGTACAACCACAAGAAGTAGCAACATCTTGTATAACCAATGGGTTATCTCCGATATTCTTCAAAGTAAAAATTGCCTTTTGTTCTTTCTGCCAATCAAAAACACCTAACAAGATGGAAACTTTGTCCGTGGCAACTTCTGTTTTAATATCCTTACTTTCATTCTCTATTGCTATACTCTCACCTCGAATTATCTTAACATACAACTCTCTTATTTTAGGATTATGAATAGGATTACCGATAGCAAGTACTTTATTATTCCGATTCAATAGAAAAGTTTGAAAAGTCATATCTGAAGGAAAATGATTTAGCTTATTAAAACTATCATTCTCATCCAAACAAATCGGATACTCAAAACTGTCACGTTGAAATATAAAACGTAGTTCAGACTTATCTTTAGGATAAAAGTAAAAAAGGAATGATACTTTATCATGGTTTAGAGAATCCATCTTAAGTATAAAATCTTTCCAATTTTGCAACTGCAATTTACAGCTCGTGCAACCTATAGAATCAATATAAGTTACTATTTTGTAATCACAGTTATCTCCTGAATGCTTTATAGTGTCTTTCCCTTGAATAGTAAACACAGAATTAGGAGGGAATTGTATTTCTTTTCCTTCCCACTCTCTCACTAATTGTATAACATGATTCTTTGTTTTGTTCTGACAAGAAGAGAACAGAATCAGTAATACCATAATATACATTGTAAATACAAACCCTTTTTTCATCTCTATGGAAATTTATTTTTTCAGTTCATACACCATTGAAAGATTTATAATACATAACATATAATATTAAACCCACCCTCTTCATTTTTTACAACAGCAAACATCTTTTTATCTTTTTCATTAACTGCAATATGAAACACATCCATATCAAGTAGAAGTTCTTTTATGGGATTACCATCCCAATCAAAGACAAATACAGTTTTCGATTTTCTTTGAACTTCATATATTTTCCCAGCCGAATATAAAGCATACAGATACTTAGGTGTTGGGCACACTTCAATAAAACCATGAATACTTTCTTTGGTTAGACGTGTACTAAACAATTGCCCACCATCCTCTACTACAGATTCACATATAGGATTCCCTAAACGCATCGTTTTTTTAAGTTTAATTTTATTATCAACTATTTCAAAGAAATCCAAGTTAGACGAAAAATTAACAGAATAGGCAAACTCATTTTTATACGGATGCTTTGCCATACATCCTTGATTGGAAAGATATCTAGTTATAGCATTGAAACTACTATCAGCAGCATTATAAACATCTATACCATAATCTAACACACGATTGTTTGCATCAAATATTAAATGCTGATAACGCGCTTCATACATTCCTCCTACTACAAAAATAGAATCATTAATAGTAATAAGCCTCGATATTAGAGCATTCGATATTTTATGCTTCGTCAGACGTGTAGGAGCACCATCAACCACACCACTCCGCAAAGAATCAAGGCTATATTTCATCACTATTCTACTTTGGTCATTATATGTCACTAGACACTTTTTTTCTAAATAGCCACTACTACCAAACATTATTTCCAAAGGACCCTGCCCTATATTTCCAAAACGACCAATCTGTCTACCCGACTGTTGATCGAACAATGTAAAACATTGATTGGAACGTGTATCAAAAACAACCAGATTTTCCTCGTCACATGCAATACCTTCTACACGACCTAAGGAATCTTCACTGATTAGGCATTCTTTTCTTTGATTCAAGGAAAACGTTTCAGGAAATAATTCCCCAATTGTTTGAGGTGGTTTATTATTGCAAGCACTTAAAAACACGATGTACAATACTCCCCAAAAGAATCTATTCATTTTATTCATATAGTTTATTTTTAATATATTAGTGTCTGAATTTTCAACCCCATGCCATCATTTAACTAAAGTATAATTATTCTTCAAGATTTTGTATATATCCCCAACTAAGTTAGAGACCCCCAAAAAGGCTCAAAGCACACTTATTGTATTGTAGCATCATGAATGACATGGGATTAGATTCCAGACAAATCCTCTACTATAGTTCTAATTTCAAAAGAATATATACTATAAAATCAGTATCTAACTAGTAGATTTAGAAGAGAAATTATAGGAAAATATATTTCTCTAATCGAACTTGTTTTTATTCTATTAACAAGGTAAAGGAAGTCTCAGTCCATGCACAATACCACCACCTACAATGCGATAACACTCGTAACTATATGGACTGCAGCAATAATACCCTCCACTTTCACCACCAGCCAATGCTTCCACATTAGCCAATGTTAAATCAGACAATGTCTCCGATTTCTGATTTGTATAAACACCATATCCTGCAATCGCTACAAATGCTGCAACAAAAGCTATCTTAATCATTTTCTTCATACTATTCTTCAATTTTATTAGTATAAGATTATTCTTTTTTATCATTTACCACAAGCATAATGCTTGCGTACCAGAATCAAGATATAAAAATCTTGGAGAACTCTTTTCTTGCCATACCTATCGAAATGGCAGAAAACACACTCTGTTTTCAATTCAAATTACTATCTTTGCCTCGACCACCTTTCTTGGTGGGTTATGGAACGGACGGTACGAGATGCACCAACCAAACGTGAACCGTCCGTTCCTCTCCATCCATATTATAGTTTACTTTATTTCATACTATACTCTATTATCGGATCATCTTTATTCACATCCGTTGCCAAGATTATTCCTTTTTGTTCATCTACCGATATGCCATAAACATAATGATCTAACACATACCTGCAGAGAGGTTCGCCGGTCAGACTAAAAACATAGATATACCGTCCTCCATCCGGCAAATAGACACCTTGCTGTACATTTTGCGCAATTTCCTTAAAAGAGCGCCCATGAAAAACCGCATAGATAGCACTGTCTGCCACTTGGACATCGCTAAATCCCATGATACCCGTAGGAATACCATAACCCTGAGAAATCTTAAACTCCGGTTCACCGTGCGGACCAATGCGTACCACATGCGTACTATCTTTCAAATTAAAGACTTCAAGTACTTCGCCCAACTGGGTAACTGCTGCCAGCACTCCATTTCGGGGATTATAGTCGATGAAGCTACGCCATGCCTGAGCCAATGCAGGACGGGCATTCTGTAAAGCCTCCGCATTGGCTGACGGTATTTGACCGGTTCTGCGCAATAATTTCCCTTGATAGTTTACCCAGCAAAAGCGGCTACTGCCAGATCCGTCCGGAACAATGAAGGTAAAGTCGTCAACCATCACAAAGTCTAAAACGCGAAGCATGTCAGCATCCATATTTATCACTTTCTGAGGAACGATTGAGCAACCCGACGAAGTAAAATCATACTTGGTTAATACGGACTTACCAGCATCAAGTCCCCACAGAGATTGACCATGCCATCGGATATTTTCAGCAGAAAGCATCTCTTCGGGAGCCTCGCCCCGCTTGCCGAACGAAGCAAAATAGCGGAAACCCGGATAGTGGAAAACATGGCAAAAGTAGTCTGTGCCATGCAAATCCATTACCACAGCCTTATCACCCTGCACCCGAACGCGGAACGGATAACGGAACAAAGCGGTGTCCAATGGCTGCACCCTCGCTTTCAGCTCGATTGTTTGCGGAAAATCCATGTAGGCAACAGAAGTTGCTACTTTTTTCTGCGTACAAGAGGAAAAGGACAGTGCGGATAGGCTAATGAGGCAGGCTATAATAAATTTGCACATGAGCTACTCCTTGATTTGTTAAAGGACAAACTATTGAACCACTCCCAAAACATTTGCTATCATCCCCACTCTCACCAGCAGCCAATGCCTCTATATTTTCCAATAGCAAATCATCCAGCTTTTCCGAATGACTAATTTGAACATAGCTTAAAACCGAAATGGCACTAATTGCCAAAGCTCCTAATAACTTCACCTTGCTTTTCATAGTGTTTTTGTTTTTTGTTACACAAGCAAAGATAAAAGGATTATTTTGGCTTTTGCCAGTCTTTATTTGGAAAACGCCCAAAGTTGGGGCGTGAAAAAAAGTTCACACCCGACACACCAATATGGGTTAACATTTCATCTACTTGGAGATAACAATTTGATACCCCTTCCTTTCCGGCAGAAGAAGAATCTGAACGGAATCGTCCGCCTCAAAGAGTTTACCCAATAAGCTTATTGCTTTTCTGCGGCGGCTGCCTAAATTCAAATCACTCAATGGCCAACCGCAAATTTCCGCTATTTCATCGTTCGTCAGGAAAAGTTCGGACGACTTGGCAAAACCAAGTAATAACTTCGCGGCTTGTGGCGTACAAGATACTTTTTCACCTTCATAAGTCAGTGTATGGTTGACGGAATCAAATATATACTTCCCGAACCGATAAGTGCTCTTTGTCAACGTATCAGCCGTTTTTCTCTTTCTATACTGTTGACCCCCTACATAAATCGCCAGTCCCAATAACAGAATGCACAAAATGCAGGATAGTATCTGCAGTACATGGTCTGCCCAATCCACACAGTGCCAAAAATCAGGCAGCATATAAGCTGTCAACCTCATTGTGTACATACCGTTCAAATAGTAAGTACCTAAATCATTCTGTGAAGCAATTATAGTTTCATCTCCAGTAGATGATTCTTGCACAATGCCCTTTCCCATCGGATTAACCTTCAGAAAAAGAGCACACATGGCTCCGCCATACCGATCATTCATCTCAGCTTTCCACTCAAGACAAATCTCTTCCAATGGAAATTTTCCATAATAATTCAACATATCGGCTTTAAACCCTACGACATCCAACGGAAATAGTCCTTGTGCCTCTTTCAATGAATCTATTATCACTTCAAATTCACCATCTTCTGATATCGCTTTCCTTTTGGTATGCTTCTTACCACCATCAGACCCAGATGCATAGAACATCCCCAGCCCATCAAATTCCCGATTCACGACCCGTTCCGCAACCTTCCGCAGAGTTTCTACAGCAACCTCCTTAGCCACATCTTGTCCCTGGTTGGCATTATCATATAATGCTACTATCACAGACACTGCCACCACTACAATGGCACATATCCATATCATAAGAATCTTCTTATAGCGTTTCATCTACTCCTTCCTTTCTGTTGCCTATTCATTTCTACCCATGCACTCGAAGAGGCATCCGCTTAATAGCGCCAAAGTTAAACAATAATATAAAGAAAAAAGGAAAATGACTTGAGAAAGAAGGATATAAAATCAAAACAGTTTCTTCTTCTAATCTGCTTTAGCTATTTTCCACCCGCCAATCGTCCGCGTGGCACTGTCAAAATTCACACCAATCTTGACCACACGCCTGCCGTCCGCCCGGTAAGGGATGGCATACTGCTTGCTGTCAATCTGAGCCAACGCCTCTTCCGGGGTACCGTCGTATTTGAACTCGAAGACATAAACGACATCCTGCAACTGCACCACCACATCCGCACGGCCTACGGAACTCTTCACTTCCGACTCCACATATTGCCCCATCAACCGGAATAGCAAATAGAAAATGGTCTGATAATGCTTTTCGGTCTTGTTCTCCAAATCATTGGGAATGGAGGCAAAGAAGGAACGGGTACGCTCCAGGCAGCTCTCCACATCACCCTTCATCAAGTCGCGAAGGAAAGAGACGACGTAGAAGGTGTTGTTCTGGGCAGGCAAGTGCACGTAAGAGGGAAGCAGGGATTCAATGAACCCTTTACGGACCTCACCGTTGGGATAGGCCAAACGATAGATTTGGAAATTACGGTCATAGCCCTTAATGGTCAGATAACCGCTCTGGTAGAGCACCGGGATGGGACTCGTTATCTGTTCCGTAGGCGCATCAAACTGCTCATCGGTAGCCTCAACACCTTCCAGCGCACGCACATCGAAGTCTGCATGGCGCAGAATATCTATCAGGAAAGTAGGCGTGCCCGTGGAGAACCAATAGTTCTTGTATTCTTTGGAATTGAAAGCATTGAACAGGCTGAACGGGTTGTAAATATCCGCACAAGCCTTACTGAAATGATAACCGTCATATTGCCGCTTCAAATGCAAGCATGCCTCCTCGTAAGTCTCATCATTAGCCTCGGCCATCCGCTCAATATCGGGTTTCAACTGCGTCAGCAGTTCCTCCTCGGTGATGCCGCAGAGGGCACTGAAGTCATCGCGCATACTGATATTTTGCAAATTGTTCAGTTCGCTGAAGATGCTCAGCTGGCTGAACTTGCTGATACCCGTGATAAAAAGAAAACGGAGATATTGCCCCAGCCCCTTGAGAGGACTGAAGAACTTGCGCATCTCGTTGCGAAGCTGTTGTTGCAAAAGGGCATCGGAATTACTGTCAAGCAGAGGAGCATCGTACTCGTCAATCAGCACTACAACCGGCTTTCCGGTCTTGGCGTAGGCACGCAGGATGATGCCTTGCAGACGCTCTGCCGCCCCCTCTTCCTCTTCCTTTTTTCCGTAAATTTCTTCCCAACGAGATAAAAACAAATTCAATTGCCCCGTCAAGTCACGCAGCTCAGTATATTTCGTCAAGCTGAAATCAACGTGCAGCACCGGGCAAACCTCCCATTCCTGCTCCAGACGTTCCATAGCCAGCCCTTCGAAAAGTTCCTTTTTCCCCTGGAAATAGGCCTCCAGCGTAGACACGAGCAAGCTTTTGCCAAACCGACGGGGGCGGCTGAAGAAATAAATTTGGTCTGTATTCACCAATTTGTACACCAGCTCCGTCTTATCCACATACACACAATTCCGCGTACGCAGTTGCTCAAAATTCTGTATCCCTATCGGATAGCGTCTGCCACTCAATTCCATAGCTGCTACTGTTTAAATTACAAGTATGACAAAGATAGCACATATTCCGCAAAAAAGAAAGCACGCCCATGGCTTTTTCATCACAAGCCCTCACTGCAAACCTACTGCACATCTTTTGCAGTAACACTGCAAAGGCGTTGCAGTAGCACTGCAAAACAGTTGCAGTGGCACTGCATCTATGTTGCAGCGGCACTGCAAAAACGATGCACTGGTTTTGCAGTGAGTATTTGGTATCTTTAACATTGGCACCCAAAGCCTTACAGCGGAGCAGAGCCCGTTTTCATCACATAACGCCCTGTCCTGAAAACAGTCAACCAAAATCAGGAGAACAAAAAGGGTGAGGGCAAAATTTGCCCTCACCCTTTTAAATTGCTCTCACTCACCCCTGAAACACCGATGAACAAGCAGATGCAGACAAGCGGTGAGGGTGGTGAGGGTGGAATTGCAAAACTTTTATTAGTTTGCTTATTTCAGCAAGCTTTCCGCATCCAGGTGCTCAGCCTCAATATCCTTGAAGTAGCGGTAAGTACCCACCTTCAATTCTTCGGTGGCCGCATCGTCACAAACGATGATACCCTTTTCGTGCATCTGCAAGGCGCTGATAGTCCACATCTGCATCACGGGACCCTCGACTGCAT
Source organism: Bacteroides sp. D20 (assembly GCF_003436255.1). Classification (NCBI taxonomy): domain Bacteria; kingdom Pseudomonadati; phylum Bacteroidota; class Bacteroidia; order Bacteroidales; family Bacteroidaceae; genus Bacteroides; species Bacteroides sp. D20. The sequence continues at coordinate 328,882 of NZ_QSOO01000001.1, read as the reverse complement.
GATAGAGGGCACGTGCCTTGTTGTGTCCGTTTACGATAATCATTACCTCGCGGGCGCTAAGCACAGTACCGACACCGACGGTCAGGGCAGTCTTGGGCACCTTGTTCACGTCGTTGTCAAAGAAACGGGAGTTGGCAATGATGGTATCGGTAGTCAATGTCTTCTGGCGGGTGCGTGACGAAAGGGAAGAACCCGGCTCGTTGAAAGCGATATGTCCGTCGGGGCCGATACCGCCCATGAAGAGGTCGATGCCACCGTAGGACTTGATTTTCTCTTCATAGCGTGCACACTCGGCATCCAGGTCGGCAGCGTTGCCGTTCAGGATATTGGTGTTCTCCGGCTTGATGTCTATATGGCTGAAGAAGTTGTTCCACATAAAGGAATAGTAGCTTTCGGGATGTTCCTTGGGCAAACCTACATACTCGTCCATATTGAAAGTCACTACGTTCTGAAAAGACACGATGCCTTTCTTGTTCAGGTCGATAAGTTCCTTGTACATGCCCAACGGAGAAGAACCGGTGGGGCATCCCAATACAAACGGTTTTTCAGGTGTCGGATGAGCGGCCTTGATTTTGGCAGCCACATAATGTGCCGCCCACTTTGATACGGATTGATAATCCGGTTGAATGATTAGTCTCATTGTGATTGTTTTATTAGGTTAATAAATTAGGGGTAATTTTCAACTACTTCCTATCCTTCTTCAAACGCTCTGCCATGGCACGTGCCAGGTTTTCGCATTGTTCGTAAGTAATGTCCTTCATGGCCTGCTTCATCTCTACCGGGTCGCCCACAATCTCGAACTTGCTCTTTTCGGCAAACTCGCCCATGCGCTTCACGGCGGCACCCGCCCAGCAGAAGGAGCCGAAGTATCCCAGATAGCGTCCCTTCACTTCGCGTACCAGAATCTTGGAGAGCAAGGATTCTATCTCAGGATAAATCTGGTTGCTGTAGGTGGGGCTGCCGATGATAAGTCCGCGATACTTGAATATGTCGGCAATGATATAAGAAGGATTGCTCTTGCTCACATTGTGCATCACGATGTTCTTGATGCCTTGTGCAGAAAGTTCCGCCGCAATGGCTTCCGCCATCTGCTCCGTGTTGCCGTACATGGAACCATAGGCAATGACCACACCTTCGTCAGCGGCGTAGCGGCTCAACTTGTCGTAGATGCCGATAACCTTGGCTATGTTTTCCGTCCACACCGGCCCGTGCGTGGAGCAGATGGTGGAAATGGGCAGACCGCCCAGCTTGGCAAGTGCCTTCTGCACCGGAGAGCCGTACTTGCCCACGATGTTGGAATAGTAACGCACCATCTCGTCCCAGTATCTGTCCAGATTGATGCGCGTATCCAGGAACCCGCCGTCCAACGTACCGAAACAGCCGAAGCCGTCACCGGCGAAAAGGACTCCTTCCGTTTCGTCAAAAGTCATCATCGTCTCGGGCCAGTGCACCATCGGGGTCATATAGAAACGGAGCTTATGATGCCCCAAAGCCAGAAAATCCTCGTCCTTCACCATGTACTGTTCGCCCGTCACGCCATAAAAGCCCTCTATCATGCCGAAGGTCTGCTTGTTGCCCACGATGATGATGTCGGGGTAATGCTGCTTTATCAGGCGGATAGAGCCCGAATGGTCCGGCTCCATATGGTTGATGATGAGATACTGGATGGGGCGCTCGCCGATAATGCTCTTTATCTTGCGCAGATACACCTCGAAGTAGCAGATGTCCACCGTATCGACCAAAGCGACCGTCTCATCATCTATCAGGTAAGAGTTGTAGGAAACCCCATACGGCAACGGCCACATACCTTCAAACAAATGCTTATTGCGGTCATTCACTCCCACGTAGTGGATTTTTCCTTTTATCACTGTTTTTGGGTTCATAATTATTCTTTATTTAGATTGATTCCATATTTAAAGTTGCGGCAAAAATAATTCTTTTTTCTCACATTTCATACTTCTTTCCCTGATATGCACCGAGTTCTTTCATTCTTTTTTGAACCCGATGATTAAATTCATAATTTTTTAGTCCCCAGTCGGGTGCAATGAGCAGTTCCTTAGGAGACTGGGAGACGAAACGCTCCAGCACCAAGTCCGGCCGCAGATGCTCGATATAGTCTATCACGAGGTCGATATATTCGTCCACACCGAACAGATGGAAATCTTCGGGATGCTGCCGGTACTCCAGAGCCATGCGGGTGCCCCTTATCAGTTGCAGCTGGTGCATCTTCAAGGTAGTGAGCGGCAGACGGGACAGTACGCCGGCTTGTGCCACGATGCTTTCGTGCGTCTCGCCCGGCAGTCCGAGGATGACATGCCCACCGGTCAGGATTCCGCGTGAAGCGGTTCTTTCCACCGCATCGGCGGCGGCATGGAAAGTATGCCCGCGGTTGATGCGGCAAAGTGTCTTGTCGTCGGTACTCTCTATGCCGTACTCCACTAAAAGGAATGTATGCCGGTTCATCTCCTCCAAATAGTCCAGCAGGCTGTCGGGCATACAGTCCGGACGGGTGCCGATGACCAGGCCCACCACCCCGTCTGCCGACAAGGCTTCCTCGTATTTCCGCTTCAGGTCTTCCAGTTCGCCATACGTATTGGTATAGGCCTGGAAATAGGCGAGATACTTCATCTCCGGATATTTGTGTGCAAAGAACTGCTTGCCTTCTTCCAGCTGGCGGGTAATGGATTTCTCCGTACGGCAATAATCGGGGTTGAAGGTCTGGTTGTTGCAATAGGTGCAACCGCCGACTCCTTTGTTTCCATCCCGGTTGGGGCACGTAAAACCGGCATTCAGCGATATTTTCTGTACCTTATAGGAAAAATATCGCTTCAGAAAAAGAGGGAACTCATTATAGAGCGTAGATTTGGTTTCCATACATATTCCTTATGTAAGTGGCAAATATAGGATTTTTCCGTGGGATGAACCTGCAAAAACAAGAATACTTTCCACCCGATTTGTTAACGAACATAAAACAAAGAATTTCCACCTGCACTAAAAAATGTTTCATCCACTGATATATAACTAATTAATTGAGAAAGAGTACATCCAAGTGCAATTACATTAAACACAATTTAGTGATTAGACACTCTTTTTACACACAATTTCCTCAGTTTATACACCTCAAGAATGAAATAAATTCATAGCTTTGCATACAACCTTAATGAATCAACCTATAAATACTATAACACCATGGCAACAATCGCATTGGACATAGGCGGCACAAAAATAGCCAGCGCCATTTTCTTTCCGGACGGAAGCATGATGTTTAACCGCAAACGGCTCCTGAAAGGAAGAACCGGACACGAAGTGGGCAAGCTCGCCGCGGATATCCTCGCCAAACTTCTTACCGTAGCACGCAGAAGCCGTATACACGTCGACGGAATAGGTGTCTGCATCCCCGGTATCGTTTACTCCCAAACCAACCGGGTATGGGCCCCCAACATACCGGGCTGGGACAACTACCCCCTCTATGAGGAGCTGCGCAGTGTAACGCCTCCGGGCATCGAGATATACATCGACAGCGACCGTACCTGCTATATGTATGGAGAGATGTGGCAAGGTGCCGCCAAAGAATGTCACAGTGCCATATTCATTGCCGTGGGAACCGGTATCGGTGCCGGCATCATCATCGACGGGCACGTGTTGCACGGAGCCAACGACATTATCGGCGCCACCGGCTGGATGGCCCTGCAACCTCCCTACCGGGAAGAGTATGACGCATGCGGATGTTTCGAATATTACGCTTCCGGCAATGGTATCGGGGCACGGGTACGCGATGCCGTACGCGCCAACAAGTCATATAAAGGAAAACTGCGCCAGAAACCCATCTGTCGCATATCGGCCTATGATGTGTTCAGTGCCTATAATGAAAAAGACCCTATTGCCATCTCCGTATTGCACAAAGCTGTCGAGATGTGGGGCATGGCTTCCGCAAATCTGGTCAGCCTGCTCAACCCGCAGAAGATAATTTGGGGCGGAGGCGTATTCGGCCCTGCCGGTATCTTTATAGATGACATTTACAAGGAAGCCTGCAAATGGGCGCAACCGCTCAGCATCAAGCAGGTGGAATTTGTACCTTCTCAATTGTCCGGTAATGCCGGACTGATAGGAGCAGCGTTTCTTGCCATCAAAAATCACTTGTATGAGTAACAGTTATCACAAGAATCTCGTATTCACGGCAGCGTGCATCGGGATGTGTTTCTTCGGAGTCTCCATGATTACATTGGGAGCAGTGCTGCCATCCCTCATAGCCAAGCTGAATCTGAGCGGGTTGCAGACAACCTCACTGGTCACTTTCCTGCCTCTGGGCATGCTGGCCGGTTCCCTGATTTTCGGTCCCATCGTAGACCGGTTCGGACATAAAGCCCTGCTGGTGCCCAGCTGCATCATCGTACTGCTGGGGATGGAAGGACTTGCCTTCTTTGAAAGCGTGCCACTGCTGCAAGCTTCCATCGTCGGCATCGGCCTGGGCGGAGGCATCCTCAACGGAGAAACCAATGCATTGGTATCCGACATCTCAGGAGAATCCGAAAAAGGCTCACGCCTCAGTTTTCTGGGCATGTTCTACGGACTGGGCGCATTGGGCATACCAATGTTGCTGGGCTCCCTTTCCAGGCATTATTCATTCGAAACCATCTTACTGGGAATTGGCGTAGTGATGCTTGCGGGCATTATATTCTGTATCCCCGTACGCTTCCCCGCCCCTAAGCAGGCGCAAGGTTTCCCGGTAAAAGAGGGATTGGGACTGCTGAAAGAAAGCAGCTTACTGCTACTCAGCTTCATTCTTTTTTTCCAAAGCGGCATCGAGGGTGTCTGCAACAACTGGTCCACGAGTTACTTTGGGCAGATGACGGATATTCCGGCCAATCAGGCATTGATTGCACTGACCTGCATGGTAGCGGGACTGACCGTGGCACGTATGGTGCAGGTTGCGATATTCAAGAAGATAAAACCGGAAACCGTGCTGCCCTACAGCCTTGCACTCACTGCCATAGGCTTCTGTTTCCTTATGTTCTCGCCGGGGTTTGCACGCGCGGCAGTCGGCATGGTGCTGGTAGGTATGGGGCTGTCGGCCACGTATCCCGTGATACTCAGCATTCTTGGAAGCCGGTACCCGTCCTTATCGGGAACAGCATTCAGCGTGGCGCTTGCCATAGCCCTCGTCGGCCAGACTGCAATGAACGGCCTGATGGGAATGGTTTCCCAATACACCAATGGCATCGGGCTTTATCCTTATCTGATGATTGCCTCACTTGCCGTCATGCTCCTTTTGTATAAACGCTCACTCAAATAAATTTATTAACTTCTTAAAAAACAAAAAAAGTTATGTTAGCACTCGAATGGTTAAAGAATGCCCATGGCATTATGGAAAAACTGGAGGCTACCCAGTTGGAAAACATCAAAAAAGCAGCCACTGTTATGGCAGATTCCATCGAAGCCGGTCGTTGGGTCCACACGTTTGGTTGCGGCCACGCAACAATTCCCGTAGAAGAAATGTATCCGCGTATCGGCAGCTTTGTAGGATTCCACCCGCTTTGCGAATTGCCTCTGACATTCTTCACGCAGATTATCGGCCAGATGGGTATTCACCAGTTCCTCTTCCTGGAACGGGCAGAAGGCTACGGCCAGGAAATCATGAAGAATTATGATTTTGATTCCAAAGACTGTATGTGGATTTTCTCACATACCGGTATCAATGCCGTCAATATAGACATGGCATTGGAAGCCAAGAAGCGCGGCATGAAAGTTATCGTATACGGTTCGGCCAGCGAAACGGGCGACAAGGCCAGCCGCCACTCCAGCGGAAAGAACCTCTTCCAGTTGGCAGATATCGTAGTGGATTCCTGCGTTCCCCTGGTAGACGCCTCTGTACCTTTGAAGAACCACTTCGACAAGGTAGGTCCGTTGTCTACATTGAGTTTCGTCACCATGGTATGGATGACCATCACTACCGTTGCTGAAATCCTTGCCGACCGTGGCGTACACTTGTACATCCATCCGTCGCACAACGTTCCGGGTGACACAACCGCCCACGAACGACTGGATGCAGCCATTGCAGAATATCAAAGAAAAGTCAAGTGCTTGTAACGAAAGATATTCCAATCATCATCTCATCCAATCATCATCTATGAGTGACGGAGGCCCGTTCCTGCTTCGCCCCCAAGAAGCAGGACGGGCTTTTTCTGTTCAAAAAGAATAAAATCGGCCCACTGCTTCGATAAATCTTCCCTTTGTTGTATATTTGTTCCCCAGAAAAAATAGGGAAACAGATAAGCATAAAAGATAGATATGAAACAGATAAGCATCGCACTTCTCCTCTGCCTCTGTACGCTGGCAGGTTTCGCCCAAAGTGGCAAGGCACTCGATTTGAAAGAAATCGTATCGGGCAAGTTCACTCCGAAGAATATTTCCGGCGTTATCCCCATCCCGGGAGACGGGGAACATTATTCGCAGATGAATGCGGACAGGACACAAATCATCAAGTACTCCTTCAAAACGGGAAAACCCGTGGAAGTGCTGTTTGATGCCGCTACCGCACGCGAATGCACGTTCAAGACATTCGACAGCTACAGCTTTGCTCCGGACGGCAGTAAGCTGCTCATTGCCACCGAAACAACTCCCATCTACCGTCATTCCTATACGGCTGTGCATTACATCTACAGCCTAAAGCGCAATCTGGACGGTAAAATCAACAACATTGTGGAAAAGCTTTCGGACGGCGGCCCGCAACAGGTGCCCGTATTTTCACCGGACGGCAACCAGGTGGCTTTTGTACGCGACAACAACATCTTCCTTGTAAAACTGCTCTACGGCAACAGCGAAAGCCAGGTGACGGAAGACGGGAAACAGAACGAGGTGCTGAACGGCATCCCCGACTGGGTTTACGAAGAGGAGTTCTCCTTCAACCGTGCGCTGGAATTCAGTGCCGACAGCCAGATGCTGGCTTTCATCCGCTTCGACGAGAAAGATGTTCCCTCCTACTCTTTCCCTCTTTTTGCCGGACAAGCCCCCCACTTCACCCCTTTCGAGAAGTATCCGGGAGAGTATACTTACAAATATCCTAAAACGGGAGAAGTAAATTCCAAAGTGTCCGTACACACCTTCGACATCAAGTCGAAAGTGACCCGCAAGATAAACGTGCCGGTAGATGCAGACGGCTATATTCCCCGCATCCGCTTTACCCAAGACCCCAACAAACTTGCCGTCATGACACTGAACCGCCATCAGAACCGGTTCGACCTATACTTTGCCGACCCTCGCAGCACGGTAGCCAAACTGGCTCTGCGTGATGAAAGCGATACCTATATCCGCGAGAATGTATTCGACAACATCGTCTTCTATCCGGAAAATTTCAGTTTTGTCAGCGAAAAGAGCGGATACAACCATCTGTACTGGTATAGCATAGGCGGCAATCTGCTGAAACAAGTGACAGCCGGACAATATGAAGTGCAGGAGTTCCTGGGTTATGACCCCGAAGAAGGAAGCTTCTACTTCAGCAGCAACGAGGAAAGCCCCATGCGCAGTGCCATCTACAAGATTGACCGGAAAGGTAAAAAGACCAGACTATCGTCACAAGCCGGAACAAACAGTGCGCAGTTCAGTGCGAACATGAAGTACTATATGAACCGTTATTCCAATCTGGACACTCCGACCGTCATTACGCTGAACGACAATACCGGCAAGACTCTTGCCACCCTGATGGACAATGCGGCATTGAAGCAGGAAATCAGCGGCTATGACATGCCACGGAAGGAATTCTTCACTTTCCAGACTTCCGACGGAACCACATTGAATGGCTGGATGATGAAACCTGCCGACTTCTCTGCCGGCAAGAAATACCCGGTACTGATGTACCAGTACAGCGGCCCCGGTTCACAGCAAGTGCTTGACAAGTTCAGTGTAAGCTGGGAAACCTACATGGCATCACAAGGCTATATCGTGGTTTGCGTAGACGGGCGTGGCACCGGAGGACGGGGTGCCGAATTCGCCAAATGCACCTATCTGAACCTGGGTATCAAGGAAGCCAAAGACCAGGTGGAAACCGCCCTCTACATGGGCAACCAGCCTTATGTGGACAAAAACCGCATCGGAATCTGGGGATGGAGTTACGGTGGATACATGACCATTATGAGTATGAGTGAAGGAACACCGGTATTCAAGGCCGGAGTAGCCGTAGCTGCCGTTACCGACTGGAACTACTACGACACCGTTTATGGCGAACGCTTTATGCGCACACCGAAAGAAAACGCCGAAGGCTATAAGGCCAGTTCCACCTTTACCCGTGCCGACAAGCTTCACGGCAACCTGCTGCTGGTACACGGCATGGCAGACGACAATGTACACTTCCAGAACTGTGCCGAATATGCCGAACAACTGGTACAACTCGGCAAACAGTTCGATATGCAGGTTTACACCAACCGCAACCACAGTATCTACGGAGGAAATACCCGGTTACACCTATACACGCGGTTGACCAACTTCTTCAACAAAGAATTGAAATAATGCCCGAAAGAGTACGTAAGCCTGAGTGGCTCAAAATAAGCATCGGTGCCAACGAGCGCTATACCGAGACCAAACGCATTGTCGAATCGCATTGCCTACATACCATCTGTAGCAGCGGCCGTTGCCCCAATATGGGGGAATGTTGGGGGAAAGGCACCGCAACCTTCATGATTGGGGGAAATATCTGCACCCGGTGCTGTAAGTTCTGCAACACGGCAAGCGGGAAGCCCTTGCCACTGGATGCCGATGAGCCTACACATGTGGCAGAGTCCATTGCCTTGATGAAACTCTCCCATGCAGTCGTCACCTCCGTAGACCGTGACGACCTGCCCGACTTAGGCGCGTCACACTGGGTACGTACCATCCGGGAAATCAAGCGGCTCAACCCTGACACCACCGTCGAAGTGCTGATTCCCGACTTCCAGGGAAGAAAGGAACTCGTGGCACAAGTCATCGATGCACAACCGGAAATCATTTCGCACAACATGGAGACTGTCCGTCGCATCAGCCCCCTCGTACGCAGTGCCGCCAAGTATGAAACAAGCCTGGAAGTGTTGCGGCAAATTGCAGAAAGCAATACTACCACCAAGTCCGGCATTATGGTGGGATTGGGCGAGACTCCGGAAGAAGTGGAAGAACTGATGGACGACCTCCGCCGGGTGGACTGCCACATACTGACTATAGGCCAATACCTTCAACCCACACACAAGCATTATCCGGTAGCAGCATATATTACTCCCGAACAATTTGCACTCTACAGAGAGAAAGGATTGAAAAAAGGGTTTCAGCAAGTGGAAAGCGCTCCATTGGTACGCTCCTCTTATCATGCGGAAAAACAGATCCATTTTATACAAAAAAGAAGTAAAATAGGAAACATTTAAATTTCCCAGTTGTTATGATGTAAACGACAAAATCATAATACGGATAATGAGCCATCAAAGAATTTTATCATCAAGATTCAATATGTCGCTGGGATTCATCCCCGTTATAATATCCATCATATTATGCGAGTTTATAACGCAGGACATGTCCATCTACATCGGTGCAGGTGTAGGACTCTTGTTTAGCATCTATTCGGTGAGGCATAGAGGAACGCATGTTCCGCAAATCATACTTTACTGTACTACCGGAATGTTACTGCTGTTATCGGTAACAACCCTATTCCTCGTAAACTACTGTCCCCGTTTCATGCTTCCGTTCACGCTGGAAATCAGTGCCATCATTCCCCCATTCGTCATCTACCTCAATAGGAGAAAATTTCTGGACTACCACATGTCTCAGACACAGAAATGCTGCAAGCAGCTTTTTGCACAAGGGGCAGAAGCCGCCATCGTATCCTCACGCGTAATCCTTATCATAAGCCTGCTGCATTTTCTGATTATCTTCTTGGCGGTTCTGGTCAGTTACCCTTTGGGAGACACTACCCGCCACATTCTGTTTTATGTGGCGCCTCCCCTCGTCTTTATATCAGGCATTCTGTTCAATCAGTTCGGCATTTTCTATTTCAATATAGTGATGAACCACACGGTTTTCGTACCGATAGTCAATACCAAAGGAGATGTCATGGGGAAAGCCATCGCCTCAGAAGCCATCAACCGGAAAAACGACTATATCAATCCGGTCATCCGGATTGCCGTTGCCTCACACGGCATGCTGTTTCTCCTCCCCCGCCCCAAATGCAACGTTTTCGAGAAAGATAAAATCGACTTGCTGATGGAGGGTTACCTGATATATGGAGAAACATTGGAACAAGGCGCACACAGAATTTTACGACAAACGCTTCCCACCGCCCCATTAGACCATTTGCACTTCAACTTCATGTATCATTTTGAGAATGAAGCCACCAACCGCCTGGTCTATCTCTTCACACTAGACCTGGACGATGACTCCATCCTATGCAATAAGAATTTCAAGGGGGGAAAGCTATGGACATTCCAGCAAATGGAACACAACCTGGGACGGAACTTCTTCAGCAGTTGCCTGGAATATGAATTCGAGCACCTGGAAGCTATTATTTATACAAGAGAAAAATACAAGGAATCTTAGAAAGGTCGGGAGTCTTGCCCTGCCACTCCCTCACGGTCTTGGTTTTGATATACTCCCCTTCACAAGTAATGTTCGCCGCAATGCAGAGCTTGGTCTGCGGACGGCAGTTATGAAGAATATCCTCTATCATCTTATTATTGCGATAAGGCGTTTCAATGAAAAGCTGAGTCTGATGTTCATTATAGACGCGTTGTTCCAGCATTTTCAGCTTTTTGGCACGCTCTGCCGGTTCAATGGGAAGATAACCATGGAAGGCAAAGCTCTGACCGTTGAAGCCGGAACCCATGACGGAGAGGATAATGGAAGAGGGCCCCACCAAGGGGACCACTCTCAAGTTTTTCCGTTGTGCAATAGCCACTACGTCCGCTCCCGGGTCGGCCACAGCCGGACAACCGGCTTCGGAGATCACGCCCATCGGATGCCCCTCCACCAGCGGCTTCAGATAGCCGGAGATGTCTTCGGGCGACGTATGCTTGTTCAACGTATAGAATGTCAGCGCATCAATATCTATTCCCTTGTCCACCTTTTTCAAAAAACGGCGTGCCGAGCGCACATCCTCCACGATGAAATAGCGGATTCCCAGTATTATCTCCTTATTATAAGGAGGCAACACCGTTTCAATAGGCGTATCGCCCAGCGTGACTGGCAAAAGATAAAGTGCGAGTTCCATTAGCCGTAAATGATATTTCCGTTTTCGTCCTTATACTCATCCAGTCCCTTCTCGTAAGTAGCCATGGCGCGAAGGCTCATACCTACGCTGGAGAAACCTCCATCGTGGAACAAGTTCTGCATAGTGACCTTGCGGGTGAGGTCGGAAAACATCACGATACAGTAGTCCGCACACTCATCGGCAGAAGCATTACCCAGAGGAGACATGCGGTTGGCGAAGTCGAACAGTTTGTCCATACCCTTCACACCGGAACCGGCAGTGGTCATCGTGGGAGACTGGGAAATGGTGTTGACACGTACATGGTGTTCACGTCCGTAGATGTAACCGAAGCTGCGGGCAATGGATTCCAGCAGTGCCTTGGCATCTGCCATATCGTTGTAACCGTAGAACGTACGTTGCGCAGCCACATAACTCAAAGCCAGAATTGAACCGTAGTCGGCAATGGCGTTGAGTTTCTTGGCAGCTTGTATCATCTTGTGGAAAGAGACAGCGGAGATGTCCAGCGTCTTTTCCAACATATCGTAATCCAAATCATCATATGTACGTTTCTTACGCACATTGGGAGACATACCAATGGAGTGCAGCACGAAGTCAACCGGGCCACCCAATACTTCCATAGAGCGTTTGAATACATTTTCCAAATCTTCTACACTTGTAGCATCTGCGGGAATCACCTCGCAGTTCAGTTTCTCCGAAAGAGCGGACACTTCGCCCATACGGACAGCAACCGGTGTATTCGATAAAGTGATGGTTGCACCTTCTTTTACTGCTTTTTCTGCTACTTTCCAGGCAATGGACTGCTCATTCAGAGCACCGAAAATAATGCCTCTTTTTCCTTTCAACAAATTGTAACTCATACCTATTTTTAGTAAAATTCGGCTGCAAAGATAGGAAGTTTTTGCATAAAAAGCCCGAAAGTGTGCAAAGAAAAGGGAAGAACGGCAAAAAATATACCGATCACCCACTGCAAAACTACTGCAACGCTTGTGCAGTACCACTGCAATACAGTTGCAGTATCACTGCAAACATATTTGCAGTAACGCTGCACTCCATCTGCAGTACTACTGCAAAACGCATGCAGCAGGAATGCAGTAATAACGCACTGATTATCAGCCCAGGGCTTCCTATTCTGCAAATACCTGATGAAACCCGAGACAGCATTTGAACATGAGCGCAAAAAGCCCTATATTTGCAGCAAACTAAAAAATAGAGAAGGCAATGAAGAAGTTGATTATATTTGACCTGGACGGAACTTTACTGAATACAATAGCCGATTTGGCACAAAGTACAAACCATGCCCTGCAAGCGCTTGGCTATCCCACTCACCCGGAATCGGCCTATAACTTCATGGTTGGCAACGGAATCAACAAACTGTTCGAGCGCGCCCTCCCGGAAGGGGAAAAGAGCGAAGAAAACGTCCTGCGCGTCCGCAAGGAGTTTGTGCCTTATTATGACGTGCACAATGCTGATAAAAGCCGCCCTTACCCCGGCATCCCCGAACTACTGGAACAGTTGCAGGAGAAAGGGATGATATTGGCAGTGGCTTCCAACAAATATCAATCGGCTACCGTGAAACTGATTTCACATTATTTCCCCAACATACGTTTTACCGCCGTCTTCGGACAACGGGAAGGGGTCAACGTGAAGCCCGACCCAACAGTGGTGCATGACATTCTGGACATCACCCGGATATCCCGTGAAGACGTGCTATATGTGGGAGACTCCGGAGTGGATATGCAGACGGCCGCCAATGCCGGAGTCACTGCCTGCGGAGTCACCTGGGGATTCCGTCCCCGCACAGAACTGGAAGAGTTTCATCCGGCACATATCGTAGACAATGCTACGGAGATTGCCGTTATCGCCGCTCTTTGAGAAGGCACTCCCTCCCCCCCAGCTATCCGAGAGTGCATATTTACATTATGATATTTTTTAGGCGCGGATTACGCGAAAAACACGGAGTTTTTCTTTGTCTCTCCGTGAAATCCACGTACTTCCACGCCTAAAAAATAATCAGAAAGAGAACAGCCTCAGAACAATTTTCGCATCGCTCCTTTATCTCCTACCACAAGATAGGTATTCCCGTCAATCAGTAAAGCGCGCCCACGTTTCTTCTTTCGGTTTTCCTCGTTATCCACATTCACTCCAATCACCCGTCCATCATAGAAAGTGGAAATATCCTTAAAGATAGTATGCCCCACAATGATATGTTCGACGTCATAACGTTTCAACATCAGTTGCAGGGAGTCTTGTGCCAATGGATGGTATTTTGCATCCGTCCGTACCAATCCACGATACCAGATAGGTCCGCTATTACCATATAGGAAAGCCGTGAGAGGCGATAAGGCCTTACGTTCCTTCTTGCTCATGAACAATGCACGGCTCATTTCCTCATTCACTGTGGGAATATTCAAGTCACGGTCATAAAACTCCTTTCCCAAACCTGCGTGCACATACAGATTAGGTCCGATGGTCTGCATCGTATTACGGGTACCAAGCCATTTGCCAAGTTCTGTGTCCGGACCGAACAATGCCGGATAATCCATACCCAGTTTTCGGGCCAATGTCTTGTACTTTTCTTTGGTATAACGCAAATCATTTGCCGTCACAAGTGGTTCATGGTTACCCAACAGAAACGAAACATGACCACCTGCATCTGCCGCCTCCTTCTCCAATTTATAGAACAGCCAAAATATCTGCGGCACATCTTTGCCACGGTCAAATATATCACCGATAACCACCAGATGGTTGGTTCCAAAACTCCAATGGTAGTCTTTATCAATGACATTGTTGCCTCGCAGCAAGCTCATCACGCAATTCAACTTGCCATGGGGGTCAGACATCACAAACACTTTATCCGGTTGTCTGTATTGCCATTCCGGACGTTTGACCGGATGCAGCTTCACATCAAACGGATAACGCCCTTTGTGGTCCGTGACATGAAGGGTGAAATCCTGAGGAAGCACCGTATAAGTCGTATCTTCTATCTGCCCTTGGGCTGTAACACTTATGACGCACACCTTGCCGTCCGGTTCATAAATCACATAAGGTCCGTCTGCCGACAATTCCTCCTTCTTCTCCTTATCCTTCTTCTTACCGTCTAAACCAAGAGTTCCGGCACTTAGGCCGGAACTGATGAAAGTTAGAATAAATACAGTAAAAAAAGACTTTACAATAGTAGTCTGATACTTCATATTCTCGCTTTTTTGGAATTAATCACCATAAGTCGGATTCTGCTGCATATTCGGATTGGAATTCATCTCCGCCTTAGGAATGGGCAATACTACACGATAATAGTTCCAATCAAAAGATACGCTCTCATCCACCATCTTCAGATGTGAAGTCTCGGCTATTTCCGGGAATTCCTTGGTCGACTCCTTGCGCACGATAGTCTGATGATTACGAAGGGCGTCGAAGAAACGGTGTCCTTCACCGAACAACTCTTTACGGCGTTCCAACAGAACATCATCCAACGTCACCGTCTTACCCTGCACGGTCTTTTCCGGATTGGCACGGCTGACAATAGCATCCAGATACTTTACAGCCTTGTCATTGTTATTGAGCTTTACAGCCGCTTCGGCAGCAATCAGATAAAGTTCGGACAGACGAAGTACTGGAATATTGGAATCTTCCACAGCCTTGCCGCTCTGCGGCTGATACTTGGCTATGTAAGCTCTCTTTGTCTTAGGAACAACCGTATATGCCTGATTTCTGACATCATCCGGATCTTCCTGCATCAGTTCATAGAAAGAACTGGTCAGGCAATAATCATCATAACCCGCCTGCCAGCAAAGGTAAGCCACACTTTCTTTGCCAACGCCGTCCACTGTCAGATTCACCAACTCAAACAAGACTTCTCCCGGATCGGAAGAGGCAAAATCAGTTCCCCATATCGTGCCATACTCATCATTGGTCCACAAACGGTACTTATTCTTTTCCGCTCCCGCAATGGCAGCTTCAGCCGTAATCAAGGCATTCTGATTATCTTCCATATACAAATAGGCTCTACTCAGCAACAGCATTGCCGCCCACTTATTAATCTTACCCTTGTTGAATTCTTCATCCAGCAGGTCAGCACCTTCCTTCAAATCCTTGATGATTGCCTCATAACACTGGGCGACGGTATTGCGCGACGGCTTGTTTTCCGTATTGGATACTTCGGTCACAATAGGCACTCCCAAAGAAGCTCCTCCATCCTTGGCATACGGATAGCCGAAGAAACGGGTCAGGTCGAACAAGGCAAATCCACGGAGAGCCAAGGTCTGACCTTTCAGGTCGTTGAAGTATTCCGTATCATCCTCACTGACATCCAATCCGTCTATTTGAGACAAAATGATATTACAATTCTGGATAATCTTATAGGCATAAGACCAGTGGGAAGACGGACCGGAATCCTTTGTATAGTCCAGCATATAGTAGCTGGTGGTACGCTTTCCGGTCTTTATGGACTGCGTATCGTCACCCGTCACGTCTCCGTAATAAATCATACGGCCCGAGTAATAGTTGGTACTGCGCATCACGTCGTAGATACCGTTCAAGCTATATTCCACATCATCCAGATTCTGTATGGCGGTTTCAGTCGGAATCTTTGTACTGGATTCAACATCAAGCCAGTCATTGCCACAGGAGGCGGTCAGGCTGACCAACATCCCCATCATCATATATTTTAATGCTTTCATTGTGTTTCTTTATTATGAGGTTAGAAATTCAAATTAAGACCGAAAGTTACTGTTTTCAAAGGAGGTGTTCCCCAGCCGGCTGTACCTGCACTGACTGATTCCGGATCATAGAAATCGTAAGCCGCCCAAGTCCACAAGTTGTTGGCAGATGCGTAAAGGCGCAGGCTGTTTACGCCGATTTTCCGAGTCCATGTTTTAGGAACGGTCACACCGAAAGTCAACGTTTTCAGACGGATAAAGTCCGTGCTGTGCAAGCGGCGGGTAGTGGTAACGCCATTCATGGCTACCGCCGGCTTCTCTATAAACACTTCATATTTACTGATATCTCCCGGTTGCTTCCAATTGTCACGATAATAGGCCGGAATATTAAGAGTAAAGTCCTTGCCGCCATGTTCTGTTTTCTGTGCCCAGTTATCATATCCATAAGCACCGAACTGATAAGAGAACATGAAGCTCAAATCGAACCACTTGTAACGCAAAGTATTAGAGAGACCACCGGTCACATTGGGCTCGGCATGTTTCTTCAGAGGAATGGCTTTGGCATCCTTGTTATTCTCTGTGATTTCCTTAATATAGTTTCCATTCTCGTCCACGTCGTTGGTATAGAACTGAGGTGCACCGGTCTCGGGGTTGATTCCGGCAAATTCTATCATGTAGAATGTACGGTAGGACTTGCCAATCATGTGAATCTGCGAGCCGCTGATAATCTGGGTCTGTTCGCCGTCCAGTTTCACAATCTTATTCTTGTTGTGCGAAAGGGTGAAAGAGGTAGACCAGTCAAAGTCTTTGGACACAATGTTCTTGGAATTGATTTCCAATTCCACACCCTGGTTCTTCACCTCACCGATATTCATCAGATAGGAACTGAAACCGGTAGTCATAGATACGGGACAGTCCATCAAAAGGTTCTTAGTAGTACGGGTATAGTACTCCAAAGTGAAGTTCAAACGGTTGAAGAAGCCGAAATCCAGACCGATATTCAGGTTGTAATTCGTTTCCCATTCCAAATCCCTATTTTCAATCTGCGACTGAATCAATGCGGGATTCTCCATATAGCCGCCACTAAGGCTTGTCAGGCCCATATAGCCGTATAAGTCGGAGGGCAACGTACCATTCACACCGTAGGATGCACGGAGTTTCAAATCGGTCAGCCATTTGGACGTGGGTTTCATGAAATCCTCTTCGATAATACGCCATGCTCCTGAAACAGACCAGAAACTTCCCCAGCGATTATCTCTGTGCAAGCGTGAACTGCCATCCATACGATAGCTCCCACCCAGATAATACTTGTTCTTGTAGTCATAGTTGAGACGGGTGATGTAAGAAACCATTCTTGACCTCTTGGAAGAACCATCTATGCTCTCCAAAGTCTGCCCGTTGGCAATGTCATTCTTTATCGGAGTCAGGAAGTTAGTAGCATATCCCGACAAGAAATCATTGTACTTGGAATCGATTTCATATCCGACAAGGGCATCTAAATTGTGGTCCTTTTGGATAGTAGTCTTGTAAGTCAACTGGTTTGACCACACCAACTTGTTATATTCACTATATGCCTTTTCGGCTCCACCATTATTCTTCTCACCGTCGGAGGTACGGGAGTCTTTCCATTCCTTACCCTTACTGATGTTATAGTCATAGCTCAAAATAGACTTTAACTTCAAGTCCTTGATAAATTCATATTCGGCATTAATCGTATTGAACATACGGGTAACATACTCACGCTGGTAATTGTACTCCTGGGCAAGAACGGGATTTCTTCTTGACAACGAAATCAAGTCCTGGTTATAGCTTCCATCTTCATTGTAAACCGGATCTGAAGGCGTCAATTTGCTTACGCTGGAGTAGAAAGGAGCAGTATAACCGGTTCCTTCACTATATACATCCTGATTCAGATTGGTAAACATGATGTTGGCACCGAATTTCAATTTATCCGTAGCCTGAAAATCAACATTCAAACGTCCGGTAATTCTTTCCAGACCCGATGTTTTTACAATGCCCTCTTGGTTGAGATAGGACAATGAAGAATAGTATTTGAATTTGTCGGTTCCTCCGGATATGGAAGCCTCATAACTGGAATGGTTTCCTTTCTTGAACAGATAATCTCCCCAATCCGTATAGCCGCACCAGGGAACCGGAGCATATTTGTCGATATTCTTATCAGCATAAGCTATGGCATCCGCATCCGATTTGCCGCTGCGCTGTTGTCCAAGCACCATACCATTGTATATGTATTCGCGACGTTCTGCTCCGCTCAAAGTAGGACGATAATCCATAGCAAAGTCACTGAATCCCCAATCGGCTTTCAAACTGATAGAAGCCTTACCGGTTTTACCTTTCTTCGTCGTAATCAGAACCACACCATTCGCAGCGCGCGAACCGTAGAGTGATGCAGCAGCGGCATCCTTGATAATCGTAATATTCTCAATATCCGAAGTGTTGACGGTTGACATGGCATCCAGACCACCATCCGAACTGATGGAGTTTATCGAACCGGAAGTAACGGGCACTCCATCAATAACATACAGCGGAGAGTTGGAGGCATTGAAAGAGCCCATACCACGAATACTCAAAGAAGCTGAAGAACCCGGCTGGCCGGAAGCAGAAGTAAACTGTACACCCGTAGCATTTCCCTGCAACAAATCCTGGAAAGAAACGGAAGGCACATCGGCAATCTTTTCATTCTTCACACTGGCAGCCGAACCCGCATAAGCAGATTTCTTGAATGTACCGTAACCAGTTACAACCACCTCTTCCATCATATTTGCATCCGGCACCAATACAATCTTCAATATCTTACCCGAAGTAGCTTTCACTTCCTGACGAACATAGCCGACATAAGAGACAAGCAAGGTAGCCGATGCATGCTCCACCTTGATAGAGAAACCTCCATTCAAATCGGTAATCTGACCGTTTGTAGTACCTTTGACCAAAACATTGGCTCCAATGACGGGCTCACCGGTCTCATCCACCACTGTTCCGGAAATAACATTAGCTTGTTCTACTGCCTTCACAGCATTCACTTCATTGGCTGGACGGATAGCAATGGCCCCGTCTTTTACGACATAAGCCAATCCGCTATTCTTAAGACATTCATCCAGCACTGCTGCGATTTTTCCATTCGTGACACTCAAATTACGTACCTTGACATTCTTTACGTCATTTGTACTATAAATGAAAGTAAAATCCGTCTGGCGTTGAATTTCCCATAACACGTCACTTAAAGTGGCGTCCTGCACATTTACAGTAACTGTTGTCTGGGCAAACGCCGTATTGGCGGCCTGCACAAAGCCAATCATAATAAAACTGAAAAACAGGAATGTAATCCACATACGTTTACTACCTTCCCAAAACCTGGTGTAGCTCTGTTCCTTAGTCATAATTAAATTATTAAATGGTTATTTATAGAATATAATAGTTTTACCGTTGATTTTGACATGTATGTTTTCCGTCGCTTCCAGTAGCTCAAGGAAAGGAGCTATTTCCTCATAACGGTTCACATAGCAACCGAAACGCAGGTTCTTTAACGCTTCGTCTGAATAGTCCACTTCAATATTATACCACCTTGAAAGGATTCTCATAATATCTTCCAGCCGTTGATCTTTAAAATTGATTTTTCCCTTCACCCATGATGTATAGAAGGCAGTATCTACTGTACGCACTTGTATATTCCCGCTCCCGGGAATTAATGATGCCTGCTGTGAAGGTTTTAAGACAAGACTCTGTCCCTCCCCGGTGTCCACCTTAACAGAACCACTGACAAGAGTCGCCTGATATTCTTCACCCGGATAGGCCGAAATATTGAAAGTTGTTCCCAACACCTCAATCTGCATACCTTGAGTCGATACAGTGAAGGGATGACCGGTCTTATTTACTTCAAAATAAGCTTCTCCCGCCAATTCCACTTCCCGCTTCCCAGCTTCGAAAGTAAGCGGAAAACGTAGACTGCTCATTGAATTCAGATGTACTTTTGTACCATCATTCAGAACAAGTGTATACTCACCGCCTTGAGGCACTTCAACTTTATTATATACCAAAGCTGACTGCACAACCTGCCCGTCTGCAGCGCTGTAGTTCAAGGTCGTTGAATCTATCTGTATTTGTTTACCAGCCAACTGCAACTGCCGCCCATCGGCATTCTCATCCAGATAAACCGTTTCCCCATTATCCAATGTAAGAATAGCTTTGGCTCCACCCGGCAGTATTTGCTGGGCAGCCAATAATTGATTGCCATCCATGACATGGGGTACAGAAATATCCTGAAGTGCAAAAACCAATATCAGCACTGGTGCAATAAAAAGAGCAACGTACCGTAACAGTTTCAAATGTCTCCTTCTGAGCTCCATCCTCTTGATACGTGTTTCGACACCTTTCCATCCAGCCTGCGAATCAAACTCCATTTTACGAATTTCGTGCTGTACATAATGTTCATCACTACAAATCTTTTGGAAAAGCTGCTCATGGCTTTTGCTCTCTTTGCGCCATTTATCCAAAAAACGGCTTTCTTCCGGTGTTACTTCACCGGATAGGTGCCTGGAAATAAGATGAGCTATATGAAAGTACTCTTTTATCATAATTTGGCATGTTTTAGTCTATCTTTAATGATAATACAAGCCAAAATGAAAACATGGTGAATCGATAAAGACTTTTTTTTGAAAAAATAGAAAAAAATGTGCTTTTAGATAAATAACAGAAGGCAATAATAATAATCGGTAAGGAATGCACGAAGCTTTTTATAAGCCACTTTTTTAAGAGTATGTACCGTTTCGGGAGAGACATTGAGACGCTCTGCTATTTCTGCATTCTTTTTGCCTTCCAAAGCCAACTGCATGATGGCTCTCATTTGGGTAGGAAGTTTCTCTATAGCTTCTGACAGAATCCGGAAAGTCTCTTCTTCCACAATCGCATCACGAAAAAAAGCATCTGCTTTTTTGGCTATAATCTTTTGCTCGTATTCATGAGCTACCTTCGAATGCTCAAGTTCGTTCAAGGCATGGTTACGTACGGCCGTATAAAGAAAAGCTTTCACCTGATGAAGATAAAAGAAATCGTCTCTTATCTGCCACAACTTGGCAAATACGTCTTGTACTATATCTGCTGACATATCCGCATCCTCCATGTATTGGAACGCGAAAGAACAAAGCGCCGCATAATATTCCTTAAAAATATTATGAAACTCTTGCTCATCCAGCTTAATGCTTACAACAGAGTGGGATTTATCCTTTTTTATCAGATTTAGCGCCATATTTATGCTTTTCAGGCGCTAATATAGTTAAATTTTCAGAATATAACCAATATAACTATCAATCCTCTAAATCTTTTCCCCATAAATCAATATCGGATGGAGCTTTCCATAAGCTCCATCCGACCAATAGTCCTATTGCCAATAAAAAAATCAAATATATCATTATAGTCCGGTTTGTTTCAATGTCTTATAATAACACAGTAAACTGGATTAAAGTTCACTCCACCCAAAATTGTTGTTTTTCCTATGTATACTTTTCAATGCAGAGAGTGTATTATTTGGTTTTCGTGTACGAAAACGAGCAATTTTGTGCACGATAACGACCAATTTCGTCCAAAATTGTCCCATTTACTAAATAATTATGCTTTTCGAGTTTGATTAATTGAGAAAAGGTCTTATTTTTGACCCGGTTTTTAATTCATACTATTGCAAAAACAAACTCAATTACCTAATTAAATCACAAGAGAATGGAACAAGTTTTCGGCTATATCATCGGCTTAGGAGCAGCAGTGATGATGCCTATAATCTTTACAATTTTGGGAGTATGCATCGGCATCAAATTCAGTAAGGCGCTAAAGAGTGGTCTGCTGGTAGGTGTCGGTTTCGTAGGTCTGTCAGTTGTCACTGCGCTGTTGACCAGCAGCCTCGGTCCTGCTCTGAGCCAAGTCGTTGAAATTTACGGTCTTCAGTTGAAAGTATTCGATATGGGATGGCCTGCAGCTGCGGCTGTAGCCTATAACACATCGGTGGGTGCATTCATCATTCCGGTATGTTTGGGAGTAAATCTTCTGATGTTATTAACGAAAACGACCCGTACGGTCAATATCGACCTTTGGAACTACTGGCATTTCGCATTTATCGGCGCAGTCGTTTATTTTGCCAGCGACAATATCTGGTGGGGTTTCTTCGCCGCTATTATCTGCTACATCATTACCCTGATTATGGCCGACTATACCGCCGACAAATTCCAGGGATTCTACGACAAGATGGAGGGTATCTCCATTCCCCAGCCTTTCTGCGCAGGTTTCGTTCCATTTGCCGTAGTCATCAATAAAGCATTGGACAAAATCCCCGGTTTTGACAAATTGAACATTGATGCGGAAGGCATGAAGAAGAAATTCGGTTTGCTGGGTGAGCCTCTGTTCCTGGGTATTCTGGTCGGTTGCGGTATCGGTGCTTTGTCTTGCAAGAACGGTCAGGAACTGGTAGACAAGATACCTTATATATTAGGTTTGGGTATCAAGATGGGCGCCGTAATGGAGCTGATTCCGCGTATCACCGCTTTGTTCATCGAAGGCTTGAAGCCTATTTCTGATGCTACCCGCGAGCTGATTGCCAAGAAGTTCAAAGGTGCTGTCGGCCTGAACATCGGTATGAGCCCCGCATTGGTTATCGGCCATCCTGCAACGCTGGTGGTTTCCCTGCTGCTGATTCCCGTAACCATACTGCTGGCTGTCATCCTGCCGGGTAACCAGTTCCTGCCTCTGGCGTCGCTGGCCGGAATGTTCTACCTCTTCCCGCTGGTACTGCCCATCACGAAAGGAAATGTAGTAAAGACGTTCATCATCGGACTCGTTGTACTGACCATCGGTCTTTATTTCGTAACAGACCTCGCCCCCTATTTCACACAAGCAGCCCACGATGTATACGAGAAGACACAAGATGCTGCCGTGAATATCCCCGCCGGCTTTGAAGGCGGCGCACTGGATTTTGCATCCAGCCCCTTTGCTTGGGTCATTTTCCACCTGACCTACTCGTTGAAATGGATAGGCTCCGGTATCCTTGTATTATGCACATTGTTCCTGATGATTATGAACCGTCGTGCTATCATCAAATACCAGAAATCAATCAAAAATTAAAAGTTAAAAATTAAATAGTAACGGATTATGAAAAAGTTAGTACTTGCATTTATGATGGGAGCAGCTGCCATGGCAGCCAATGCCCAAGTGAATTACAAAGTGCAGACCGCCTGCCATCCGCAGGACGTGAAGCATTATGACACGGAACTTCTGCGCAGCAGATTCATGATGGACAAAGTGATGGCTCCGGATGAAATCAACGTAACCTACACCCTCTACGACCGATTGATTTACGGTGGCGCCATGCCGGTGAACAAGACATTGAAGTTGGAAGTGTTCCGTGAACTGGGTCCGGAAATCACTTACTTCCTCGAACGCCGCGAACTGGGTGTCATCAATACCGGCGGTGACGGAGTGGTTACTGTAGACGGTAAGGAATACCCCATGAAGTATAAGGAAGCCCTTTACGTAGGCTGCGGAAATAAGGAAGTAACCTTCAAGAGCAACGACGCTACCAATCCCGCCAAGTTCTACATCAACTCGGCCCCGGCCTACAAACCCTATGTTACTCAGCTGATTACCACCGATGCCAAGCTTCAGAAAGCCAACCCCAAGAAATATGCACTGGGCATCTCCGACCATTATGGAAAAATGGAAGACAGCAACGACCGTATCGTAAACCAGCTGATTGTGAAAGATGTACTGGAAAGAGTGAAAGACGGCGGTACCAACCAGTTGCAGATGGGACTCACGGAACTGGCTCCCGGCTCTGTATGGAATACCATGCCTGCCCACACGCACACTCGCCGCATGGAAGCTTACTACTACTTCAACCTGAAACCCGGCAACGCTATCTGTCACCTGATGGGCGAACCGCAGGAAGAACGTTTGATATGGCTGCACAACGAACAAGCCATCACTTCTCCCGAATGGTCCATCCACGCTGCTGCCGGAACCAGCAACTATACTTTCATCTGGGGTATGGGCGGTGAAAACCTGAAATACAGCGACAAAGACGAAATCAAATACATCGATATGAAATAAAGTTGCCCTGCAACGTCCGATAGGCATGGACTTAAATAATCCATGCCTATTTTTGTCATTTTCTACATCCTTTTTACTCAATATTACACCTCGAACAACACACAAACCCCTACATTTGCATCAAAATATAAATCTATTATCATGAGTACATTTCAAAACACCGCAGGGCGGATGACCAATTACCGTTGGATTATCTGCGCCATGCTATTCTTCGCGACAACCGTCAACTACCTCGACCGCCAGGTTCTTTCATTGACCTGGAAAGATTTCATCTCCCCCGAATTCCACTGGACCGATACACACTACGGCTACATCACAGCTATCTTTTCCATTGTCTATGCCTTAGGCAATCTGTTTGCCGGACGTTTCATCGACTGGATGGGAACGAAAAAAGGGTATTTATGGGCCATTGCCGTATGGTCTATCGGCGCTTGTATGCACGCCCTCTGCGGACTTGCCACAGAAATGACCCTCGGCATTGAAAATGCCGCCAACATGATTAGCGCTACCGGTGCATTGGCCTCTACCATAGCCATCACCAGCGTTTACTACTTCATTGCCGCCCGTATCATACTGGGCATCGGTGAAGCAGGAAACTTTCCTGCCGCCATCAAGGTGACTGCCGAATATTTTCCAAAGAAAGACCGTGCCTTCTCCACTTCCATATTCAATGCCGGCTCTACCATCGGAGCACTGATAGCCCCATTGTGTATCCCCACCCTGGCCCGCTACTTCCAACGCATGGGCGTGGGCAACGGCTGGGAAATGGCTTTTATCGTTATCGGCGGATTGGGTTTCATCTGGATGGGACTGTGGATATTCATGTACAAGAAACCTGATGAAAATCCACACGTAAACGCAGCTGAGCTGGCATATATAGAACAAGACAAAGACAATGAGGAGGATAAAAAGGCGACTACTCCGACAACCAAGGATGAAAAGAGCATTTCTTTCCTGCAATGTTTCAAATATCCGCAAACCTGGGCTGTATTTTTCGGCAAATTCATGACTGACGGTGTATGGTGGTTCTTCCTCTTCTGGGCACCCGCATACATTTCGGACGTTTACGGATTCTCCTCAGATACTCCCACGGCACAGATGCTTATCTTTGTGCTCTATGCCATCACGATGTTGTCCGTCTATGGCGGGAAATTGCCCACCATCATTATCAACAAAACCGGTAAGAACCCCTACGCCGCACGCATGCAGGCCATGTTCATCTTTGCACTGTTCCCGCTATTGGCATTGTTTGCACAGCCATTGGGCAACAAGGAAGTATTTGGCGAACAAGCCTATTGGTTCCCGATTATCATCATAGGTATTGCAGGCGCTGCCCATCAGTCCTGGTCGGCCAACATCTATTCTGTGGTAGGTGATATGTTTCCCAAGAGCACCATTGCCACCATTGTGGGAATCGGAGGTATGGCGGGCGGTATCAGCTCATTCCTTATCAACATGAGTTCCGGTTTGCTGTTCGACTATGCCGACAAGACACAAATGGTATTTCTTGGATTCCAGGGCAAGCCTGCCGGATATTTCATCATCTTCTGTGTATGTGCAGTGTCCTACCTGATAGGCTGGTGCATCATGAAGGCACTGGTTCCGAAGTACAAACCGATTATAGTGGACTAATCAGAAGTCTCTATATAGATATTCAGAATCATGCGGAGTTTGCAAACTGCATTACATGCCTTGCAAACTCCGCACAAAAAAAGCCTTTTCTCACGAAATGGCTTTTCTTCGTTCAATTACAGTCAAAAACAAAAAACTGTAAATGGAACACAATTTAAGATGAAAAAAAGGGAAGTCTCACGACTTCCACAATTCTTCTAACCTTAAATCTAAATCTCTATGAAAAAAACGTGATGCAAAGATAATGGTTTATCTCACACAGCGTTATTAATAAACTCTATAAAGAAGCAGAAAATATTTAAGATTTACTAAATAAGACGGTTACGAATGGCAAACTACAGACAAGAGCTCGGCATAAATAGGATTAAGTTTCAATAGTTGCGGCACTCCTGTCATAAACATCTGCCTGCGGGCACGAGTAAGGGCAACATTCAATTTCCGGTCAATCCGAGTACCGTTTTCCTCCGTCATATTTGCCAGAAACTTCAACTGATAAGCCCGGTTCACACAGAAAGAGTAGATAATAACATCCCGTTCGCTACCTTGGAAGCGTTCCACGGTGTCTACCAATATATCCTCCAAAGGAGCAATACCCAAAGCAGCAATCTCTTTCTTAATCAAGGCTATCTGACTGCGATAAGGAGTGATGACACCTAAAGTGACAGCCGGGTTGAAACCGGAAACAGCTGCATACTGCCGATAGATAGCCGCTGCCAACCGTGCCACAATCCGCGCCTCCGAATGGTTCATCTTGGCCGACTGTGCCGGCGGTTCGACTGCGGCAGGCAGAAAAGCGACACGACGAGTCAGCAAGCCGGCAAACTCACAATCACACAGCTCAGGAGCAAGAATCAGCTCTCCCTGCTGGTGCGGCAGACCAACCGGTTCCAACAGACCACCGTAAAAAGCCCGGTTAGGAAACAAAGCTACCTCGATATTCATACGACCCTGACGGCAGAGCATGTCGTAGGAGGGATGAGGGATAAAAGATGAAGAATGAGAGGTTGATGCCTGGCGATTGGCACTTTCCTTGGAGAGATTCCTATAAAGGCGTTCGAAAAGGGAATCTTTCAAATTATACAATCCGATGGCCTGCAAAGCTTCGTCACACACTTCCGACTGCTCGGACGACTGCAAGACCACTGCGGGTAGCTGCTTATGGTCACCTATCAAAATAAATTTGCCGATGGCATCCGCGCCTGCGGGATTGCGGGTACAGAGTAATCCCAGCAGTTGTGGTTCCAAAATTTGGGTAGCCTCATCCACAATCGCTACATCAAAAGTCTTCAACCGGAAAAGTTCGGTCTTGGAAGAAAGCGTGGCAACCGTACCGACAAAAACACGGCAACGGGCAATGCGCTCCTGCACCTGCCGCCGAGTGGCACAAGATTCCAACACATTCTCAATCAGATACGGGCGGAATGAGTCATCGCAAGACAACTCACTGCCTAAACGGATAAAGTCTATTTCAGGCTCAATGGAAGCCAGCGCCTTACTGATTTCATCTACAGCACGATTGGTATACGAAAGCAGTAGAATCTGTTTCCCCTCCCGGTAAAAGGCTTCTACCATGCCCCGCAGCGCGCGAGAGGTCTTGCCGGTACCCGGCGGACCGATTAAAAGGAAATAGTCGCGGGCAGCCTGCGCTTTTAGAATAATCCGCGAAAAATCATCCGGAGCGGTCGCAATACCAGTATCCAAAGAAGCATCGAACTCGGGAGGGCGCTGCCCCAACAACAAATCACGCCGTCTTTGAGTGGCAGAAAGGAAAGCGGAAAGTCCCAGATACATGCTACGAAAGGAGGTGTCCATATAGTCGTGTTCTATGGCATAAAGGCTAGCAGCAGGCAATACACCCGCATTCTGCTGAGTGGCACGAAGACGGATACAGACCTCGTTATCGGATATGCGCTCTATATTACCTTTAAACACCATCTTGTTGGTAACGTTGTCGGTATCCGTATTCCGTTCGTAAAGAACCACCGCATCACCCTGACGGAAATTGGGCAGAACCCGCTCCTGCCGGGAAGCAACCATTTGCTTCGTTCTGAGTGACAAATACGGTTTATGCGCATCTGCCGCATGATTCTCGCAAATAGCCAAATCGTACAGAATTTCACCTGCCTCACATTTCTCAGCCAGTGTGGAAAGCCAGAGGGCGGCAGCACCGGTACGTCCTTCATAATCCACATCTCCAGATTTGGAGGTATAGAGTTCCTTGGTTATAAAGTTATAGAGCGTATAAAAATAGCTTTGTTCCAACGACGAAAGCGAACGGATGCGTTGCGCTACGGCATCGATGGAGGGGCAAAGGAAGCGTTTCCACAAGGTATTGTCCAAACCGCGCTCATTCAAGGTATCCGGATGGATGTCTTTCAGGCGCTCTGCCGTATACTGTGGGCTATTCCGTAACTGGATGCCATATTCATTGGCTACAATCCGGTTACGCACATCCATCACACGGCGCACCATTGCCCACGAAGGACGCGCCGGATAAAGCAACGGATAACGGGTATAGAGCAGATAAGCCTTTACACGTCGATGGTCCATTCCCATAGAATACTCCAACACAGCCTGATAGAGCAACATCTGCACCTTATTGTTTTCTTTAGGCTCCACCTTACCACGGATGGAATACTCGTCCGCCTTACCGGACTTCATTTCAATGAACGAGGTCATATCCCGCTGCATGTAGTCCAGACGCCCTTGCAAACCCAATGCTTCACAGATGTAAGAGGGTTCCAGCACGGCATCAGTCCTATCGAGCTCATAGCCGGATGCACGAAATGTTTCTGTCACCGTCCGGTGGATATTATCGAAATGGCGCTTGCAATCGGAAAAGAATTCAGCTTCCTTCTCCCGGTCGCGCAGGTCGGCACATGCTGCCAGCTCGATGGGATAAGAACGGAAGGCCTTCTTCATGCATGCCAAATAATCGGGTGCCTCCTTGGCATGAATCCATTCGTCCAGAAAGAGGTTGGCAATATTACCCAACAGTAACGGACGGGTATTGTCTGGCGACTGGAGCCGTGCCAGGATATAATTGGCAGGATGATGCCCGTAATCCTTGAAGCATTCGGCAAGCGAACTGATGTCTATCAAGTAATCGGGCTCAAGTATAATAAAGGAAGGGGTGAGTATGCCGACTTCGTCCACCGTAACATCCAGCAGATTGACCTGGGCATGCCGCCACAGAATCCGGCAGATTTCTGCAAACTCTTCATTAATCTGAGGTACATTATAACGGACACGCAACGGCTCATCGGCTACAGTGTCTACGGGCAGTACATATAAATAAGTATCATCGGCATACTGAAAACAGACGCGCATGCGCTTTATCCGTTCTTTGGCGGGCGGTGCCACTATATAGGTGGCATCCGCACGGGGTAGCAGGCGATAAAGTTCGGCAGGTATCTCCTCCCCCGTCAAGCGCTTGACAAAGAATGCCAGTGTCTTGGCATCACGCAACAACTGTTCACGTTGCGGTTCCGCCTGGCGGTTCAGAATAGCATTGGAGGTCAGCCGGAAGGTATGCAGACGGTTCTGTTCCACGGTGGAAAGTCCGACCTTCGAAGCCACGAAACTGATACGTGCAGAAAGGTCTGTCATCTGCAAGCTGCCGTCGGACATCTGTGTACGGCACAAACGCTCCAGCAACTCGCGCAATTGCCGATAGGCCACGTCCAAGGAGATTTCCTCAACGTGGCAGGCTTCCAGCAATATACTAAAATATTCCTTTACTTCACAATCCATCATTCCTCTGTCTCCACTTCTTCCGCTTCATCATCAGTCTTTTTATCCTTTATCATCAGGATACTCAACTCATAGAGCAGATAAAGCGGCACCGCCACTACTGTCAAGGTAAACGGGTCACCGGTCGGAGTAATGATGGCCGAGGCAATAACAATGATGACAACAGCATGACGGCGGTATTTCCGCAAAAAGGTCTTGTGCACCAGTCCCAGCAGGGAAAGCAGCCATGTCACCAGCGGCAGTTCGAATGCCAGTCCCATGCAAAGCACCAACATCATGAAATTGTCGATGTACGAGTTCAGGGAAATTTGATTCTCGATGGCTGCGCTCAATTGATAAGTGGAAAGGAAACGCAATGTCAGCGGATAGACCATAAAATACCCCAGCAACACACCGATGAAGAACATCACCGTACCTATACCCAGCGCTTTCCTCACCCCTTTACGCTCGTTTGGATAGAGTGCAGGGCTTACAAAGCGCCAGATTTCATAGAAAATATAAGGAGCAGCCGTTACCACCGACATCCAGAAAGCGGTAGACATGTGGACAAAGAACGGTGCGGCAAGATTGATATTGACGAGCTTCACATGAAACTCCTGGGTAAAGAATTCATCCTGCAAGTCCAGTCTCTGCCCTATCCAGCGCAGCAAGTCATAGAAAATGAAGTCGTTATGGCAAGGAGCCAATATCACATTGTCAAACAGATAAGGCATGGCAATAAAATAACCGATAGCCAATACAAACCACACACCGAGTACACGAAACAACACCCGGCGCAACTCGTCCAAGTGGTCCCAAAAGGTTAGTTCTTTTTCTGACATAAAGGGATTTACTATTTGACAATTTACTATTTACTATTTGGGCTGCGCTGTGGGGATTTACTATTTGACAATTTACTATTTGGGCTGCGCTGTGGAAAAGGCAACAAGCCTACCCATACTCCTGAACTTCTCAGAGTATCAAATAGTAAATAGTAAATTGTCAAATAGTAAATACCCTTGTTCCTTTATTTCTTTTCAGCCGGTTTATCCAAATCTTCCTGAGCCTTGTTTATCTCTTCTTTGGCTTCATTCACGCCATCCTTGAAGCTCTTCACTCCTTTGCCCAAACCACGCATCAATTCGGGAATTTTCTTACCACCAAACAACAGTAAGATGACCAATGCAATAATTATCCATTCGGAACCGCTGGGCAGAAAGCCTAATAAAAGTAAGTTTGTCATAGTTATATCTGATTAATTATAGTGCAAAGATAGGAAAATTAAGGATTAGGGATTAAGGATTAAGGATTAATTTTATCGCAATCCCTAATCCCTAATCCCTGCCCCCTATCTTCAGTCTTGATAATAAATACGTTTTACCCGCGTAGAAACGCTTGTCAACACCTCATAAGGAATAGTTTCGAGTACATCGGAAAGAACGGTTATAGGCAGATGGTCACCAAAAATTTCCACACTGTCACCCTCCTTGCAATCAATGTCCGTCACGTCAATCATACAGACATCCATGCAGATATTCCCTACATAGGCTGCCCGTTGGCCGTTTACAAGACAATAGGCATGTCCATTTCCAAGATGGCGGTTCAGGCCGTCGGCGTAACCGATGGGAAGAGCCGCTATACGCGACGGACGGGTGAGATGCCCTTTCCGGCTATACCCCACCGTATCCTCTTCGGGAACATCACGTATCTGGAGGATGGTAGTCTTCAACGTGCTCACATTATTCATAATGGAATTGTCTATGGGATTGACACCATAGAGGCCGATACCCAGGCGCACCATATCGAATTGCGCCCCCGGGAAACGCTCGATACCTGCGGAATTGCAGATATGGCGAAGTATCTTATGCGGAAAAGCCTCCTGCAATTCCATGGACGCTTTCTCGAACATTTCTATCTGCCGGCGTGTAAAACTGTCGAATTGTTGCGAATCGCTCCCTACCAAATGCGAGAAGACGGAACGGGCAATCACGGCATTCTGTCCCTTCAGCCGTTCTATCAGCCGGGGCATATCCTCCGGAGCAAACCCCAGGCGGTGCATACCGGTATCCAGCTTTATGTGGATGGGGAAGTTTGTGATACCTTCCTTTTCCGCTTCTTTAATCAAAGCGTCCAGCAGATGGAAGCTATATACTTCGGGCTCCAGCTTGTAATCGAACATGGTCTTGAAAGCAGTCATCTCAGGATTCATGATAATGATATTCGCAGTGATGCCCGCTTTGCGGAGTTCGGAGCCTTCGTCGGCAACCGCCACGGCAAGATAATCGACATGATGTTCCTGCAAAGTCTTGGCTATCTCGTAAGAACCTGCACCGTAAGCGGAGGCTTTCACCATGCAGACCATCTTTGTTTCCGGCTTCAGCTTGCCACGATAATAGTTCAGATTGGCAATCATCGCTCCAAGATTAACCTCCAGAATGGTTTCGTGCACCTTCTTCTCCAATACTTCCGTCAAGGAGTCAAAACCGAACTTACGTGCACCCTTAATCAGAATTATTTCGTTTCCAAGGCGAAGTTCCCCACGCTGAATGGCACGTATCAAGGCCGCTGTATCCGGATAAAAGGTCTTCTCTATATTAAAGCGTGCAGCGCAGGAAGATATTTCATTTCCTACACCTATGATGCGTTCAATGCCACGGCTGTTTACCAGCTGTGCCACTTGTCGGTAAAGTGTCGGCGTGTTCTGACCGGTCTCCAATATATCCGAAAGAACCAAAGTCCGCCTCAATCCCTTACTTTGCGAACGGCGGTAAAGAAAATCGAGTGCAATATCCAATGAGCCAAGGTCAGAATTATAACTGTCGTTAATCAACAGACAGTTGTTTTTTCCCTCCTTGACTTCCAGCCGCATGGCGATGGGTTCTAGCCTTGCCATACGTTCTGTAATCTGTTCGGCAGGAAGCATCAGATAGAGGCATGCGGCCAGGCAGTTCAGCGAATTCTCGATGGAAGCATCATCTATGAACGGTAGAGTAAACGTATTATCCATATCCAGATAGCGATAGGAAATGACAGTACAGTCATCCCGTTTCTCCACCTTACTTATATATAGAGGACGTTCCATATCTTTCCGGCTCCACGCAATCTCACGTGCAGACAGCATGGACTTCGCCACACAGTTGCTGACGAACTCATCGTCACCATTATAAATCACTACATCACAATTCTTGAAAAGCGTCAGCTTCTCCATGCATTTCTCCTGCAACGAGAAGAAATTTTCCTGGTGAGCCCCTCCTATATTGGTCAGGATACCTATGGTAGGCTTGATGATGTTCTGCAAAGCACGCATTTCCCCCGGCTCGGAAATACCGGCTTCAAAAATAGCAAGTTCGGACTGTTCGTTCATCTGCCACACAGACAAAGGCACTCCAATCTGGGAGTTATAACTGCGGGGAGAACGGATAATGGCACGTTCCGGACTGAGCAACTGGTGCAGCCATTCCTTCACAACAGTCTTACCGTTGCTTCCCGTAATACCGATGACCGGTATCTGGAACCGGTTCCGATGCTGTTCCGCCAGTTTTTGCAAGGCTTTCAGCGGGTTGGGAACAATGAGATAATTGACAATTGACTGCGCATCATCACGCTGCATAGCATTGTCAATTGTCAATTGTCCATTGTCCATTAATCTAAAGCTTTCTTCGCTAAGCACAAAATTACGTACTCCACGGGCATATAAATCTGCAATATAGCGCGCACCGTCATTCCTCTTGGTGGTCAAGGCAAAGAATAATGTTTCCTCAGGAAAATTCAGGGAACGGCTGTCAGTGAGCAGCCAGTCTATGGTAGCCGGCGCGTTTCCCATACGCCGTGCGCCAATACTTTCGGTTATGCTTTCAATCGAATACGACATATTTCTCTCTCTTTTTGGAAATCTAAGTACGGGTATTTTCCGTTAAGTTGGTCTATTTTTAACACAATTTGTCCTAAAAAACGCTTATACTCTTCTGAAGCGGGATAAAATGGCTTATGCAACAACATCTTACGGATATTTTCACTTTCTTCCATAATCCGTAACGCATCGGCAGAGATGCACGACTGGGTAAACCGTTCCCAGACATAGCGAATGGCCGTTTCGGAAGGATGCACCATGTCTTCTGCATAGAAGCGATAGTCACGAAGCTCGTCGAGCAGCAACTCATAAGCCGGAAAATAGAAAACATGTTCTGGGAAAGTGGCTTGCAACTGGTTCACAGCAAGCAGCAAGGTAGCTTTACTGAGCTGGTTGGCATGCATTCCGTCACGCACGTGGCGGATGGGGCTGACGGTGAACAACACTTTCAACCGGGGAATCCGCGCCAGCAAGCCGGAAAGCAAAGAGGTGTAGTCAGATACTATTTCACTGACAGAAAGCATACGGCGGGTAAAGCAGGACTCAGGTTGCTTATGACAGTTGGCAACTACAGTTCCCGTCTTTTTATTTTCATAAACCCAGGCAGAGCCGAAAGTCAGCAGCAGACAATCCAACCGGTCCAGCCTTTCATGGGCGCTTTTCAAACGCCCGTTAATGCCTGCCAATGTTTCCTCTGCAGAGACTGAGGAAAAGCTACCATGATGCATGGCACTGTGCCAAAGTTCATGAAAGAGGAAAATATCGTTTTCATTGTAGCATCTGCCCGCAATGATTTCACGCAATGCCGCAGAAATGGAAAACGGATTATAAAGCACACCATAAGGATTGACGTCACAACGGAACTTGGCATCCGCCAGCCTTTGCCCCATCTCGGACGCAAAACAAGAACCCATCAGCAACAGATTATTCTCTTGCGAAAGAAGGGGCATACTGGAAACTACTTCTACAGGCGTATAAAGATTCATAAGTTCGAAATAAATAAACCATTCACTTTCTCTGAAAAAATGATGTACCAACTGCTTGCTACGCCACAAAGATAGTAAATTTCAATATAAAAAAGGCAGGTGATATAACCTCTCATTATATCATCTGCCTTAAATAAAAATACTATATATTCTATTAATACCAATTAGCCGTAGGATCAGCCACCCAATCTGCAAAACCTGGATATTTATCATTAATAGCCTGACGCTCAGTAGTCCATTCATATCTTGTCTCTACACGTATCTTCTGCGGAGCTTTGCCAATCTCTGCTTTCAGTGTATATACTTCAGCATTTTGGCCTTCCACTTTGATATTTACGGCACCGGTACCGTTAACTCTGTACATCACCGGAGCCTTAGTTGCCCCAGCATCCGTATTTACCATTGTAGTATTAGAAACACCAAAGAGTTCATGAACTTCACGGCTATCACCGCCTACCTCAATATACAAAGGCAAAGTACCACCCGCAGCCTGCAGGGTAATGATAGTTGCTCCCCCATTGGTCGCTACATCAAACACGACATCGTTGAAGTCAAAATCATCACTGTCTCCAAGGTCTTCTGCTATGATTCTGTACGCATTCGTATATACGGCCGGAGAGATTTTCACAATCCAATCACTATAATACCCATCTGCAGCCACTTGTTGATTTGGGTTCTGTCCGGTAGCTTCAAAGTCAAATCCCACATAATAAGCACCCCCAATATATTGTATAGTATAATTATAGTGCATTTTACCATCCAAAGAAACCCTATAGCCAAAAGAAGACGTTCCACTATTCTGCATTAGCATTATAGCCCCCTCAGTAGCATTAAAATTATTGACATGGTCATCTGATGCTGCAACCAAAAAATCCATATTAGAGTGTGAGCCACTTACATGTTGAACAAAAAAGTCGGTCCAATCCACACCAATGGATTGTGGATTCTGATGTGTTTTAAACCATTCCGTAACCACTTCTTTTTCTGTAGCCGTAATACCCTCGGGTACTTCCGTAAAATCTTTCCATTGATTGCTATTAGTGTTAGCAACACGCGTTGTCGGTGTTGCCCCAAATCCCCAATCCTGATCAACTGCAATTTCTCCATACTTCTGCACGAAAGCCGATGCATACTGTGCCTCTTTCTTAGCCGCCGCCTTTTCCGGGTCGAACAAATCGCTATCAGAACCGCAAGCGGAAAATACCACTACGCCCATAATAGCCAAAATTCCAAAGTTGAGCTTTTTCTTCATATCATTCATTGTTTATTCATTTAACAATTCGTGATTACGCCCCATGCCGACACATATTACAATTAAGAATATCATTATATACAACTCAAAATTGTATAACATATTGATAAATAGGACATATTCTACTTCGCAAATATACATAATACTATATCAGATAACAACCAAAATCTCAAAAAAGTTGCAATAAATAATTTATTAAGTTACATTTTTCAACAAACATTAAATTTAAAGCATATCTTATCATAGATGCACACATACGAGAGTACAAGTCAATCTTTGAAAGGATTAATATCTTTGCCTACCAAAATTAAATCATTCCTATATGGAGAAAAAATCGTTCCACCATGGTGGAACGATTTTTCCCCTAGGATGGAACAATATTTTCTCCATGGAGGAACGATTTACCATCAGGTATCTTTTCCCTTAACCATAGGCAGGCTGAACGAGAAATGTGGCGTATGCAAAGAGAAAGTAAAAACCGAAGTGAACAAAAGAGGCTTTTTTTCCTTCTAAAACTTCCCGTCATCCGTTTTCTTTTGCTATTTTTGCATTTTGTAATCTTCAGATTAGAAATGAGAACAGAACCAACAACATATAACTTGCTTAACACCATTACATTTCCCGAGGATTTACGCCGACTCAGCGTAGAAGAGCTTCCTGAAGTCTGTGAAGAATTGAGGCAAGACATTATAAAGGAGGTTTCGTGTAACCCCGGACATTTCGCTGCCAGCCTGGGCACGGTAGAGCTGACCGTTGCCTTGCACTATGTATTCAATACTCCGTACGACCGCATAGTCTGGGATGTAGGCCATCAGGCGTACGGGCACAAGATACTGACCGGACGCCGTGAAGCATTCTCCACCAACCGTAAATTCAAGGGAGTTCGTCCTTTTCCCTCACCAGAGGAAAGCGATTATGACACATTCACCTGCGGACATGCGTCAAATTCAATCTCCGCCGCCCTTGGCATGGCTGTTGCCGCTGCCGAAAAAGGCGAGAAGGACCGCCATGTGGTCGCCGTCATCGGTGATGGAAGCATGAGCGGCGGCCTGGCTTTCGAAGGACTGAACAACGCTTCGTCTACCCCTAACAACCTTCTTATCATTCTCAACGACAATGATATGTCGATAGACAGAAGTGTAGGCGGCATGAAGCAGTACCTTTTCAACTTGACTACCAGCAACCGCTATAACCAGCTGCGCTTCAAGACATCCAGACTGCTGTTCAAAATGGGACTTTTGAACGAGGACCGCCGCAAAGCGCTGATTCGCTTCGCCAACAGTCTGAAATCAATGGCCGCCCAGCAGCAGAATATCTTTGAAGGGATGAACATCCGCTACTTCGGCCCTATCAACGGACACGATGTGAAAAACATAGCCCGTGTCCTACGGGACATTAAAGATATGCAGGGACCGAAAATACTGCATCTGCACACTGTAAAAGGAAAAGGATTCGAACCTGCCGAGAAGAATCCCGATATCTGGCATGCACCGGGCAAGTTCGATCCGGAAACCGGAGAACGCCTCAAGGTGGACACCAGCAATTTGCCTCCGCTTTTCCAGGACGTGTTTGGGGAAACGCTGGTAGAACTGGCAAAGGAAAATCCGAAAATCGTCGGAGTAACCCCCGCCATGCCCACCGGCTGCTCCATGAACAAGCTGATGGACACCATGCCCGACCGTGCCTTCGATGTGGGTATTGCCGAAGGGCATGCAGCCACTTTCTCGGGCGGTATGGCTAAAGAAGGAATGCAACCTTTCTGCAACATCTACTCCTCCTTCATGCAGCGGGCATACGATAATGTCATCCATGACATCGCCCTGCTCCGCCTCCCCGTCGTACTTTGCCTGGACCGCGCCGGACTGGTAGGAGAAGACGGACCGACACACCACGGAGTTTTCGACCTGGCCTATTTCCGTCCGATTCCCAACCTGACCATATCTTCACCGATGGACGAACATGAATTGCGCCGTCTGATGTACACGGCACAGTTACCGGACCAAGGTCCGTTCGTCATCCGCTATCCCCGCGGACGCGGCGTATTGCTGGATTGGAAATGTCCGCTGGAAGAAATCCCCGTAGGCAAAGGGCGTAAACTGAAAGAAGGCAAAGACCTGGCAGTCATCAGCCTCGGTCCCATAGGCAACGTAGCCGCACGTGCCATAGAGCGTGCGGAGAAGGACAAAGGAATCTCCATAGCCCACTACGACCTGCGTTTTCTCAAGCCGCTCGACGAAGCGCTGCTGCACGAGGTAGGACTCAACTTCCAGCATGTTGTCACTATAGAAGACGGTGTCAAAAAAGGAGGAATGGGCAGTGCCGTACTGGAGTTCATGGCAGACAATGACTATATTCCCCATATCAGGCGTATCGGTGTACCCGATGCCTTCATAGAACACGGCACCATACAAGAGTTGTATCATCTTTGCGAAATGGACGAAGAAGGAATTTATACATTATTAATTAAGAATGAGGAATGAGGAATGAAGAATTCAGCTACGCGATGCAAGCACGCCGCATGGCAAATTCTTCATTCTTCATTCCTCATTCTTCATTTCCATAAAGAAAGTGAAAATAATTATTGCAGGTGCCGGCGCAGTAGGCACACACTTGGCCAAATTGCTGTCCCGCGAGAAGCAGGACATCATTCTGATGGACGACAACGAAGACAAGTTGAGCACACTGAACTCCAACTTTGACTTGATGACGGCTACGGCCTCCCCTACCTCCATAAAAGGCTTGAAAGAAGTGGGAGTGGGAGAGGCAGACTTGTTCATAGCCGTCACCCCCGATGAAAGCCGGAACATGACCGCATGCATGCTGGCAAACAATCTGGGAGCACAAAAGACCGTAGCCCGTATTGACAACTACGAATACCTGCTGCCCAAAAACAAGGAATTTTTCCAGAAGCTGGGTGTCGATTCACTCATCTATCCGGAAATGCTTGCCGCCAAAGAAATCGTGTCCTCCATCCGCATGAGCTGGGTACGCCAATGGTGGGAATTCTGCGGAGGAGCCTTGATACTGATAGGTACCAAGATGCGCGAAAAAGCCGAGATACTGAACATCCCCCTCCACGAACTGGGTGGACCGGAGCTGCCCTATCACGTGGTAGCCATCAAACGGGGAAGCGAGACACTGATTCCCCGTGGTGACGATACCATCAAGCTACATGACATCGTATACTTTACCACCACACGAAAATACGTCCCCTACATCCGCAAAATAGCCGGCAAGGAAGATTATGCCGATGTGCGCAACGTGATGATTATGGGTGGAAGCCGGATTGCCGTACGAACCGCCCAATATGTCCCGGACTACATGCAGGTGAAAATCGTGGACAACGACCTGAACCGCTGCAACCGCCTGACCGAGCTGCTTGACGACCGTACCATGATTATCAATGGCGACGGACGGGATATGGACCTGCTTGTGGAAGAGGGACTGAAAAATACGGAAGCCTTCGTTGCCTTGACCGGCAACTCGGAGACTAATATCCTGGCCTGCCTTGCCGCCAAACGCATGGGAGTCAGCAAAACCGTAGCGGAAGTGGAGAACATCGACTACATAGGCATGGCCGAAAGCCTTGACATCGGCACCGTCATCAACAAAAAGATGATTGCTGCCAGCCACATCTACCAGATGATGCTGGATGCGGACGTCAGCAACGTGAAATGCCTGACCTTTGCCAATGCCGATGTAGCAGAATTTACCGTTAAGGCCGGCTCGAAGATTACCAAACATCCGGTAAAAGACCTCGGCCTCCCGAAAGGAGCCACCATCGGCGGACTTATCCGCCAGGGGGAAGGCGTTGTGGTTATGGGTAACACCCTGATACAGCCGGGTGACCATGTAGTGGTATTCTGCCTGAACATGATGATTAAGAAAATCGAAAAATACTTTAACTAATTGAGAATGAGTAGTTGGTAAATGATTAACTTCAAGACAATCATACGGATTATCGGTATTCTGCTATTGCTGGAAACAGTCATGTTTCTGGTCTGTTCGGGCGTGTCCTTCTACTACAGAGAAAGCGATATGCTCGACTTCTGGAAAGCAGGAGGCATCACAGCAGGGGTAGGCTTATTGCTGGCGGCTCTCGGCAAGGGAGGTGAACGGCAACTGACGCGCCGTGACGGATATGTACTGGTCAGCTTTGCCTGGGTGGCATTCTCTCTTTTCGGAATGCTGCCTTTCTATATAGGCAGATACATACCCGACATTGCCAATGCATTCTTCGAAACCATGTCCGGTTTCAGCAGTACGGGTGCCACCATCTTGGACGACATCGAGTCACTTCCTCATGGAATACTGTTCTGGCGCAGTATGACACAGTGGATTGGCGGCTTGGGAATCATCATGTTCACCATTGCAGTGCTTCCCATCTTCGGAGTCAGTGGCCTGCAGGTGTTCGCCGCCGAGGCAAGCGGCCCTACACATGACAAGGTTCATCCCCGTATCGGTATCACCGCCAAATGGATTTGGAGTATCTATGCCGGCATAACCGCTCTGCTTGTCGGCCTGCTGATGCTTGGAGGTATGGACTGGTTCGACAGTATCTGCCATGCATTTGCCACTACCGGTACCGGTGGCTTCTCCACCAAGCAGGCCAGCGTTGCCTACTACAATTCTCCTTATATAGAATATGTCATCTCCATTTTCATGTTTATCTCCGGCATCAACTTCACCTTGCTATTATTGTTCGTCAACCGGAAATTCAAGAAGTTCATCAGCAATGCCGAGCTGAAATTCTATTTCGGTTCAGTTGTGCTCTTCACTGCCGTCATAGCCATCGTACTTTACTATACCAGTCCCATGGGGATGGAAGAATCCTTCCGCAAATCCTTGTTCCAAGTAATTTCCCTCCATACATCCACCGGTTTTGCGACAGATGACTACATGCAATGGACACCCGTCCTGTGGGGGCTGCTTACCATCATCATGCTGATGGGGGCGTGTGCAGGCAGTACCACCGGAGGCTTGAAGTGTATACGTATGGTAATTCTTACCAAAGTCTCACGAAACGAGTTCAAACACATCCTACACCCCAATGCCATACTTCCGGTACGGATAAACAAGCAGGTAATCTCTCCCTCCATTGTCTCCACCGTACTGGCTTTTTGTTTTATTTATATCGCCATTATAGTCATCGGCACACTGCTCATGATGGCTATGGGTGTCGGGGCTGAAGAATCAATGGGCTGCGTCATTTCCAGTATCGGTAATATGGGACCCGGATTGGGTGAAACCGGACCTGCCTATTCGTGGAATGCCCTGCCCGATGCAGCTAAATGGCTGTTATCCTTTTTAATGCTTCTGGGTCGTCTTGAGTTATTTACCGTACTGCTGCTTTTCACACCGGATTTCTGGAAACGGAATTGATTTAGGATAAAAAGTGTAAAAATAATCATTTTTTGTTATGCGGGGATAGCAAATTGAACAATACTTATTATATCTTTGCGCCCTTGAAAGAGAGAATTGTGGTATGAAGCAATGCATTAAATACTGTTTAATCATAATCTTTGCAGCCCTATTGCACGACAGTGCAACCGGAGCTGTAGACATTTTGTGCGTTCCTGCCACCCGACAAGCAGAATGCTGCACGCTGTCACAAGCTCCTACCACCCAACAAGCAGTCCAGAAGTTCTACGACTTGTTTTCACCAAACTCCCTCTGCATAGAACATGTAGACCATACGCAAGTACCAACCAACAAAAACGTACTCCTGCGCATGTACATCTACAAGATGCAGCAGCATGCCTATGCACCGGAATGCGACCGTTTGTTGAATCTGTCTCCGCATCCCGTACCCGACGCGAACTATTACGTGTTCGGGCTAAGAAAGATTATCATTTAGAAGGCCTGCAAGCGCAGACGCTTGCCCCTGACTCGCCGGACAACAATTCAGAGGTTTTGTCCTCCGGTGCGATGTATCTATTATTATATATCTAAAATCTTATCAGGTTTATGAACTTTACTTTGTTAGTGGTCGTCTTATTGACGGCAATCGCTTTCGTGGGTATCGTCATCGCGCTCTCCAATGCGATAGCACCCCGTTCGTACAATGCACAGAAGATGGAGCCGTACGAGTGTGGTATCCCTACCCGCGGTAAATCGTGGATGCAATTCCGGGTAGGTTACTATCTGTTTGCCATCTTGTTCCTGATGTTCGAAGTGGAAACGGTATTTCTGTTCCCTTGGGCAGTCATCACCCGCGAACTTGGCGTGGCAGGACTTTTCAGTGTTTTATTTTTCCTGATTATATTGATTCTGGGCCTTGCTTATGCCTGGAGGAAAGGAGCTTTGGAATGGAAGTAACAAAGAAGCCGAAAATTAAATCTATCCCTTATGAGGAGTTTACAGACAACGAAACGTTGGAGAAACTGGTTCGGGAACTTAATGCCGGAGGCGCCAATGTCGCCCTTGGCGTACTGGACGACTTCGTCAACTGGGGACGCAGCAACTCACTGTGGCCTCTTACGTTTGCAACCAGCTGTTGCGGTATCGAATTCATGGCCCTCGGCGCAGCCCGCTACGATATGGCGCGCTTCGGGTTCGAGGTAGCCCGTGCCAGTCCGCGCCAGGCAGACATGATTATGGTTTGCGGAACAATAACCAACAAGATGGCTCCCGTTCTGAAACGTCTTTACGACCAGATGGCCGATCCGAAATATGTAGTAGCCGTAGGCGGCTGTGCCGTCAGCGGAGGCCCGTTCAAGAAATCCTATCACGTGGTGAACGGTGTGGACAAGATTCTGCCGGTGGATGTCTACATTCCCGGTTGTCCTCCGCGTCCGGAAGCATTCTACTACGGCATGATGCAATTGCAGCGTAAAGTGAAAATAGAGAAATACTTCGGTGGAGTAAACAGAAAAGAAGAGAACCACTAATCAGTACTTAAAAATATGGAAATAAAATACATAGAGCCCTCAGTCCTGCACGACGAAATGCTGCGTCTGCGGAAAGAGAAACAAATGGACTTCCTGGAATGCCTCAGCGGTATGGATTGGGGAATACCCGACGAGAAAGACGCACCGGACACCCCCCGCGGACTCGGCGTAGTCTATCTGTTGGGATCTACTGTTACCGGCGAACGGATAGCGGTACGCACCGCCACTCTAAACCGGGAACATCCCGAACTTCCTTCCGTCAGCG
This sequence comes from Bacteroides sp. D20, assembly GCF_003436255.1. NCBI lineage: Bacteria > Pseudomonadati > Bacteroidota > Bacteroidia > Bacteroidales > Bacteroidaceae > Bacteroides > Bacteroides sp. D20. The sequence goes on along the minus strand of NZ_QSOO01000001.1, from coordinate 286,296 downwards.
ATATCTGGAAAGCTGCGGATTTCAACGAGCGCGAAGTCTACGACTTTTACGGCATCGTTTTCATCGGTCATCCGGATATGCGCCGACTCTATCTGCGCAATGACTGGGTAGGCTATCCCATGCGTAAAGACAATGAGCCGGAAAAAGATAATCCGTTGCGTATGGACAACGAAGAAACGGTGGACACTACCATGGAATTGGAGCTGAATCCCGACGGTAGCATCAAAAATAAGGAGATGCAACTTTTCGGTGATGAGGAATATGTGGTGAACATCGGTCCCCAACATCCGGCCACCCACGGCGTAATGCGCTTCCGTGTATCATTGGAGGGTGAAATCATCGACAAGATTGATGCCAACTGCGGCTACATCCACCGGGGTATCGAGAAGATGTGCGAAAGCCTGACCTATCCGCAGACCTTGGCTCTGACCGACCGTCTGGACTACCTGGGCGCACACCAGAACCGCCATGCCTTGTGCATGTGTATCGAAAAGGCAATGGGCGTGGAAGTAAGCGAACGCGTGCAGTACATACGTACCATCATGGACGAGTTGCAGCGAATAGACTCTCACCTGCTGTTCTATTCTTGTCTTGCTATGGACCTGGGTGCATTAACGGCCTTCTTCTACGGTTTCCGCGACCGCGAAAAGATACTCGACATCTTTGAGGAAACTTGCGGCGGACGCCTCATCATGAACTACAACACCATCGGTGGCGTGCAGGCAGACATTGCTCCCGGCTTCGTAAAGAAAGTGAAGGAGTTTATCCCCTACCTCCGCGGTATCCTACACGAATATCACGACGTATTCACCGGGAACATCATTGCCCAGCAACGTCTGAAAGGTGTGGGTATACTCTCACGGGAAGATGCCATCGCCTTTGGAGCTACCGGAGGCACCGGACGCGCCAGCGGATGGGCCTGCGACGTGCGTAAGCGTATGCCATATGCCGTATATGACAAGGTGGACTTTAAAGAAATCATCCGCACCGAAGGCGATTCATGGGCACGCTACCTTATCCGTATGGATGAAATTCTGGAGAGCCTGAAGATTATCGAGCAACTGATAGACAACATCCCGGAAGGAGCCTACCAGGAAAAGATGAAACCTATTATCCGCGTACCGGAAGGCACTTATTATGCAGCCGTAGAAGGTAGCCGCGGTGAGTTCGGCGTCTTCCTCGAAAGCCATGGCGACAAGATGCCTTACCGCCTGCATTTCCGCAGTACGGGCTTGCCATTGGTATCGACCGTAAATACGATTTGCCGCGGAGCTAAAATCGCCGACCTTATTGCCATTGGCGGAACATTGGATTATGTAGTACCAGATATTGACAGATAAAAGGATTTACGATTTGACAATTTACAATTTACCATGCGGAATTACAGCGCAGCCAAATTGTAAATTGTACATTGTAAATCAAAAAGCGCCTCGTAAATTGTACATTGTAAATAGTAAATAGTAAATGAACAACGTGTTTGACTTTAGTATAATAACCAACTGGATACACCAGATGCTGACTTCCCTGATGCCGGAAGGTCTGGCAATATTCCTCGAATGCGTGGTGATTGGCGTATGCATCATCTTGATGTATGCCGTGCTTGCCATCATCCTGATTTACATGGAGCGTAAAATATGCGCCTTCTTCCAATGCCGCCTCGGTCCGATGCGCGTGGGGAAATGGGGATTGCTCCAAGTGCCCTGCGACGTCATCAAGATGTTGACAAAGGAAATCATTGATTTGAAATTCTCTGACCGGTTCCTCTACAATCTGGCACCGTTCATGGTAATCATCGCTTCTTTCCTGACATTTGCCTGCCTGCCCATCAACAAGGGATTGGAGGTATTGGACTTCAATGTAGGAGTGTTCTTCCTGCTGGCTGCATCGAGTATCGGCGTAGTGGGTATCCTGCTGGCAGGCTGGAGTTCCAACAATAAATTCTCGCTGATTGGAGCCATGCGAAGCGGTGCGCAGATTATCAGCTACGAGTTGTCCTGCGGATTGAGCATACTGACAATGGTAGTGTTGATGGGAACCATGCAGTTCTCCGAAATAGTAGAAGGACAAGCTGACGGCTGGTTCATCTTCAAGGGACATATCCCTGCATTGATAGCCTTCATCATCTACCTCATTGCCGGAAATGCGGAAACCAACCGCGGTCCCTTCGACTTGCCCGAAGCCGAAAGCGAGTTGACTGCCGGATACCATACGGAATACAGCGGTATGGGCTTCGGATTCTTCTATCTGGCAGAATATTTGAATCTGTTTATCGTAGCCTCCGTGGCAGCCACCATCTTCCTGGGAGGCTGGATGCCGCTACACATCGTAGGCCTGGACGGCTTCAACGCAGTGATGGATTACATTCCGGGATTTGTATGGTTCTTCGGAAAGGCCTTCTTCGTAGTCTTCCTGCTGATGTGGATAAAGTGGACCTTCCCCCGCCTGCGTATTGACCAGATTCTGAATCTGGAGTGGAAGTACCTGGTACCCATCTCTATGGTGAACTTGATTTTGATGGTATTAATTGTAGTATTTAAATTGCATTTCTAACCGGCGTAGCGCCGGAGCAAGATTTCCTTGCGGATAATTTTAATAAAGGCAAAAGTAATGAAAGAAAAGAACTCTTATATCGGCGGACTCATACACGGCGTCACTTCTCTGCTGACAGGTATGAAGACAACCATGACCGTATTCTGCCGACGAAAGACTACCGAACAATATCCGGAAAACCGCTCGACATTGAAACTCTCCGACCGTTTCCGTGGCACGCTGACCATGCCCCATAATGATAAAAATGAACATCGGTGTGTAGCTTGCGGTTTGTGCCAGATGGCTTGTCCCAACGACACCATCAAGGTGACCGGCGAGATGGTTGAAACGGAAGACGGTAAGAAAAAGAAGATATTGGTTAAGTACGAATACGACCTCGGTTCGTGCATGTTCTGCCAACTCTGTGTGAATGCCTGCCCTCACGATGCCATCACGTTCGACCAGGATTTTGAGCATGCAGTGTTCGACCGCACGAAACTGGTCATGACGCTGAACCGTCCAGGCAGCCATGTAGAAGAAAAAAAGAAACCCGCTACTCCCAAAGAAGAGACAACAAAGTAATTCGTTAATAGTAACTTGTAATTAAACAACATGGAAATAACTCTTGAAACAGTAGTATTCTACTTCCTTGCGGCCTTTATCACCGTATTTTCCATCTTGACGGTAACGACCCACCGCATGGTGCGCTCGGCCACCTACCTGCTGTTCGTGCTTTTCGGTACGGCAGGCATCTACTTTCTGCTGGGTTACACCTTCCTCGGTTCCGTGCAGATTATGGTCTATGCCGGCGGTATCGTAGTGCTTTACGTCTTCTCCATACTGCTTACCAGTGGCGAAGGCGATGTCATCGAGAAGTTAAAGCGTAGCAGGTTCCTTGCCGGACTGGGTGCCACCGTGGGCGGTGCCATCATCGTAGTATTCATCACTTTGAAGCATAAGTTCATTGCCACCACCGACGTGGAGCCTTTGGAAGTCAACATCAAGACCATCGGTCACCACATGCTGAGCGGTGACAAGTATGGTTATCTGCTTCCCTTCGAAGCTGTCAGCATCTTGTTATTGGCATGTATCGTAGGTGGATTATTAATAGCACGTAAAAGATAAGAATTATGATACACATGGAATATTATCTGATAGTTTCGGCTATCATGTTCTTCGCAGGCATCTACGGGTTCTTCACCCGCCGCAACACGCTGGCGATACTTATCAGCATCGAGCTGATACTGAATGCCACGGACATCAACTTTGCTGTATTCAACCGTTTCCTATTCCCCGGAGGACTGGAAGGATATTTCTTCTCTTTATTCTCCATCGCCATCTCGGCGGCCGAAACGGCTGTAGCCATTGCCATCATGATTAACATCTACCGCAACATCCGCAGCATCCAGGTGAACAAACTGGATGAGATGAAGTGGTAAGAGCAAGAATCGCCAAGCGATGTTTCTTGAATAGTAATAATTGATAAACATAGTATATATGGAATATACAATATTAATCCTTCTACTCCCTTTCCTCTCTTTCCTCGCTCTGGGACTTGGAGGTAAATGGATGTCACACCGCACTGCCGGCCTTATCGGAACTGCGGCACTGAGTGTGGTCGCAGTGCTTTCCTATCTCACCGCAGGAATGTACTTCAGCGCTCCCCGCCTTGCCGATGGTACGTACGAGGCGCTGATGCCCTATAACTTCAAATGGCTGCCTTTCACAGAAAGCCTCAGTATCGACATGGGTATCCTACTCGACCCGATTTCGGTTATGATGCTCGTGGTCATCAGTACCGTTTCGCTGCTGGTACACATATACTCTTTCGGCTACATGAAGGGCGAACGCGGTTTCCAGCGTTACTACGCCTTCCTGTCGCTCTTCACCATGTCCATGCTCGGACTGGTAGTAGCAACGAATATCTTCCAGATGTATCTGTTCTGGGAGTTGGTGGGCGTGTCCTCCTATCTGCTGATTGGTTTCTACTATACGAAACCCGCAGCTATTGCTGCTTCGAAGAAAGCATTTATCGTTACCCGTTTTGCTGACCTAGGTTTCCTTATAGGTATCCTTGTCTATGGATATTATGCCGGCACATACACCTTCAGCCCCAATGAGATGGCGCTGGCAAAGGGCGGTGCGGCCATGATTCCGCTTGCCTTGGGACTGATGTTCATCGGTGGCGCCGGAAAGAGTGCCATGTTCCCGTTGCACATCTGGCTGCCCGATGCCATGGAAGGTCCTACGCCAGTCAGTGCACTGATTCATGCCGCCACGATGGTGGTTGCAGGGGTCTATCTGGTGGCACGCATGTTCCCGTTGTTCATAGAGTATGCTCCCAGCGTGCTGCACATCGTGGCATACGTAGGAGCTTTCACGGCATTCTATGCCGCCAGTGTGGCATGTGTGCAGAGTGATATCAAACGTGTACTGGCATTCTCCACCATCTCCCAAATCGGTTTCATGATGGTGGCGCTGGGTGTATGTACATCAACCGACCCGCACGAAGGGGGACTGGGCTACATGGCAGGCATGTTCCACTTGTTCACACATGCCATGTTCAAGGCATTGCTGTTCCTCGGAGCGGGTAGCATCATCCATGCCGTACACAGTAACGAGATGTCTGCCATGGGTGGACTGCGGAAGTATATGCCCATTACGCATATCACGTTCCTCATCGCATGTCTCGCCATTGCAGGTATCCCGCCGTTCTCCGGATTCTTCTCCAAAGATGAAATCCTGACGGCATGCTTCCTGTTCAGCCCCACTATGGGATGGATTATGACAGTGATTGCAGGTATGACAGCATTCTATATGTTCCGTCTTTATTATGGTATCTTTTGGGCCGGCTCAGAGCCGGGACAAAAGTCGGCAAGTGATGGGGGCGACAGCCACGTGCCTCACCCCCACGAGAGTCCACTGGCGATGACCCTGCCCCTGATGCTCCTGGCTGTTGTTACGATAGTTGCCGGTTTCATTCCTTTCGGACACTTCATCAGTTCCAACGGTGAAGCATATAACATCCATCTGGATTGGAGTGTGGCAGGTACAAGTATCGCCGTAGCGGTGGTTTCCATAGCCATTGCCACCTACATCTATGCAGGTAGCCGGCAACCCGTTGCCGATACATTGGCACACCGTTTCAAAGGCTTGTGGACAGCAGCTTACCACCGCTTCTATCTGGACGAGGTCTACCAGTTCATCACCCACCGCATCATCTTCGGCTGCATCTGCCACCCCATTGCATGGTGGGACCGCCACGTGGTCGACGGTTTCTTCAACTTCCTTGCCTGGGGGGCTGAAGCTACCAGTGAAGAGATACGCGGCCTGCAAAGCGGACGCATCCAGCAATATACATTTGTATTCCTGCTGGGCACGCTGGCACTGATACTGCTACTATTGCTATAACCCGAGATTTTTCAATCGTAAATCGTAAATCGTTAAATCGTAAATATAAAGATGAACTTTTTATCATTATTCGTACTCATCCCCTTGCTGATGTTGCTGGGTCTTTGGCTCAGCCGCAACATCGCACAAATACGCGCGGTGATGGTGACCGGTGCATCGGCTCTGCTGGTTCTTTCTGCAGCATTGACCGTGATGTACCTCAATGCACGCCACGCTGGTGCCACGGATGAAATGCTGTTCCGTGCCGACATGGTCTGGTATCCTGCACTCAACATCCACTATTCGGTAGGAGTAGACGGTATTTCGGTAGCCATGCTGCTGCTTTCGGCCATCATTGTCTTTACCGGAACATTCGCCTCCTGGAGGCTGCAACCGCTGACTAAAGAATATTTCCTTTGGTTCACCTTCCTCTCCATCGGTGTGTTCGGGTTCTTCATCTCGATAGACCTGTTCACCATGTTCATGTTCTACGAGGTTGCCCTCATTCCCATGTATCTGCTTATCGGTGTATGGGGGTCGGGACGCAAGGAGTACTCCGCCATGAAGCTGACACTGATGCTGATGGGCGGCTCCGCCTTCCTGCTTATCGGTATCCTGGGTATCTACTACGGTGCCGGAGCCACCTCTATGAACCTATTGGAAATAGCACAGATGCACAATATTCCCATCGAACAGCAACGTATCTGGTTCCCGCTCACCTTCCTCGGTTTCGGTGTGCTGGGCGCTCTGTTCCCGTTCCACACATGGAGCCCCGACGGTCACGCCTCCGCACCGACTGCCGTATCCATGCTCCATGCCGGTGTATTGATGAAACTGGGAGGTTACGGATGTTTCCGCATAGCCATGTACCTGATGCCCGAAGCTGCACAAGAACTGGGATGGATATTCCTGATTCTTACCGGAATCTCCGTGGTATACGGTGCATTCTCCGCTTGTGTACAAACCGACTTGAAGTATATCAATGCCTACTCTTCCGTCAGCCATTGCGGCCTGGTGTTGTTCGCCATCCTGATGATGAACCAGACAGCTTGCACGGGTGCCGTTCTGCAGATGCTCTCTCACGGACTGATGACAGCCTTGTTCTTCGCCCTTATCGGTATGATATACGGACGTACCCATACGCGTGACGTCCGCGAACTCTCCGGTCTGATGAAGATTATGCCTTTTCTGGCTGTCTGCTATGTAATCGCCGGTCTTGCCAATCTGGGACTGCCCGGACTCAGCGGTTTCATTGCCGAAATGACCATCTTCACCGGTTCGTTCCAGCATCCCGATACGTTCCACCGCGTGTGGACGGTCATTGCATGCAGCTCCATCGTGATTACGGCAGTCTATATCCTGCGACTGGTAGGAAAGATTCTCTATGGCACCTGCACTAACAAGCATCACCTCACCTTGAGCGATGCAACCTGGGACGAACGTACAGCGGTCATCATCCTCATCGCATGCGTTGCCGCCCTCGGTATGGCACCATGGTGGATTAGCGGCATGATTGGAGACAGCGTGCTGCCAATAACTGATTTATTTACGATTTGACGATTTACGATTGATAAATGACTTGTAAATCCCAAGAGTAACCTCAATCGTAAATCGTAAAATCGTAAATCCCAAGAGTAATTTCAATCGTAAATCGTAAATCGTAAAATCGTAAATAGATATGGATTATTCCCAATTCCTCCTGCTCAAAGAAGAGCTTTCGCTGATATTGGTCATCGTCATCCTTTTTGTCGCCGACCTCTTCATGAGTCCGGATGCACACAAGAATGACGGCAAACCGGTGCTGAACACAATGCTGCCCGTTGCTCTGCTGACCATACACACACTTATCACCATCGTTCCCGGTCCTGTGGCAGATGCTTTCGGCGGCATGTATCACAATCAGCCGATACAGAGCATCGTGAAATCCATCCTCAGTATAGGTACACTGATTGTATTCCTGATGGCGCACGAATGGATGCGCCGTCCAGACACTGCCATCAAACAAGGTGAGTTCTACATTCTGACACTTTCCACCCTGCTGGGTATGTACTTCATGATTTCTGCCGGACACTTCCTGATGTTCTTCATCGGACTGGAGACGGCAAGCATCCCAATGGCAGCGCTGGTTGCCTTCGACAAATACCGCCACCACTCTGCCGAGGCAGGTGCCAAATATATTCTCACGGCACTGTTCTCCAGCGGATTGCTGCTATACGGATTATCTTTGATTTACGGTACGGTAGGCACTCTCTACTTTGCCGACATACCGGCACGCCTCACCGGCGACCCGTTGCAGATTATGGCATTCGTATTCTTCTTCTCCGGCATGGGATTCAAAATATCACTGGTGCCTTTCCATCTTTGGACAGCAGACGTTTACGAAGGCGCTCCAAGTACGGTAACCGCTTATTTAAGCGTTATCTCCAAAGGCTCTGCCGCTTTCGTGCTGATGACTATCCTCATCAAGGTATTCGCCCCGATGGTAGCTCAATGGCAAGAAGTGCTCTACTGGATCATCATCGCCTCTATCACGCTTGCCAATCTCTTCGCCTTGCGTCAGCAGAACTTGAAACGATTGATGGCTTTTTCCAGTATCTCGCAGGCAGGTTATATCATGCTGGGTATTATCAGCGGCACTTCACAAGGTATGACTTCATTGGTCTTTTATGTATTGATTTACATGTTTGCCAACCTCAGCGTATTTACAGTCATCACGATTGTAGCCCTGCGTGCCCATAAATTCACGCTCGACGACTACAACGGGCTGTACAATACCAATCCAAAGCTCGCTTTCCTGATGACCTTAGCCTTGTTCTCTCTGGCAGGCATCCCGCCGTTTGCGGGCTTCTTCTCGAAGTTCTTCATCTTTGCGGCAGCTTTCGAAGGCGGCTTCCATCTGCTGGTATTCATTGCCCTTATCAATACAATCATCTCGCTTTATTACTATCTGAAGATTGTAAAGGCAATGTACATCAACAAGAGCGACGAGCCGATTGCAGCATTCCGCAGTGACAACTATACACGTGCCAGCCTGGCCATTTGCACGCTGGGTATTGTGGTACTGAGTATTGCAAGTGTGGTATATCAATCCATCGATAAGTTCTCATTCGGATTATAACCGGAGGGTATCATCACTTACCACAAATTACACAGATTGGCACAAATCATCTTTAGAAGTTCTGATAATCAAGAGCTTTGACTTGTGTTAATCTGCATAATTTGTGGTGAGTGTGTATTTTAGCACATTTCCATACTATACAATCGGCAGCACAAACCAAAAGCATGAGCCTTTCCCCGGTTCACTGTCCACACCGATTGTGCCACCCAACTGCTCTATAATGCTCTTGCTGATAGAAAGCCCCAGGCCGGTGCCATGCACAAACGTATTCAGCTTTATAAAACGGTCGAATATCTGAGCCTGCATTTCCGGCTCAATGCCAAGGCCCGTATCGGCCACATAAAAACGCAAATGAGTTTCATCCACCTTATCATATCCTACACGTATACTTCCCGCAGTGGTGAACTTGATGGCATTGTTGACAAAGTTGGCTATGACCTGATTCAAACGGTTACGGTCACTGACAATCCGGCATTCCGGCAGATGATGGTCGAAGAGAACTTCCACACCCGGTTTAGCCTTCATCTTCATGAAGCGCACAATGTCCTCACATAGTACGTTCACGTCCAGCTCTTTTTCCACAAAGTCAAATGTCCCGGCCTCTATCTTGGACAAATCCAGTATGTCGGAAATCAGCTGCAACAGCAGGTCATTGTTTTCTTCGATAATCGCCATATACTGCCTTTTTTCCTCCATGTCCCCGGTCTCTCCCATCAGACTGGAGAAACCGACAATCGCATTCAGGGGCGTACGTATCTCATGACTCATATTGGCAAGGAAGGCACTCTTCAGACGGTCGGCGGTTTCTGCCTTCTCCTTGGCTTCAATCAGCATAGCCTCCGTCTCCTTCAATTCCGTAATGTCATAGTTGACGCCTATCAGCTCTATTTGTCCGTTCTCCGGTTCGAACAGATTGACAACCACATTGGTACGTACCCAGTTCCATTTTCCCTTTTCGCCCGGACGCTCAATGCGCATCTCTCCCTGGAAATGTTTGGCTTCGCCCACACGGGCCTTACTGAAGAAATCAAGCATCCTCCTGCGGTCACTGGGGTACATCTTGCTGTATATTCCCACGACATCTGCCAATTGGGTATTCTCGTCCTCTCCCATATTCTTATACCATTGCTTGATGGCATAGCCTTTCCGGTCGAGCAGGTTCAGCTTGGCATAACCTACCTTCGCATAATCCGATATAAGCAGGAAGAAATTCTCGAAATCACAGATACGGCTCATGGCATCAATCCGTTCCGTATTGTCGATGTTAATCATGGCATAGCCGGTAAAGTTACCTTTACTGTCATACACCTTGCTCACTTTCGTATAAAGATGTATCACATCCTTCGGCTGTTTGGAAGTGGAGTAATACCCTTCAGTCCGGTCGAAAGCATAATTCAGGCGGAAGTCGACCATATCCTCGGTCTGTATACGTTCTGCCAATTGGGCGGACACATTCGGGTTCTCGAATAAGTTCACTCCAATGACATCCTGTTTGTCACGGACCCCGAATATCTCCATATCCTTATTGTTGATGTCTACCAGGAATCCGTCTTTGTCATAGATTTCCACCCCGGCCGGTATATTGGCAAAGATATTCTTGAACAGTTTTTCGCTATGGTCCAAAGCCAGATGAGTCTGTACCGAGTCTGTCGTATCGAGGAATAACGCCACCACTTCATTCTTTTCCGGAGAGTATATCACCACGTGGCAGTGCTTGTTGGTGAGCTCAAAACACATGTCCATTTCCTTATGTGTCCCGGTGTTCACTATATCAAGCAGATATTCCAGTCTGGGGGCCGCCTCCCTTGAAAAAGACGAGGCAGTCTTGCCGATAAACGTCGACGCGGGTTTTCCCAGAAAATCGGCAAAGATAGAATTCGCATCTGTCACATAATACCCGTAGGGATTGTCCTTTTCATCACAGACAATGGACATCCGCACATACCCCAAAGGCATATAGCGGAACAAATTGCTGAGGAAAGTACGTTCACGCACAGCCTCATCCTTCGTTTTGCGCAACTCTATGCAAATGCTGATGACATTTGCCAACGAACTAAACCATTGGTAATCCTCGTTAGTCCACATTCGGGTACGGTCCACCAAATCAATGCCCATATATCCCCACACCTGGTCATTGGCAACCAGCGGAGTTACCATCAAGGACTTTATATTCTGTCTCGCCAGAATTTCATATTCGGCGTAAGCGTGCTCCGGCAGTTGCCCCAGCGTTTCCAGCAGAACGGGCTTTTGTGCCATAATCTGTGACGTCCACCACGGCAAGCTGTCAGCCTGGACTCCCTGAAGCATTTCTTTCTCAGGAGCCACTCCCGGAGCCACCACCTCGTATGTGCAGCTCTGGTACCGGCACTTCTCATCGTATTGGAATATATAGACACGCCCGCCGCGAAAGAAATCGAGAATATCTTTCAGTATGTCGTAAATGCCCGCACTGATATCCTCGTCTTTCAGGAAACGGAATAAGGAATGGGATATTGAGGTCTGCCGATAAAGCAAATTGTTCACTCTTTGCAAAGCCTGCTTCGCAGCTTCCTCCTTCGGCATCTCTACGCGCTGCAACACTCCGAAAGCCTTCAATGTACCATCCGGCAAATGCTCCTTATACCCCACGCGCGAGTAGACCCAGACCACTCCTTCAGTAGAATAGATAGGAAACGTCTGTTCATAGACCTCCATATTCTGAATGGCAAGGAACTCCCGGCTGATACGCGTCCGATAGTCTTCGCGTATCATTTTACCGAAATCCTCAAAGCTCAGGTATTCCCCTTCCAAGCCTAACAACTTACAGACATATTCGGAGCAGAGATACTGCCTTGAAGAAAAATCAGCCTCCCACCAACCTATCCGGCCAAGAATGGAAAGGCGCCGGAAACGTTCACTATCGTCACGATGAACAGCCATATATTTATCAATATTGGTTTGAGATACAAAAATAGCCATAAAACTCTAATAAGCAACCATTAGAAACCTTTTTCGTCCCAAGCAGCCTATATATAAGGATAACAAACAATCCGGAAGAATGTGCGGTAACCAAATCGTAATAGATTTGAAAATGAAACGTATGTTCCATGTATCACCGGTGTAATGTCATTGCCTCATCTTTGCAGCGGATTAAAAAACGTACAAAGAAAAGAGATGAGCATGAAATTAGACTTGGGAAAGATTTTCTTCCTTATTTTATTCCTCACACTTTCCGTCATGGCTGCCACGGCGGGAACCATCAAAGGGACAATCACCGACCGACAAACCAAAGAACCGCTGACGGGAGCCACCGTGCAAGTGAGCGGAACGGCACAAGGCGCCGTCGCCGATTTGGATGGTAACTATACACTGGAGCTGAAAAACGGAACCTATACCCTCACCGTCCGTTACATCGGCTACAAAGACATGACGATAAATGCCGTAGAGATAAAGGGTGAAACCGTGCTGAACTTCGACATGGAGCCGGACACGCAAACCTTGGGCGAAGTGCAGGTCACCGCCAAGAAGAACCTTGAGGGCGAACGCGCCTTGCAGATGGAACGGCAAAAAGCGACCCTCGCCATCGAGAACCTCGGTTCCAAAGAGATGTCCCTCAAAGGCATCGGCAATGTGGAAGAAGGAGTAAAGAAAATAACGGGCATCTCCATCGCCAGCGCCGGACAACTTATCGTCCGCGGACTGGGCGACCGCTACAGCACCACCACGCTGAACGGACTGCCCATCGCCTCGCCCAACCCGGACAACAAGCTGGTGCCGCTCGACCTGTTCCCCTCGTCCACCGTACAGAACATCACCGTCAGCAAGGTGTATGACGCAGCCGCCTTTGCCGACTACAGCGGTGCGCACATCAACATCAGCACCAAAGAAAACATACCGCAAGATTTCTTCCAACTGAGCCTCAACACGGGCGGGAAGTTCAACACCTTAGGCAAAGACCGCTATCAGATGGACCGCAGCGGCTCGCTCCTGAAGACACCCAGAGTGGACGCAGCCGCCCTCGGCATGCCCCTGATGGAGTTTGACAAATACGTGAAGACCCGCAATATCTTCGATACCTCCTTCAGCGCCGGCAAGAAGAGTTCGTTACCCGAACTGGGCGGGAACCTCGGCTTCGGCAAGAACTTCGGTATAGGCAACCAGACACTCAGCCTGCTCGCCTCCTTCAGCGCCAGCAACGGCTACCAAAACATGGAAGATGCCTTCTACAAGACACTCGAGGCCACCGGCACCGTGCAGGACGACTTCTCCTACGACAGCTTTGCGCAGGAACTGAAGCTCGCCGCCCTCGGCTACCTGGGCTACACCCTGCGCCGGAGCGACCGCATAGGCTACACTTTCTTCTACGCCCGCAACGCCATCGACACCTACCAGCGCCGCGAAGGTACTGATGCCGAAGGACACGAGCTGACCGGCAGCAACAACATCATGCACATATACACCCTGCAAAACCATCAACTGAACGGAATCCATAACTTCGGCGAGAGCGACAGGTGGCAACTGACCTGGGGAGGCTCGTACAGCAAGACCGGTAGCGAAGAACCCGACCGCCGCCAAGTGATGTACGTCAAGGACAACGACGGCAGCCTCAGGCTCTTCAAGCTGAACCGCCAAGAGACCATGCGCTACTTCGGCAGCCTGGACGAAGAAGAGTGGAACGCCAACCTCGCCATGCGCTGGAAGTGGAACGACACCAGCCACCTCAAGCTCGGCTTCAACTACAAGGACAAGAACCGCGACTACAGCGCTACCCGCTTCTACTACAACCTGAACAAGCTGGACCCCGTCATCACCGACATCTACAACACCGACGGCTTCCTCAACCAGCAGAACATTGCCGACGGACAAATCATGGTACAGCGTGTGATGCAGCCCAAAGACAGCTACCGCGCCGGAAACGAAATCTACTCCGCCTACCTGCTGACCGACTTCTATCCCACCGAAGCCCTCCTGGTGAACCTCGGCCTGCGCTACGAAATGAGCAAGCAATGGGTGCGCTACGCCAGCGACGGCGGCGACTGGTACTCCCGTCGGCGCAATTTAGACAAGAACGACCTCTTCCCCGCCCTGAACCTGAAATATGCGGTGAACCCCGCCAACAGCATCCGCTTCTCTGCCTCGCGCACCGTCACCCGTCCCTCGTTCATCGAGATGGCACCCTTCCTCTACCAAGAGTCCTACGGTTCGGCACAAATCCGCGGTAACGAAGAGTTGCAGAACGGTTACAACTACAACTTCGACCTACGTTACGAACGCTTCGGCAAGGACGGCGACATGCTCTCCGTGACCGGCTACTTCAAATACCTCGACAGCCCTATCGAACGCATCCAAGACCTGCAAGGCGGCGCCACGCTGCACAGCTTCAAGAATGCCGACAACGGCATGGCTGCCGGCGTGGAGCTGGAGATGCGCAAACGGCTCGTCAAAGACCTGCGCCTAGGTGCCAACATCAGTTACATGTACACCAACGTGAAGCTGCCCCAAAGCGGTGCCTACACCAACAAGGAACGTTCGCTGCAAGGCGCATCGCCCATACTTGCCAATGCCGACCTCACCTACTCGCCGCGCTTCGGTGAAGACAGGCAACTCAACCTCGCCCTGCTCTACAACCTGCAAGGCAGCCGCATCCATGCGGTAGGCGTGTCGGGTCTGGGCGATGTCAGGCAACAGACGCTGCACACGTTGAACTTCAGCGCCGGATATAGCCTGAACAAGCACTTCAGCCTGAAGCTGCAAGTGAACGACCTGCTGAACCGCGATGTCATCTTCAAGCAAGATGTGCCCACCACGGGGCAGGAGATGGAAGTGGAACGCTACCGCAAGGGAACGAACTTCGAGGTGGGAATAAGCTACAACCTATAAAGCCCCCGCCCTCCCCCTGAAGGGAACGGAGAACACTCTTTGACAAACAAGCAGATTTAAGAGAATCAATCTGAATGACAGACAGATAAATTGGATATAACAACTAAAACAATTGAATTATGAAAACAATGAAATGGAAATTCTACTCTCTGGCCTTTGTAGCCGGAATGTCTATCCTCACCGCTTGCAGCAGCGACGACAACAACGACAATGACGGCAACGGCGGCAACGGAAACGGCAATGAAATCGAAAACGGTACGATACTGAAAGGTACCATCACCTCCGACGTGACCCTGGCTGCCGGAAACACCTACAAGCTGAGCGGCGAATACATCGTAGAAGAAGGTGGCACGCTCCACATAGAAGAAGGCGTGAAGATTATCGCCGTTTACGATGACATCGCAGACTACATCCTCGTGAAGCAGGGCGGTAAAATCAACGCCGTAGGCACGCCGGACAAACCCATCGTAATGACCAGCGAAAAAGAAGAGCCGGGCGCATGGGGAGGCATCCACATCTGCGGACGCGCCCACACCAATGCCGAAGGCGGCAAGGGAAGTTCTGAAATAGGCGGTGCCGTTTACGGCGGCAACGATGATGCCGACAACTCGGGCACGCTGCAATACATTCGTCTGGAATACACCGGCTTTGCCTTCGATGAAGAGCACGAAGCCAACGGTATCTCTTTCTACAGCGTAGGCAACGGTACCATCGTGGACCACTGCCAAGCCTACAAAGGTTCCGACGACGGCTTTGAGTTCTTCGGCGGCTCGGTAAACGTGAGCAACCTCGTAGCCGTAAGCTGTAGCGACGACTCCTTCGACTGGACCGAAGGCTGGAACGGCAAAGGCACCAACCTCGTGGCTTACCAAGAAGCCGAATCCACACTGGGCTACGACTGCGACTGCCTGATGGAGTGCGACAACAACGGCAGCAACAACGCCGCCACTCCCGTTGCCCACCCCGTATTGAAGAACCTCATCCTCGTCGGCAACGGCGGCAGCAAGCAAGGCATCCGTCTGCGTGCCGGCACGGAAGTGGAAATAGACAACGCCAAGGTCTGCGGCAAAGGCCAACCCCTGACCGTGGAAACCGCCCTTACCGAAAACGCCCTGAAGAACGGCACCTCCAAGCTGACCAACATCACCCTCACCTCCGAGCTGAGCAGCAAAGAAGGCATCTACACCCATGCCGACTTCATCGCCGTGACAAGCAACAAGGTGGACGCCAACCTGAGCTACAGCTCTTTCGAGGACATCAGGAAAGAATGCAGCTGGATGAACGGAAGCTGGGTGAAGTAAAAAAAAGAAGCACTCGCAAGGCTATAAAAAAACACACAACTTCTTCAACAGCGTGCCCCTCGAATGCCTTCCGGCTTCAAGGGGTACGCGCTGTTTCAAAAAAGAAACTAAAAGTACCGTTTACTTCTTCTTCAGCTCCTTCTTCAATTCCTGAACCTGAAAGCTGAACAAGTCCAGATGACGGCAAACGCGCTGCATGAAACTGCCTGCCGCCCTGAAGCAGATACGCGAAATGCGCACTTTATCTGCCGTACAGTCCTCTATCCGTTCCACCGGTTCGCTGGTGATGGAGGGAAAAAAGTTTCCAAGTCCCTTGATGTTCACCGTGCGTCCACTGGCCAGATAGTCCGCTATAATATCCGGCAGTTGCACCAGCACGGACTGGGCATCGCCCACCTGCAGGGAGCTGACAAAAGCCAGCCTCTTGGCCAGTTCGTCATTGCTCACCGGTTCCGGCTGAAGCACTTTTGACGCCGCGTAGTAGCGCACCACTTCCTTGTCTCCACTCTTGTCCACCTTCTTGCGGACCACATAATTCATTGACATACCAATCTTTCTTTATAATTAGGTTCGTAAAAAACGAAAGATATTCCCGCCCGACGCGAGGCACACCTACAACTTGCATACACAAAGCCTATACCTTACGGTAAAGACTCCGTGACCGAATACCTTTCACTATATGACTGAATACCTAAAACACCCGGATGTATTGCCCCAAAACATGGGGATGTTTTCACCCAAAACACCCGGATGTAATACCCCAAAACATGGGGATGTTTTGGGAGAAAAGATGGGGATGTTCTGACCTTTCAGTATAGGGTTCAAAGGTAATGACTCCCTATGAGAAATACAATAGATATAGGCCTTTTTGATGGTCGGAATCAAGCTCCTTTTTCTTCGGAAGCAGCAGGCAGTACCCGCTGGAAATCTCTGCCGGACGGAGACTGGAATACCTGCAAATCGAATTCGGGGATGATTGCCAGCACATGGTCGAATACATCCGCCTGCACCCCTTCATAGGGCACCCAATCCTTCAGCGCACAGAAGAAATAAAGTTCTATCGGGATACCGCGGTCGGTAGGCTGGAGTTGGCGCACCATGCAGGTCAGTTCCTGATTTACGTCAGGAAGACTTTTCAAATAAGCCGTCAGATACGCCCGGAACACACCCAGATTGGTCTGGCGGCGTCCGTTGACGAGGATGGAGTTATCGATGCCGTTTTCCACATTGTACTTTTCAATCACTTCCTCCGTCTGCTCCACATAATCTTTCAGTAGCTGTATCTTGCGATATTTTGCCAGCATCTCCGGGGTGCAGAAACGGACGCTGGTCATGTCGATATTGATACTGCGCTTCACTCGCCGCCCACCGCTCTCGCGCATGCCGCGCCAGTTCTGGAAGGAGTCGCTGACAAGCAGGTAAGGAGGGATGGTGGTAATGGTATTGTCCCAGTTGCGCACTTTTACGGTGTTCAACGTTACCTCTATCACCGTACCGTTGGCACCGTACTTGGGCATCTCAATCCAGTCGCCCACCTTCAGCATGTCGTTGGCCGAAAGCTGCACACCGGAGACAAAGCCCATAATGGAATCCTTGAATACCAGCATCAGGATGGCTGCCGAAGCACCCAATCCGGCAAGCAGCGAAAGCGGGTCGCGGCCTATCAGTTCGCCCACGACCACAATGCCGCCCACCAGCCATAGGATGACTTGCATGGTTTGCAACATCCCCTTTAAAGGGCGGTCACGAAATTGCTCCTTCTCACTGTATACACTGTAAACAGCCTTCAGGAACGAGTTAACGAAACTCAGGAAAGTAATGATGATGTAAATAAGGCAGATACGCCGGATGAAATCCATTGCCGATGAACCGACTTCGACAAATGCCAATGGAACAAACAGATAGATGATAACGGGAGCCACCATGCGGCTGAGGTGCACCATCACTTTACGGTCGAATACGATGTCGTCCCACGTAGCCTTGGTCTTCTTCACCAGTTGTGCCACTACCTTCAGCAGGATTTTCCGGCATAGGGCATCCGCCAGGAAAGCAACGGCAAGTATCAGTGCGAAGGCAATGAATTGGTCGAGCATATCAGCCCGGGAAGGGGATATGCCCCACCCGATTAAAAGGTCGTCTATCTTCTTCAATATCTCCATAATCGTATGTTTATCATAACGGCAATCTTATCTACGCGACTGTTCCTCCCGCTCGAGGAACTCCATAATGTCTTCTTTCAACCACTGATAAAGATAAAGGTTCTTGTAGCCGCTGTTTTTTTTCAGCATCACGGATACATTGACCTGACTGTTCTCATACCCCGTCAGTTCGTTGCGGAACTGTTCGTTATGCTCTGCCAGGCGCTTTATCTCCTGCTCGCGTTCACGACGCAGCACCGTACATACCGGGATAAGGATTTTCAGCACTACACAATCCATGATATGGTGTCCTTGGATATAAAGATAGGTATTGTCCGGAGTCAGTCCCAAACGTTCCAACTCCGTGCCCAGCTGCTCCACCCGGTCGATGTAGCGGGGGAAACGGGCTTGCAGTTCGGACAGCTTTGCCGACACCGTCTTTTGCATCTCGTCCAGACTACGGTAAGGATGACGCAGGTTTATCTCCTGCAGGCGCACGCAGGCGTTGAAGTCGTACATCGGGAAGGTATGCGTGTCGTGCTGGCGGTAGAACCAGACATTCCACAGAAACAGCGGATAGGCAATCTGCGAATAACGCTTCAGGAAAGCGGGGAAGTCCAGGATATGCCGGTCGTTCAACGTCGCCTGCACACAGACTTCATGCAGACTGTCGGCAAAGCAGTGGAAGTTCTCGATGGCATAACCGTAAGTCTGGAAGATATAGGGACTCTTGTTTATCCTATGCGACACCTTGGTGGCACCTTGCAGCAGGAAGTCGTAGTCGCTGTCTACACACGCTATCAGGCTGCGCCCCAGTTCCGATGTGTTCAACGTATTCATCAGCACCATCTTCTTGCCCTTTGCCAGGGAGGTGGCCGAGGGAAGCATCACTTGAAAATAACGTTCCTCATTCTCGAACTCAGACAGCAGCGTCCGCCAGAAAGCGATGTCGTCATAGCTTTCCACATACGCCACTATGCGCCTGCGTGCTCTCTTGGGGGACAACTTGCGGGCGGCATCCAGATAGGCGGAAGTAAGGTTATGTCTTAGGGAAGTGGGCACTTGGGTAGGAATTAAGGATTAGGGATTAGGGATGAGATTTCGCTGACTTCGGTGACGGCATCCAGCCAGCCTTCCATGATGACTGCGGGCGAATGGGTGGTGAGGATAAGCTGCACATTGGGATTCAGATTGCGTATCATGCCGATAAGCTTCTGCTGCCATTCGATGTGCAGGGAGGCTTCCGGCTCGTCCATGAAGAGTACGCAGTGGTCATCGTCACGCACCAGCACGGTCAGCAGGATGACCAGCATCTGCTTCTCGCCCGAAGACAGTTTGTAGGGCAGCAGGCGTTCACCGTTCTGATAGAAAACGATGTCGTTGCTTTTGCGGTCTATCGTCTTATGGGTATAGCTGAAAAGCTCGTCAATCATATCCTGGAACTTCCGCTTGGGGAGGGAAAGGGAGGGAGCCAGGCTACGCTGCTCTTCATCACCGCTGAGCAGTTCTATCATCTTGTTGCCGATGTTCACCTGATAGTCCAGATAACGGCGCTGGAGCAGATAGAGCTGCCAGTCCAGTTCCGACTTCACGTTGGCATCGGCCATGCGTGCCGTAAAGTCGCCCATGATAAGGGGACGGTCGTAGCTGCGGATTACATCATAGGGGATAAAGGTGGCTGCAGAATTGTCGAAGTAGACGTGTACGCCGTTCTTCTCGTCACTCTTCACTTCACCCGATGTCTGTTCCAGATAGTTGACCGAACGGTTCAGGATAGTGGTTTTCCCCACTCCGTTGATGCCGGAAAGTATATTGACGTCAGGACGCAGGTCCCAGGCAATATCGTACCGATGCCACAATCCGTGTATTTCGATACGCTTGATGTAATTGGCTTGTACTTCCATGGTTTCTTGCTTTAATTAGAAGCAAATATACACGATAATCTCTTATTTCTACGCCCATGAACCAGAAAAATCATATAATGAAAGATTTTCTCTTTTCAGAAAATAGTTGTTCTTTTGCACCCGCAAAGAACAAAAGAGTATGAACAAGAACATTCAAGGGCATCTGTTCGCCCTTACCGCAAATATCTTATGGGGCTTGATGGCACCTATAGGCAAGTCAGCTCTGGTAGAGTTTTCCGCATTGTCAGTAACCACATTCCGCATGGTAGGCGCAGCCGCCTGCTTCTGGCTCCTCTCCTTATTCTGCAAACGCGAACAGGTGGACCACCGGGACATGCTGAAGATATTCTTCGCCGCACTCTTCGCACTGGTATTCAATCAGGGTGTCTATATCTTCGGACTCTCCATGACTTCGCCCATAGACGCCTCCATCGTTACAACCACGCTGCCTATCGTCACCATGATAGTGGCTGCAATCTATCTGAAAGAACCGGTCACCAACAAGAAAGTGCTGGGCATCTTTGTAGGGGCTATGGGAGCATTTATACTCATCATGAGCAGCCAGACCACCGGTGCCGGCAATGGCAGCCTCATCGGAGACCTTCTCTGCCTGCTCGCCCAAATCAGCTTCTCCATTTATCTGACCGTATTCAAGGGGTTGTCGCAAAAATACTCTCCCATCACCCTGAACAAATGGATGTTTGTCTATGCCTCCATGTGCTACATCCCGTTCTCTTACCACGACGTGGCTGCCATACAGTGGAGCGAAATATCTACAGCCGCCCTGCTGCAAGCGGGATATGTGGTTGTGGGAGGAAGCTTCCTTGCCTATATCTTCATAATGAGTGCGCAGAGGCTGTTGCGCCCCACTGTGGTGAGCATGTACAACTACATGCAGCCCATCGTGGCCTCAACCGTTGCCATCATCTTAGGATTGGGAGTGTTCAATTTGGAAAAGGGAATAGCCATAGCCTTGGTATTCCTGGGAGTGTACATCGTGACACAAAGCAAGTCACGCAAGGATTTCGAGAAAGAAGGGAAAGCCGTATAAAACAGCCGTTCCACCGTCACAGTACTCCGGCACGTACCCGGCTCAGAGACTCGGGAGTCATTAACAGATAAGATGCTATGTGGTTGACTGAGGCACGCCGGGCTATCTCCGGATAATCCCTGACGAAGCGCGCATACCGCTCGCGTGAGGTTTCGAAACGCCAAGAGTCTGCTTTATATTGGGAAAGCATTAAAGACCCCTCCAATAAATGGCGAAGCAGACGGGCTATATGCAGATAACGCTCAGAGAGTTCGACCAGTCCTGCATACGAAATGCTCCAGATGACGCCTTCCTCCAAGGATTCCAGCTGAAGGCAATTACGGCGTCCGGTGAAAAGGCTGACGATACACATAGCGCCGTCACCGTCGCAGGCAAAGTTCTCTGTAATGTCCCGGCCTTCTTTGAAATAGAACTGGCGAAGCAGTCCTTTCTCTACAAAAACAATATCCCTGGCTATATCTTTTTCACTAATCAACAGTTCTCCTTTGTGCACCTCACGGCGTACAAACAAACCGGCAATGAGCTCCAGCTCCTCAGAAGGGAGTTCATGAAGGCGGCGGGTAAACCGCCGCGCCACTTCCATGTTGTTTTCCTTAGTCATCGATATAGAGAAAGGGATATGCCCCTATTTCTTCAGTTCTGCAAAATAGGTGTCCAGCAAGTTCTTGGCAGCCACAAAAGAAGTCAAGTTGCCCTGTAGCACTTGTTTTTCCTTGCCAGTCAGCATCGCTTCAATCTGCGGATTGTGGTAGAAGCTGTCGCGCAGCTGTTCGTTAATGGTCTCGTACATCCAGTATTTGCTTTGCTCATTGCGGCGGTATTCAAAATAGCCGTTATCTTTCACAAAGTCAATGTATTTATAGACCATATCCCACACTTCTTTTACACCAAGATTATAGAAACCGGAATAAGTCAGCACTTGGGGTGTCCAACCGCTCTCCGGAGCCGGGAAGAGGTGCAGCGCATTACGGAACTGCGTTGCTGCCAGTCTGGCCCGCTCCAGATTGTCGCCATCAGCCTTATTAATAACAATGCCATCGGCCATTTCCATGATGCCGCGTTTGATGCCTTGCAACTCATCGCCCGTACCCGCCAGCTGTATCAGCAGGAAGAAGTCTACCATAGAATGTACGGCAGTCTCACTCTGCCCCACCCCTACCGTCTCTACAAATATCTTGTCGAAACCGGCAGCCTCACAAAGCACAATCGTTTCACGCGTCTTGCGTGCCACGCCACCCAGCGAACCGGCAGAGGGACTGGGACGTATAAAGGACTTGGGATGAACGGAGAGCTTCTCCATACGCGTCTTATCACCGAGAATACTGCCTTTGCTGCGTTCACTGCTCGGGTCAATGGCAAGAACGGCCAACTTGCCGCCGTGTTCCTCCAGTACATGCAAGCCAAATACATCAATAGAGGTACTTTTACCGGCACCGGGCACACCACTGATACCCACACGGACGGAGTTGCCCGAATAGGGCAAACACTTCTCTATCACCTCCTGCGCCACAGCCTGGTGCTCCGGTTTCACACTTTCCACCAGTGTTACAGCCTGGCTGAGTACCGTAACATCACCTTTCACTATACCCTCCACATAGTCTGATACGGAAAGCTCGCGTTTCTTCCGCCTGGGACGGTTCTTCAAGTAAGGATTGACCGATGAAGGTTGCTCAATGCCTGCATTGACAACCAAGCCTTTATATGCTTCATTATTTTCGGGATGTTCCATGGCTATTTGTGAGTTATAAGTTATGAGTTATGAAGGACTTTACGACTTCTTATTGTTTTGCTTTAATGTTGATTTCAACTTTCGGCTGCATCGGGTCATTGGTAATCATCAGCAGACGCAGATGACGGCGCTTCTTGCCTATATTCTTCTTCACTACCGTTACCCGCAGGCGAGTGCTTTCACCGGGTTGCAATACACTCTTCTTGAGGTTAACTCCCACTGCCGGGTGGAATACCTGGAGCTTGTTTATCTGTAAAGGAGAACGCCCGGTATTGGTAATGGTAATATCTTGACGTGCTTTTGACTTCTTGGCCAATATCGCACTCATATCAACTTCTTTGGTAGAAAGGCTGATGACAGGAGCATTTGCCTTCTCCACTTCCGTCATTCCGGAGAAATCCGGTAAAAGAATGGCAGAAACGGGAATTTCGTTTTCATCGCCCACCTTGTCACCGGAGAAGCGAGAAAGATAGACCGACGCTTGAGTCAGTCCGAGGTCAGTCAGTCTTTCCGAATTCAATGTAAGTGTAATCACTCCTTTTTCTCCCTTTTGCAGCACGTTAGGTTCTACTTTTGTCTGCAAATAAGGGGGCAGATGCATCAGTACCGGTTCATAAGGACGGTCGGAAAGATTGACCACGCCGATATGAATCACCGGCTGCTCACCATGCTGAATATCGGGGAAGTCAAGGCTGTTCTTGTCAATACGTATCTGACCGATAAGATAGGGATGCGTCTTGGTAAAGTCCTTGATTTCCTGTACTACTTCACCATTGAACTTCAAATAGACCAGATTGGGTTGCGCATTGCTGTAAATAGCCACGGATTTCTGGAAATGTCCCAATGCCTTGGCGTCAAAAGTCACATTTACTGTTCCTTTTGCCCCCGGAGCAATAGGCGTTTTTGTCCACTGGGCCACAGAGCAGGCGCAATCCGGCTCTACTTCTGTAAGCACTAAAGGCTGGTCACCCGTATTGGTGATGGTATATTGCACAGTCACGGGATGCTTCCATTCTATCTGGCCGAAACTGTACATCTCTGTATTCGAGGTAAAACGAGCTTGCGCTACAGCAGTCAATACCACACTTGCAAGCACATATAAAGTTATCAATATCCGCTTCATCTATTTTTCTTAATATCAAGATTTCCTAATTCTGCCACTCTCATTCAATATTAGTCGGACAAAAATAGGTGTTTTTAGCGAGAGTACCTAAAATAGCGGAGCGCAATTTGTACAAATTGCGCTCCGCTCCATACTCTATTGTTACTTTATTACAATTATCCCTCCCGCCGAATGCGAAGCATACTCCGGAGCATACGCACACTGTATCGTGGCCAGCCCCGTTTCGTATGTTCCGCCACGGGCTATGCGATAACTGTGCTCTAAGACATAAACGCCTTTGCCCAAATGGTCGAAGAAGAAATTGGTTGCGGCATCTTCCACTTCTGCATAATAACCGAGGCCATTACTCCAACGATAACCGGAAAGCGAGCCTATAGGTTCAAAGCAGGCACCCCGCTGGTCTTTCAACTGAACAAAATCCATAGTACGGTCCAAGCGGATAGTCAAACGGGCCACTATTTTATCACCGACGGATAATACGGTCCCTTCCGTAACCGGTTGCAAGGACTTGCTACCACCGGCCGATATACGCTCTACATAAAGTTTCTTCTCTACATTCAATTCACCCCCCTGCTGCTTTACATCAGATATGGGTGACAGATACTGGGCATAAACAGCTCCCCAGGCAATGCCTGCATCCCGTTTCTCTACGGTGACGGTTTTAGCTTTCAGCTCCGGACTTCCTTGAGCGAAGGTTTCCTTGACATAACCCAAACCCGGGATTATGGTCTTTGTAGGCGACAATGTTTCCAAAACTTTGTTACCTAACGTGATACGTACGTCTCCCCGACTTTCCAGCAGATTAGTACCTTGACAAAGCAATGCATAAACAGCATCAGCCGTTGCAACCGGAGAATTCCAACTGGTAGTCTGCTTCTGTTTCAGCAGCCAGAGTTTCATTTCCTCCACCAAAGCATCGTTGCCACCTGCCATACGCAGGGCTTCCATTACTTCCACATGGGCAGGGATGGGCAGCATACCCCAGTTATACGGATTTGCTTGGAAAGCAAAGTATGCACCCAGTTCATCCGTCTGTACCAGATGTTCCTTGAGGGAAGCGATGAATTCATTCGCCTCGGCTGTACGCCCTACTGCTTTCAGGATGATGGCAGACTGCGCCTTGCTGCTCATGGTTCCATCTTTAAGATTGGCACCTACTTTTGATAGGAAATAGCGGTAAGCCGCTTGATTGTCTGCCGGCACTTGTTCGCCGCTAAGGGCTATCAGATATAGATATGTCATTGCCGATTCGGAGTTGGCAGTAATTCTGGTGCCATTTTTTTCGGCTTTACGGATATTGCGATACTCTTCCAAAGCCTGCCGATTCAAATAGCCGAAAGCTTTCTGCCGCATGGCGGCAACTTCTTCAGACAGTCCATTTTTCGTCAGCAGAGGAAGACGAACAAGTAATTCTGTAATATAGCCAGTTATATAGCGGCTACCGGACATTCCCTTATACCAGCTCCATCCACCGTCTTCACCCTGCAATTCTTTCAATTTGGTAAAAGCGGAAAGATTGCGGTTATTCAGTTGGTTGATATCAAACAACGTGGCAATACGTGCCTGCTGTTCGGCTTCAGTAGTAGCTTCCAGTACCCACGGAGACTCGCTGAGCAGGATATTCTTCACATCCTGATTCTTCTCCAACTGGCTGAGGAAGGTTTCTTTCGTGCCACCGGCAGCCTTCCAACTGTCAAATACAGTCTTAATGCGGGGCTGGCTGTTGGCAATGAAGCCTGCCAGACTATTGGCATACCAAGCTGTAGCCCAAGAAATGGCATTATCATTGGCAGGCAGGCTCAATGCCGGCAACGCTTGTACAGCATACCAAGCCGGATTCCCGGTAAATTCTACAGTCAGACGACGGTCTGTCGCTGTACGGCTATTACGGTTGAAAAGGCTGTCTAATGAGAACGTACGGGTTTCCTCGCCACGGATAGGCATAGCAAGCGTTTCTGTAATATACTCCTTATTACTTAATACGGGCAACAGATGCTGCTCGCCATCGCTAAACGTACCTCCATCGGCAACCATACGAATACCAAGCAAATCATAGCGGTCGGACACTTCGAAATGGAAGTTGACAGCAGTATTTCTTCCTGCTTCTACCAAGAATTTCTGACGTTGAGTAGCAATAACTTTCTCCGTCATAGGGTCGAACAGTGTGAATACTGCTGTTCCTTTCACCGCTTTACCCGTCAGATTGGCTATTGTTCCGGCTATCTGCGTTTTATCTCCAACGCGGACAAACCGAGGCATATTCGGAGTCAGCATAAACTCCTTGGCAGTTACAACGGAAGCATCCAACATCCCAGTCAGCATATCCTTAGTATGTGAGTAACCACGGAAATTCCAACAAGTCAAGCTCTGCGGCATCGTAAAAGAAAACGCAAGCTCCCCTTGTTCGTTTGTACGAAGTTGAGGATAAAAAAAGGCTGTTTCGGCAAAGTTGGTGCGAAGCCCCTCAATAGGTTGCAAGGCCTCGCCAACCGGTATCGTTTCCGATTCAAAAACAACATCTTCCACCGCGTCTTCCGCTACTTGTGCAGGAACATATTTCACTTCAACAGCATTCCCGGAGTCTTCTTTGGCAGCAAACATCGGCTGGTTGGCACCACGTATTCTAAGATTACCGGTCAAAGAGCTATTCCGGGTAGTCCCATACCCCACAACACTTACTTCTTCCAAAAGCGCATTGTCTTCTACCATCACTATCCGCATCCTCCCATCCATATAAGGAGAACAGAAGTAGTCAAACGACCACACCGGAACCCTCCAAGCCTTCAACGGGAAACAAACGGAGAAGTAATTGCTATTATAACGGCTCGCACCACGGAATGCCCCATACAGATTATCCGGATAGAAAACCCGTAGTATCTGGTTACTCTTATAAATCTTATCCAGTGAAGCGTCGTACATCGTAGCCAACATCTCAGCCGCAGCAGGCATACCTTGAGGCGTCTTTATGACGAGCTTCCACTCTTCTTCCTGTCCGGGACGCAAACGGTCACGGAACACTTCCCATTTCATGTCGAGAGCACGTTCCGGCTCCCGCTTCTTCAGTTCAACCTGATGACTGTACATCTCTCCAGCTTTCACAAAACTGAAAAGAATGGTGATTCCCTTGCCATATGCTTCCTTATAAGGGAATTCCATACGAATAATAGTATCATTCAACTGCAACACACGGCTTTCAATGCGTTTTCTGTCACAAAAGACATCCATCAGCACATATGCATCCCGATAAGAAGTCCCCAAAAGAAAAGCGGCAGGGTACTGTACATCAAATTCCTCATTTTCTTTATAATAAAAGAAATCTGTAAACGCAGCCGGACGCTTGTCACTCTTTGAAAAGAGCATGAAACTGTCACTGCCATATGCCCCGTTATTCTCTTCACGTCCCAAACTATCACGTACAGAAAGTTTCAAGCGATAGTTACCTGAAGGAAGCTTGTTCCAAGCCGAAAAATCCTGGAGCCGATTGGCTGTGAAGGTACCCTCCAATACAACATCATCCAAAGGTTCAGAACCTGCAATATTCCTTGCCCCATTTTGTTCTGCAAATGGATAAAGGCAATAGGAACCTTCAATGTGCTGAGGAATATTCATTACATTATTCACTCCAAAAGTGAAAAGCATACTGTCTTCCTTACAAACATATTGAGGCAAGCGAATATCAAAGGAATAAGCCTTAGGACCTGCCAACAAGTTATACGAAGCGGATTGCGTTTCACCGGCCTCATCCGTCACCACCGCCTCCACATGATAAGTATACACACTCCCATACCCGTCTGTATCTACAGCCGGAGCTTCCAAAGTCAAGGGTATGGAAAAATCCCCGTTGGTATCCAATTGTATGGTGTCAGACAATAATGGTTTATCAGCATTGCTCCAATAACCAGGTCTCGGATTCCGGCGAGTCACCGTATATGCCAATGGCACATCCTGCACCATCATGCCATTGAAGGCCTTGACATTTCCTTTCAACACAACCTTGTCACCCAGCCGATAAGCTTCCGAAACCGGAGTGAAGGCAATCTCGAACGTAGGTCGCTTGTACTCCTCTACCCTAAAAGTGACGGTAGATTGAGGCTCTTTGGTTCGTATGCTGAACATGCCATTCAGGCAAGCTGCCGGAAGTACAAACTCCGTAGCAAAAGAGCCGAAATCATTGGTCCGCCCCTTCCTGGTGGCAAGTTCCTTGCGGTTGGCATCCAACAAGACAAGCTCATAATCAACTCCTTGTAGTACCTGGGCGCTATCACTATTCTGCTTGTAAGCTATCCCTTTTACATGAACGGTCTGCCCGGGACGATAAAGCGAACGGTCTGTCAGCAATGCCATCTGCCTCCAATCTGTATCCTTAATACCGTAATAAGGATGATTCATATAAACGTTCTGCGGCATCATGGCTGTGTCTCTGCCTTTACGCGCCACATAACTTCGGATTTCACTCTGCCAGGGTAATACAGCTTTCCCCCCGGCATCAGTCAGTACCTCTGCCATCGCTTTTCTATTCTTCTCATCATAAAAAGAGTAGAAACTCACCTTGGCACCAGCAATCGGCTGTCCACTACGGGCATCCAATGTAGCCACTTCCATACGGTTGTCACCCAAATCCAATGTCAGCACCTTGAAGCGGGTAGATACCAGAAATTTATCATCTGTACGGGCCGTTTCAGTATCAGGTACTATTTGAAGAATATAGACTCCCGTTTCCCGAGGAATCATGAACTTAAATACAGTGTCCGAGGCAAGATAAGGGACATCTTCAGGCAATTTATCCTTGCCTGGCAACGGCTTTAAGCCAAAATGCGTGGAAGAAAACTTCCGGGCATACTTTCTATAAGTATCTTTATTTATACCATGGTCCATCCAAGGTACTTCACTTAAAGTAGTGGTATATAAGTTGAGAGTGAAGCCCTCGACATTACGATAATGCAGCCTCATATTCACCGAATCGCCGGGATAACCGCTTTCATTCATAGTCAGAATGAGTTCAGGCTGTAAAATCTGTTCACGGATATTTTTCAACTCATTGATACGCTTATACGCAGGATAGCGCTTCAAGCCTTCTTCACAGACTTTTAGAGCCTCATCAGCGCGTTTCGGTTCCAAACGGCGCAGGTGGTTGGCTTTATGAATGTAAACCTCGGCACAAACCTCTCGTGAACCGTATTCCTTTATCAATTTATTCAAAACCTCAAGATATTCCCGATTAGCCTTTTCCTGACGCATTCGGAAAGTAGGATAAGGCTGCTGGCTGATACCACCGGTCAACTTCCAGTTCCAATAATCAAGAGAACAGAGCAACATAGCATCTTCCGAACCGGCACGATGGCGATAAGCATTCATCATATCCAGATAAATCCTTTCGATACGGGTCTGTACCAAAGAATCCACGCTGAAACCATCCAGCTGCCGATAAGCATCAACAGCACGGCTCACCAATAGATGGTACATATCGTGCCCATAGAACCGGCTACCGTCTTCCAACACCACAAAAGGCACATATTGTTCTGCAGATGTATTGAGCAAGCGGATGGAATCCTGCAAGGATGCACGGTTACACCTATCTATTTTATCCACAAACTGGCTGATACTCCACTCACGGATATCTGCTGGAACCTCGTCAACAGTCAGTAAAGTACGTGACAGCAAGACACGGCGATTCTTCCGCATCAAGTCAGCATATTCATATGCCAACAAAGAGTGTAGAATAGCCTTGTTCACCGGATTCCTCTCCGATTGTGCCCAAGATTCCATATATTTCAGACTGGAGTAAAGGCTGTCCGGAGTCAGCCCCTCTTGATAAGTCTCCCTACAAATGTAGGCTTTCAACATTTGCGGAGCATTCTGCTCTTGCCGACCTTTCCGATAGATTTCATCAGCCAGTTTTATCACTGTTTGAGGCAGGCTTTTCTTTTGAGCCTGCTCCACCTGCTTCCACAACTTATCGTACGTCTGCGCATACAATGCCGAAGCCCCAAATGTAACCAGCAGTAACAATATGCTACAAATTCTTTGAATTACTCTCATAATTATTCGTTTGTTAGTCTTTGTATTAATAACAAAGGAAGTGAATAAAGTTCAAACAAATGTACTTTTGGACATAAAAAATCTTATTCTACTCCTACAAAAAAACAAGGGATATGTTTGCAAACATATCCCTTGTGCTATACTTAAATGTTAGTGTACTCACATTTGGAGGCTATAATATCTCATTGCCTCCATCCAATTCTTACCAGCTGCGGTAAGAATGTGCTTAAATGAATTTGCAATCTTCTTTTTCATAATCTTAAAAAATTAAACTAATACCTGAAAACTAAAATTCAATACTTCACGAAAGGGGGGGAATGCTTAAAGCATTACGTAACCCCAAATGTTCTTATCGGCTTCGCCGACATGCTTAAAAAAACTCTTTAACATTTTCATTTTGTTATCCTCCTAAAATCAATCTTGTTATCCTTAAAAAATCTACTAGTTTTCTATTGTTTTCATGTTTTACAACACAAAAATAGAGCCTTTGTTCAAGATAACAAGCAAAAAACGGATAGAAAACATGTTTTATAACATATTTCTTGACTTAGGTCAATTTTTAGGGAGAAAGTGCAAGGATATTGACATACCATTGTAATAAGTCTGGGACATTCTGGCAGAAAGAGGACAAACTGTCACAGACAAAAAAGGCAGGATACTTAATAAAGCACCCTGCCCCTATTCATTACATAAAGTATTCTCTACTTTTCAGGAGTCTGCTCCAATGTAGCCACCAAGAAATCATAGAACTTGGAAACAGTAGGAATTAACGCACGCTCGTCCGGTGAATGCGGAGAACGCAAAGTGGGACCGAAAGAAATCATATCGAGTCCTGGACAATTGGCACCAATAATACCGCATTCCAGACCTGCGTGAATAACCTTCACGGCAGGTTCCACACCAAACTGCTGCTTATAGGACAGCTTCATGGCATGCAGTATGGGAGAATCCACATTGGGTTGCCATCCGGAATAGCCACCACTCAACTCCACCTTCATACCTGCCATAGCGAAACAAGCTGTCAGGCTGTCTGCCAGGAAATCCTTCATCGTATCGCAAGAACTACGCGCCAAAATACGAACTTCGGCCTTACCATCTGCAATGATTACGATAGCCAAATTAGAGGAGGTTTCTACAGTATCGGGAACAGTAGGAATCATACGCATCACACCATTCTGGCAAGCCATCAACACGTTAATCATATTATCCTGAATTTCTGAAGGAACAACGGCAGTGGGTAGAGTTACCTCTTCTATACTCAGGGTAATACCACTTTCAATCGGAGCATATTCGTCATTCAGTTGTGCCTCGTATTCCTTCATATAATCTTCCAAACCGTCCATATCCTCAGGATTGAACACCAATACCGCATGTGCTTCGCGGGGGATAGCATTACGCATATTACCACCTTCAAAACTTGCCAGCTGGGAGTCAAACTCAATCAGCAAATCATGTACGATGCGTGCCAGCAATTTATTGGCATTACCGCGCCCTTCATTGATTTCCAAACCGGAGTGACCGCCACGCAAACCTTTCAGCGTAATCTTACGGGCAACGAAATCGGCCATAGGCGTCTCCTCCTTATATTCCAAAGTAGCAGTAATATCAAGACCACCGGCACAGCCGATATAGAGTTCGCCTTCGTCCTCAGAGTCAAGGTTCAGCAGAATTTCCCCTTGCATAGTTCCGGGTTTCAAACCGAATGCACCATACATTCCCGTTTCTTCATCCTTGGTAATCAGGGCTTCCAATGGGCCATGCTTCAAGTTATTATCTTCGAGCACCGCCATAATGGCAGCTACTCCCAAACCATTATCTGCTCCCAGCGTGGTACCTTTGGCTTTCACCCAATCACCGTCAACATAGGTTTCAATGGGATCTGTTGTAAAATCGTGAATAGTATCGTTGTTCTTCTGAGGCACCATGTCCATATGCGCCTGAAGGATGATGCCTTTGCGGTTTTCCATACCCGGAGTGGCAGGCTTACGAATAATAACATTGCCGACCTCGTCGACAAATGATTCCAACCCCAAGCCTTTTCCAAAATCAATAAGGAATTTGGTAATCTTCTCCATATGTCCTGACGGACGGGGAATCTGGGTCAGTGAATAAAAGTGCTTCCATACATTCTGTGGAGCTAACTGTAAGATTGTACTCATAATTCTAAAAAGTTAGTTTTCGCAAATATAACGGTTTATTCTCGGAAAGTACAATAAACCGGGATTTTTCTAAAGTACTAAATCATCAGCTATCTTAAACATGGCTTTTACATCTTCACATATTGCGATAGAACATCTGCACCTAATATAGCTACCATATTTAGGAATTTCTCCCACTTCTATATCCAAGCAACAATATCGTTTAAAGAAACCAATCTTCCAACAACCTTTAGGCTTCAGTACTTATAAGGAAGTACTGAAGTACTTGCAAAGAAGTATTACAGTACTTTTAAAGGAGTACTCTCTATAAGTACTGTCTCTGTCCTCTAACACAAGAAGTGACAATATAGGAACCCACCACAAGAAACGTCTATTTCTTTGCCCTATTCGCCAATGCCAGGTGTAACGACCCGTAGATGCCTAACACTATCACCAGCAACGTCTGTATGCCATGCACTATCAGAGCAAATATACCCGCATCCGTAGCATTTACCCCATAAAGCATCATCATAGTGATGACAGCAAAGTGCCAGGGTCCTGCCCCGTTGGGCGTGGGAACAATGACTGCAAACGTTCCGCCGACAAACATCACCAGCCCGGCAAGGAAACTAAGGTGCTCCGTAAACTGGAAGCAATAGAAAGTTATATAGAAATGATAGAAATAGCATAGCCAAATAAGTAAAGTGTAAAGAACAAACAAAGGCACATTCTTCACATTCTTAAGCGACATCACACCTTCCCATATATTCAAGACTACTCCCTTTACCTTTTCAAAAAAAGAAAGCATACGCAACAGAAAATAGAGAAGTACCAAAACACCAATAATAGAAAAAAAAGCCACATAAAACCAAGGGGAAGTCACAAGATGCACCAGCGAAGGAATCTTGGTGCCCGTCTCCTCGAAAAAACGGAAAAAAACGGGCATCTGCACCAAAAAAGTAATCCCCGTAATCAGCAGAATGCAAAGCGTATCTACCAACCGCTCTGTCACCACCGTCCCCAAGGACTTCGCAAAGGAAACATTATCATATTTGGCAAGTACTCCACAACGTGAAACCTCTCCCACACGGGGCAGTACCAGATTGGTGGCATAAGATACGAAAATGGCATCGACGCAATCGCTTGTTTTGGGATGAGCATCCAGTGGCTCCAAAGTCTGCTTCCAACGCCAGCCTCGTAACACATGGCTCATCACACCGAAGAACAAGGACAACAACATCCACCACCAGTTCGTCTGATGAAGGAGAACTTCTTCTGCCTTTGAAAAGTCAAAATCACGATATACCCAATAGAGGATAAAACCACCTAATAAAATGGGTAAGATGATTTTCAATGTCTTTTTTAGCAGCTTATTCATACGATATTCCCAAATTCTTCATTCTTCATTCTTCATTCTTCATTGAAAAGAACTACCTTTGCTCCGTGTAAAGATAGGTTGTAGTTCGCATTACAGCCTGCATTTACGGAGCAAAAGTAATGATTTAGTTGATACATGAGAGTAGTTAAACCTAAAAAGTTTCTCGGGCAGCACTTCCTGAAAGACCTGAAAGTGGCACAAGACATCGCCGACACGGTAGATGTCTGTCCCGAAATTCCCATCCTCGAAGTTGGTCCGGGAATGGGAGTACTGACCCAGTTTCTTCTGCCCAAAGAGCGCAACGTCAAAGTAGTAGAACTGGACTACGAGTCAGTGGCCTACCTACGGGAAGCCTATCCGCAACTGGAAGACAACATCATTGAGGACGACTTCCTCAAAATGAACCTGCAACGGTTGTTTGGCGGACAAGCTTTTGTATTGACGGGAAACTATCCTTATAATATCTCCAGCCAGATATTCTTCAAAATGCTGGAATATAAGGACCTGATTCCCTGCTGTACGGGTATGATACAAAAGGAAGTAGCCGAGCGCATAGCAGCCGGACCGGGCAGCAAGACATACGGAATCCTAAGCGTACTGATACAAGCATGGTACAAAGTGGAGTACTTGTTTACGGTACACGAACATGTCTTCAACCCACCCCCAAAAGTTAAAAGTGCCGTCATCCGCATGATGCGCAATGAAACGCACGATTTAGGATGCGATGAGAAATTGTTCAAGCAAGTAGTGAAAACCACGTTCAATCAACGACGCAAGACTCTACGGAACTCCATAAAGCCGATACTCGGCAAAGACTGTCCACTGACGGAGGACGTATTATTTAATAAACGCCCGGAACAACTGTCCGTAAAGGAATTTATTCAGCTGACCAACCAAGTGGAGCAGGCATTGAAAACGATTAATGATTAGTGATCAAACACGAACAATCATGGAAATAGACGAAGAATACATAGACAAAGTCAAAAGCCTGATAGAACAGAAAGACGCGGAAAACGTCAAAACACTTTTGACAGACCTTCACCCGGCGGATATTGCAGAACTGTGTAATGACCTCGGCTTGGAGGAAGCCCGCTTCGTTTACCGCCTCCTTGACAACGAAACGGCAGCGGACGTACTGGTTGAAATGGACGAAGACATCCGGAAAGAATTCCTGGAACTTCTTCCTTCGGAGACCATTGCCAAGCGTTTCGTGGATTATATGGACACGGACGATGCCGTAGACCTGATGCGCGAACTTGATGAAGACAAGCAGGAGGAAGTACTTTCGCACATCGAAGATATAGAACAAGCCGGTGACATCGTTGACCTGCTGAAATATGATGAAGACACTGCCGGTGGTTTGATGGGTACGGAAATGGTGACTGTCAATGAAAACTGGAGTATGCCGGAGTGCCTGAAGGAAATGCGCCTGCAAGCTGAAAAGCTGGATGAAATTTACTACGTATACGTCATCGACGACGAAGACCGTCTGCAAGGGGTATTCCCATTGAAGAAAATGATAACTTCCCCTTCTGTCTCCAAGGTAAAGCATGTGATGCGGAAAGATCCTATCTCCGTCCATGTAGATACCCCCATTGACGAAGTGGTACAAATCATCGAAAAGTATGACTTGGTGGCAGCTCCTGTTGTAGACAGTATCGGGCGTCTGGTAGGCCAGATTACCGTAGACGACGTTATGGACGAAGTCCGCGAACAGTCGGAACGTGATTACCAGCTGGCATCCGGTTTGTCCCAAGATGTAGAAACGGACGATAATGTCATGCGCCAAACTTCTGCTCGCCTTCCATGGTTACTTATCGGTATGTTAGGCGGTATAGGCAACTCCATGATATTGGGTAACTTCGACACGACTTTCGCCGCCCATCCGGAAATGGCCCTTTATATTCCGTTGATTGGTGGTACGGGGGGAAACGTGGGAACCCAGTCGTCTGCCATCATCGTGCAAGGCCTTGCCAACAGCTCACTGGATGCCAAAGACACCTTCAAGCAGGTAGCCAAGGAAGCAGTAGTGGCGGTCATCAATGCCACCATCATCTCCCTGCTGGTATACATCTATAATTTTATCCGGTTCGGAGCTACGGCTACGGTCACTTATTCCGTCTCCATCAGCCTCTTTGCAGTCGTCATGTTCGCCTCCATCTTCGGAACGCTAGTCCCCATGACTTTAGAGAAACTGAAGGTTGACCCGGCCATTGCCACCGGCCCGTTTATCTCCATTACCAATGACATTATAGGCATGATGCTGTACATGGGTATCACTGTCTTACTGTCATAAAAACAAGAAAATAGAAAAAAATCAAGGCAAATTGTATGAAGTAATCATTTTATTTCATTAATTTGTAGCCTAATGTAACCCGAACGGGAGGAACCCGTTTCTAAAAAAGTAAATACAATGACGGACACTCATGACACTAATCTCCCCGAAAAGCCGGTGGAATTAGAAGAAGAAAAGAAGGCAGCAGAGGTTTCTGAACCGGCAACAACAGAAACTCCCGCTGAAGAAATCGTTTCGGAAAAGCCGGTAGAGCCAGTTCAGAAGCTCACGAAAGAGGAAATACTTGCCAAACTCAAAGAGGTGGTTGCAGACGTGGAGAACGTGGCAAAACCTGAAATAGACGGTTTGAAGCAATCTTTCTACAAGCTGCACAATGCTGAGCAGGATGCGGCCAGAAAACTGTTCATTGAAAACGGAGGCGCCGCGGAGAACTTTGTTCCACAAACAGACTGTGTGGAGGAAGAGTTCAAGAATATCATGTCCGTCATCAAAGAAAAAAGAAGTGCACTCACAGCCGAATTGGAGAAGCAAAAGGAAATGAACCTGCAGGTAAAGCTTTCCATCATCGAAGAGCTGAAGGAGCTGGTTGAATCTCCAGATGACGCCAACAAGAGCTATACGGAGTTCAAGAAACTACAGCAGCAATGGAACGAAGTTAAACTCGTTCCGCAAGCTAAGGTCAACGAGCTTTGGAAAAACTACCAATTGTATGTTGAGAAATTCTATGACCTTCTGAAACTGAACAATGAATTCCGCGAATACGATTTCAAGAAGAATTTGGAAATCAAGACACATCTCTGTGAAGCTGCCGAAAAGCTGGCGGATGAAGCGGATGTAGTTTCAGCTTTCCATCAGTTACAGAAGCTACATCAAGAATTTCGTGATACAGGGCCGGTAGCCAAGGAACTACGCGACGAAATCTGGGCACGTTTCAAAGCAGCCTCTACAACCGTAAACCGACGTCACCAGCAACATTTCGAAGCATTGAAGGAAGTGGAACAACACAATCTTGACCAAAAGACTGTAATTTGCGAAATCATAGAAGCCATTGACTACAAAGAACTGACAAACTTTGCTTCTTGGGAGAGCAAGACGCAAGAAGTCATCGCACTTCAAAACAAATGGAAAACCATCGGTTTCGCTCCGCAAAAAATGAACGTGAAGATTTTCGAACGTTTCCGCAAAGCGTGCGACGAGTTCTTCCGTAAAAAGGGAGAGTTCTTCAAGAGCCTGAAGGAAGGTATGAACGAAAACTTGGAAAAGAAGCGTGCCTTGTGCGAAAAAGCAGAAGCTCTGAAGGACAGTACCGACTGGAAAGCAACCGCCGATGAACTGACCAAACTTCAGAAAGAATGGAAAACCATCGGCCCAGTAGCAAAGAAATATTCGGATGCCGTATGGAAACGTTTCATCTCCGCTTGTGACTACTTCTTCGAACAAAAGAACAAAGCCACTTCTTCACAGCGCAGCGTAGAGCAAGAAAATCTGGAAAAGAAAAAAGCCATCATCGAGAAACTGAATGCTATCGATGACCAAATGGATACGGAGGAAGCTACCCAACTGGTACGCGACCTCATGAAAGAGTGGAACGGCATAGGACATGTACCTTTCAAAGAGAAAGACCGAATCTATAAGCAATACCACAGCCAGGTAGACAAATTGTTTGAACGCTTCAACATCAGCGCCTCCAACAAGAAGCTAAGCAACTTCAAGTCGACTATCAGCTCCATTCAAGAAGGTAGTCCACAAGCCCTTTACCGGGAACGTGAGAAACTGGTACGTGCCTTCGACAATATGAAGAACGAGCTCCAGACATATGAAAACAATCTCGGCTTCCTAACCACTTCTTCCAAGAAGGGAAACAGTCTGCTGACAGAAATCAACCGCAAGGTGGAAAAGCTGAAAGCAGACATCGAACTTGTAAAAGAAAAGATAAAAGTGGTGGACGAGAACATCAAAAACCAAGGATAACGTAACAAGATAAGACTTAATAAAAAAGGAACCCGCCCCTACAGCTATGCAGCCGTGGGGGCGGGTCTACTTTTTATACACCTTATCAATGATGGAACAGACGGATACCCGTGAACGACATGGCAATGCCATATTTATCGCAAGTTTCAATCACATGGTCATCGCGTACAGAACCACCCGCTTGGGCAATGTAATCTACTCCACTCTTATGGGCACGCTCAATATTGTCTCCAAAAGGGAAGAATGCATCCGAACCCAAAGAAACACCTTTCAATGTATCCAACCAAGCCCGTTTTTCTTCACGGGTCAGCACTTCAGGTTTCTCCGTAAAGAGCTGCTGCCAAACACCGTTAGCCAGCACATCGTCATGGTCTTCACTGATATAGACATCAATCGTATTATCACGGTCGGCACGGCGGATTTTCTCTACCCATGGCAAATTCAACACCTTCGGATGCTGGCGTAAATACCAAATGTCAGCCTTGTTGCCCGCCAAGCGAGTACAGTGGATACGGCTCTGCTGGCCGGCACCAATACCGATAGCTTGACCGTCCTTCACATAGCATACAGAATTCGACTGCGTATATTTTAAAGTGATAAGCGCTATCATCAAATCACGCTTCGCAGCTTCCGGAAAATTCTTATTCCGAGTAGGAATGTTCGCAAAGAGTTCATCTCCGTTCAGCTTTATCTCATTACGTCCCTGCTCAAACGTGATACCAAAGACATCCTTATGTTCAATCGGGGCAGGATTATAGTCGGGACTTATCTGAATCACATTGTAAGTTCCTTTACGCTTTTCCCTCAAGATAGCCAGTGCTTCGTCCGTATACCCCGGAGCAATAACGCCATCCGAGACCTCGCGGTTAATAAAACGTGCAGTAGCCTCGTCGCACACATCACTCAAAGCGATAAAGTCACCATAGGAAGACATACGGTCGGCACCGCGGGCACGCACATATGCGCAAGCAAGCGGAGAGAGCGGAAGATTATCCACAAAATAAATCTTCTTCATTGTCTCGTTGAGTTCCAAGCCGATGGCGGCACCCGCCGGACTGACGTGTTTGAATGAAGTTGCAGCAGGCATACCGGTCGCCTCTTTCAGTTCCTTTACCAACTGCCATCCATTCAAGGCATCCATAAAATTAATATACCCCGGACGTCCATTCAAAACCTCAATAGGTAACTCCCCCTCCTGCATGAAAATGCGAGCCGGCTTCTGGTTAGGGTTACAGCCGTACTTCAGTGCTAATTCTTTTGCCATAAAATTCTGCTTTAATGTTGAAATGCTACAAATTTACAGAATATTTCCGGCTTACAGAAGCCTTGTCACTGAATTTGCCACCGAATGCCTACACTGAAATTTTCGTACATGGTCGAAAAGCAACAAAAAACCACTAAAACTTGCGATTTTAGTGGTTTTTTGACTTAAATAAGGTAAGTTCGTTGGGCTACCTGGATTCGAACCAGGAATGACAGGACCAGAATCTGTAGTGTTACCATTACACCATAGCCCAATTGTTATTATTTCCGTTTTGCGGTTGCAAAGATACAAAGATTTCTATAAATCAAAACAAAAACGAGTATTTTTTTCGCAAAAAACTGATAAGATACCGTAATCCAAAGAATTATATAACTAAAAAAAATCAAAAATTGAAAGAGTTTTCCTCTTTTGCGTGTTTGATATGAGAAATCAACGTATATTTGTCAACTGTTTTAATATAATAATGTATAATGAACGAAACGAAGAAACTGATTCAACAGATAACAGAAGGTATTCAAGATAAAAAAGGAAAAAAAATCGTCATCGCAGATCTGACAAAAATCGACGATACAATATGCAATTATTTCGTCATCTGCCAAGGAAACTCTCCCAGCCAAGTGACAGCCATTGTAGAATCCATCAGGGACTTCACACGCAAGGGTGCCGATACCAAGCCCTTTGCCGTAGACGGGCTGCGCAATGCCGAATGGGTAGCTATGGACTACTCGGACATATTGGTGCATGTCTTCCTGCCTGAAACAAGGGAATTCTACAATCTGGAGCACCTATGGGCAGACGCCAAATTAACTCAAATTCCTGACCTCGATTAATCAAAACGTATGGACAATAATACCAACAAGAAACCCAATAAAGTGAATATGCCCAAGTTCAACCTGAACTGGCTGTATATGATTATAGCGATGATGTTGCTGGGGTTGTACCTGACCAATGAAAGTGGTACGGCAACTAAAAACATCTCTTATGATGAATTCCAGCAATATGTACGAGACGGTTATATAAGCAAAGTCATCGGCTACGACGACAATTCCGTCGAAGCATACGTCAAACCCCAGCACGTAGGAAACGTATTTCGTCAGGACTCCAGCCGCGTAGGCAAGAATCCGCTTATTACGACCGAGGCCCCCTCACGCGAGAGCCTAGGTAATTTCCTGCAAAAGGAAAGAGACGACGCCCACTTTGACGGCTCCATTAACTACGAAAAAAAGCGGAACTACTTCGGTGCCATTTTGTGGCAGATTCTCCCCTTTGCATTCCTTATCGGTTTCTGGATTTTCATGTCCCGCCGCATGAGCGGTGGTGGAGGCATGGGCGGAGGTGGAGGCATCTTCAGCGTAGGAAAGTCCAAGGCCCAATTGTTTGAAAAAGGTTCCCCCATCAAGATTACATTCAAGGATGTGGCAGGACTTGCTGAAGCCAAGCAAGAGGTAGAAGAAATTGTCGAGTTCTTGAAAGAGCCCCAGAAATATACCGATTTGGGAGGTAAGATACCCAAGGGCGCCTTGCTGGTAGGCCCTCCGGGAACCGGAAAGACCCTGCTTGCAAAGGCCGTGGCCGGAGAAGCCAACGTACCTTTCTTCTCTTTGGCAGGTTCCGACTTTGTGGAAATGTTTGTCGGCGTGGGAGCTTCCCGTGTCCGCGATTTGTTCCGCCAAGCAAAGGAAAAAGCACCTTGTATCGTGTTCATCGACGAGATTGACGCTGTAGGGCGTGCCCGTGCCAAAGCAGCCGCTATGGGTGGCAACGACGAGCGCGAGAACACATTGAACCAGTTACTGACCGAGATGGACGGTTTCGGCTCCAACAGTGGTGTTATCATCTTAGCCGCCACCAACCGTGTGGATGTTTTGGATAAGGCATTGCTGCGCGCCGGACGTTTTGACCGCCAGATACATGTAGACCTACCCGACCTTAATGAGCGTAAGGAAGTATTCGGTGTACACCTGCGCCCCATCAAGATAGACAATAGTGTGGATGTAGACCTTCTGGCACGCCAGACTCCCGGATTCTCGGGGGCAGACATTGCCAATGTATGTAACGAAGCAGCTTTGATAGCCGCCCGCCACGGCAAAAAGTTTGTCGGAAAGCAAGACTTCCTGGACGCTGTAGACCGCATTGTGGGTGGGTTGGAAAAGAAAACCAAAATCACTACCGAGGCCGAACGCCGTTCCATTGCCATACACGAAGCCGGCCATGCCAGTATCTCCTGGTTACTGGAATACGCCAATCCACTGATTAAAGTAACCATTGTACCCCGTGGACGCGCTTTGGGCGCGGCTTGGTATCTGCCGGAAGAACGGCAAATCACCACTAAGGAACAGATGCTCGATGAGATGTGTGCCACCTTGGGAGGACGTGCCGCCGAAGACCTATTCTTAGGTAGAATATCCACCGGAGCCATGAATGACTTGGAACGCGTGACAAAGCAGGCGTACGGTATGATTGCCTATCTGGGTATGAGCGAAAAACTACCCAACCTCTGCTATTATAATAATGAGGAATATTCCTTCAACCGCCCGTATAGCGAAAAGACTGCGGAATTGATTGACGAAGAAGTGAAGCAGATGGTTAATGAACAGTACGAACGTGCCAAGAAAATATTGTCCGAAAACCAAGAAGGGCACAACCGGCTGGCACAACTGCTGATTGACAAAGAAGTAATCTTTGCCGAAGACGTTGAACACATCTTTGGGAAACGTCCATGGGCTTCCCGTTCGGAAGAAATCAGTGCAAACAAGACTGCTGCCGAGCTGAAAAAAGCGGAGCAAGAAGAAGAGCAAAAAGCCATAGAAGCAGAAAAGGAAGTTAAGGAAGAAGAAAAGCATGAAAAATAACTTTATCCAACGTGCCGTTACCGGCGTGTTATTCGTCATAGTATTGGTGGGCTGTATTCTTTACAGCCCCCTTTCGTTCGGTATACTGTTCACCATTATCAGCGCACTGAGCGTACATGAGTTTGCCCAATTAGTCAGCAAGAGCGGCGAAGTAAGCATAAACAAGACCATCACTGCATTGGGGGGAGCCTACCTTTTCCTTGCATTGATGAGTTTCTGTACCCAGCAGTCTGTAGGAGCACGAGTATTCCTTCCTTATTTGGGACTATTGCTCTACATGATGATTACGGAACTTTACCTCAAGAAAAAGAATCCGACGGGTAACTGGGCCTACTCCATGCTAAGCCAATTGTACGTGGCACTCCCCTTTGCCCTGCTGAACGTACTTGCTTTTCAGAACTCCCCGGAAACGGGCAGTGTGACCTACAACCCTATTCTACCGCTTTCCATTTTCGTTTTTATCTGGTTGAGCGATACAGGTGCCTATTGCGTAGGTTCGCTGATAGGCAAACACCGTCTGTTCGAACGCATCTCACCTAAAAAATCCTGGGAGGGCAGCATCGGCGGCGGAATATTCTCCATCGCTTCCTCTCTTGGCTTTGCACATTTCTTTCCTTTTATGCCAGGATGGCAATGGGTAGGTCTGGCAATCGTTGTCGTCATTTTCGGCACTTGGGGCGATCTGACCGAATCACTCATGAAACGCCAATTGGGCATCAAGGATTCCGGTAACATTCTGCCGGGGCATGGAGGGATGCTCGACCGTTTCGACAGTGCCCTGATGGCAATTCCTGCAGCAGTTGTTTATCTATATGCCTTGACGATGTTCTAACGACGGCTCACATGACCAAACTTACATAAAACAGATATAAAAAGAGCACCCGGGCAAGATGAATGACATCAAAATCCCGGGTGCTCTTTCTAACTATATACTCTCGCAAACTCTTTCTTACTTCAACTGCATATTGGACAAATCCACATTAGTAGTCAGCTTTTCATTACTCCCCGCAGTTTTCAAATCAAAGGTTACTTCCACCTCTCCATTCTCTTCTGAATTGAGTTTCAACTTGATGCCTTTGGTTTCAGAAGGGATGTCCAGACTGTTCAAGTTATAGGAGACAGCACCAGGACTACGACGTCCCGTCAAGTCATCATAGTCGTTATAGCGGAGTTCCAAATGGACATATCCATCTTCGCCATACAAAGCATCATCTTCTTGCGGACGCACCAGGCTGATGCGGTGTTTATTATCAGTCGAAGATGGCAGGTTCTGCATGAAAAAAATGTTCATATAGCCACCACTGATGGTAATATCACCTTTATATATAAGCACGGGGTCATTACCGAATTCCTCTTC
Organism: Bacteroides sp. D20; assembly: GCF_003436255.1. NCBI lineage: Bacteria > Pseudomonadati > Bacteroidota > Bacteroidia > Bacteroidales > Bacteroidaceae > Bacteroides > Bacteroides sp. D20. Next base: position 242,859 of record NZ_QSOO01000001.1, on the reverse strand, counting down.
GGTTTCGGGAATCAGCATCTCCACCTCTTTCGTCAAGACGTTCTGCAGACGCAGCAGCTTCACAGCATGGTCATATCCTGCATAGTTGTCCCACAAAGGATTGAACACGGTAATCACACGCTGCCCATCCACAGCATCATACCACCCAATGTCCGTATTTACCGGCCAGAGTGTCCCCCAGACATCGCAGTTTAAATAAAAGGCATTTCCCGTAACACGCACAGTAGCCCACAAAGGCGGGGTAAAATTACCCAAAGAATATCCGTCGTTATCATCACATGATTGCAAAGCGGGCATCACTGCCAAACATATTGCCATAAATAACCAATGTAGCTTTTTCATAATCAAAGTCCTTTTCATTTGTTTCTGTATAGAAAATACAAAAGCCGGGCATTTACTGCACCGGCTTTCCCCATTTTAACAAATTCTTAATTTTTCGACTATTCCTCCCTGCTCCTCCTCAACAATGCCACCATCTTGCGGGCAGCATGTTTGGGTGCCCCTGCCTCTCCCAGACGGGATGCCATATACTCATATCCCTCGAGCATCTGACGGCGGTATTCCTTATCGTACAAAATGCGGTTCAGCTCCGAGCGTACCTGCTCTACCGTCATGGTATCTGCAACCAGCTCTTTCACCACCTCCCGGTTGGCTATGAGATTGACCAGGGAAATGTACTTCACTTTCAGTACATGCCGTTTCAGGAAAGCGATAACCTTCCCTATCGGAGTATGGTAGCACACCGCTTGCGGCACACGGAACAGAGCAGTTTCCAGCGTTGCTGTCCCCGAAGTGACCAGTGCAGCCTCTGCCTGCCTCAACAAAGGAAATGTCTTGTTGAAGATAATCTTCACGTCCGCCCCACCCACATAACGTTTGTAATACTCGGGAGAAATGCCCGGAGCACCGGCCAGCACCAGTTGATAATCGGGAAAAGAAGCTACCGCACGAAGCATGTCCGGCAGATTGTCCTTGATTTCCTGCTTGCGACTACCGGCCAGCAGAGCAATGACGGGTTTGGCCGAAAGTCCGTTTGCCCGGACAAAGTCGTCGAATGTCTCTGAGCTGGAAGCAAGAAAAGCCGTCACTTCATCCACTGTCGGATTGCCGACATAATGTATCGGATACCGGTGCTTCCCTTCAAAAAACTCCACCTCGAACGGTAGGATGGAGAACAGCTCATCCACATCCCGTTTAATATTCTTGATGCGGTATTCCTTCCATGCCCAAATCTTGGGAGAGATATAATAAAAGACAGGAATCCTTGTGTTGGCATGGACAAACTTGGCTATATCCAGATTAAAGCCCGGATAGTCCACCAAAATCAGCACATCCGGCTGCCACGCAACAATATCCTCCTTGCAGCGCTTCATATTGGCAAAGATGGTGCGCAGATGCAGCAATACGGGAATGAACCCCATATACGCCAACTCTTTGTAATGCTTCACCATCACACCGCCCACTGCAGCCATGAGGTCGCCTCCGAAGAAACGGAACTCCGCTTGCGAGTCCTCCTCCTTCAATGCAGCCATCAGATGGGAGGCATGCAGGTCGCCGGAAGCTTCACCGACAATCAAGTAATACTTCATATCAATTGATAATTGTCAATTAATTCAGAACCATGCTTTCAGTTCATCAATCAAGCCGTATGCCGTTGCATCCACCGTGGTCGGGGTGATTGCCACATAACCGTTATCAAGCGCCCAATGGTCATTCTTCTCATTTTCGGCATCGTTGTTCTCAAACTCGCCGGTCAGCCAGTAGTAATGGACATCTCCTCTATGGGCAAAGTTTTCCCATTCATTGGTCCATTGCCCCTTGGTTTGTTCGCAAATCTTCACGCCCTTCAATTCTTTGGTATCGGGGAAGTTGACATTGAGGCATGTCAACGGAGGGAGTCCTTTCTCCAATACCAGCCGGGCTATCTCGCGGATGTAAGGACCTGCAGGTTCAAAATCAGCGTTCGGCTCATGGTTGCAAAGGGAGAATCCGATGGAAGGCACTCCTTTCAGGCATCCCTCTATCACAACGCCCATCGTACCGGAATAATGCAGGTTTACAGAAGAATTGTCGCCGTGGTTGATGCCGCCTACCACCAAGTCGGGCTTGCGGTCGAGCACCGTATGAAAAGCCAGCTTCACACAATCAGTCGGCGTACCGGAACACTTGTATACCGTCAGCCCAACATCCTTACGGACCAACTGGTAGTGGATAGGTTCCGTTACAGTCAGCGCACACGCACTTCCAGAGCGGGGTGCATCCGGCGCCATTACCACAATCTCGCCCAGCGGACGGAGGAATTTGATTAACTCGCTAATACCTTTCGCAATGATGCCGTCATCATTGGAAATCAATATCAAAGGTCTCTGATTTTCCATAACTTTCTTTTTTATTATCGTGCAAAAGTAGCTAAAAAGGCTTTAAACAGAATACTACAAAGATAATAATTCTTTTGTATTCAAAGATATTTTCAGAAAAGGCTAACTTTGTACCGACAATAATTGGAATATAATCATTCATAAAATCCATGCTATAATGAGCACTTTTTGCCATTCTACCATTGCTGCACGCATCGAGACGGCAGCTGCCGCAATTATTCTGTTTCTAACAACCCTGACAAGCTGTGGCAGGAGCAGTTCTCCCGAGCCACTTGACCAATGGAATGACGGGACATCTACACTTCACACGGCAGACTCGGTCATTGCAGAAGGCCGGAAGCTCTTCAACGACAAAGAATACCAAAATTTCCGACTCACCGGAGAAGCCCTCACACAACCCGGCTCCGAAGCAGGCCTCCTCTTTCATACGGACGGCGAGTCCGGTTATGAAGTGATATTCCGTAACGGAGACATCGACGGCACACGCAAGAGCGGCTCACTCGCCTCGGTGCGCAACCTCTATCGCTCACTCGCAAAAGATGGAGAATGGTTTGACTTCGAGATAACCGTACGCGGACAAAACATCATTGTCTGCATTAACGGAACCGAAGTTGTCTGCTATACCGAACCCGAACATCCATATCGCACAGAGGAGCACGCCCGGCAACTGCTGAGTCAAGGTTCCATTGCCCTGCAAGGCATACACGGCGAAGTGTCATTCCAGAATCTCGCCATCGAACGGCTTGCCAAGGAAGCACGCAACGAAGCCGACACGCTTGCTCCGGTAGACGAGCGCACGGATGAGATAATCAGGCTACAGCAGCACGATTTCCCAGTTATAGACTATCACGTTCACTTGAAAGGAGGGCTGACGAAGGAAATGGCACACGCCATGTCCATGAATTACGGTATCAACTATGGTGTCGCCCCCAATGCCGGAGAAGGAGGCGTAGGACGTATGCTGGCCGATGACAAAGAAGTGTACGACTATTTTAATGAAGTAAAAGGGATGCCATTCCTGTGCGGTGTACAAGGTGAGGGACGCAAATGGACGGCAACTTTCTCGCAGGAAGCCTTGGGGATTTTCGATTACCTGTTTACCGACGCCATGACCATCATAGACCACAAGGGACGTAATTCGCGCATCTACCGGGCCGAAGAAGCACTCTTTGATGACATTACGCTTGAACAGTATATGGACCACCTTGTCGACCAAACAGTCCTGATTCTGACCAACGAGCCTGCCGACATTTATGCCAACCCTACCTTCTTGCCCGATACTATGGCGCATGATTACGACAAGTACTGGACGGACGGACGCATTGAACGCGTATTGGATGTATTGCAACAACATGGAATCGCTCTGGAAATCAATGCACGCTACCGGATTCCCAGTTTCGAGATTATCCGTCGCGCCAAAGCACGTGGAATCAAATTCACATTCGGTACAAACAATGTCGATGCCGACTTCGGACGACTGGAATACTGCGCCGAAGCCATCAAGCAATGCGGCCTCACAGCCGACGATATATGGTTCCCGTCGATGAGCACACGCCGCTCCCGCCCCATTGTCATATACAACCGATTCGAGTAGCAGGGAACAACCGCTGTCATCTTCACCAACAGAAACGATACACCTATGGACATTCTTCTCATCATCTTGGGCATCCTCTGCCTGATTGTCGGATTGGCAGGCTGCATCCTGCCTATGATTCCGGGACCGCCCGTAGCCTATGCAGGCTTGTTGCTTCTACATTTCACGGACAAGGCGCAGTTTTCCACCACGCAGTTACTTTTATGGCTGGCAGCAGTCGTCCTTGTACAGATACTGGATTATTTCGTCCCGATGCTGGGCAGCAAATACAGCGGAGGCAGTCGGTGGGGAACGCGCGGCTGCCTCATAGGCACCATCGTAGGGTTGTTCTTCATGCCTTGGGGCATCATCCTCGGCCCCTTTCTCGGAGCCTTTGCCGGCGAACTGATGGGAGGCAGCAAGACAGACCAGGCCTTGAAATCGGGGCTGGGCTCGCTGCTTGGATTCTTGCTGGGCACAGTAGTGAAATGTGTGATGTGTGCGTACTTCTGCTGGGAGTTCGTCAAAGCCTTGGTCTGACACCAGCTCCTCTCCTTCTGCCCGGGAACAACTTATCCCCCGACCATCTTCCACACGGTAGTCCATCTGCATGAGATGTACATCTCGAGCAACATGAGATGCACGTTTCAAACAACACGAGATGTACATCTCATGCAAGTAGAGAGAATAGTCCAAGCCAATGTCTTCCATTGGTTTACAAATCTTAATCTTCTGCAAGCGAGACAAAAAATCAGCTTCATTTCAAGATAAATACGTATATTTGCCCACTAAACAGAGAAAGAACGCTTTACGCGCAATTTACAAGAAGAAAAACAGCGGTAAACGTCTGTGAGTTATTAACAAAACAGCCGACTTATCAACCGTTTTTGCAATCTTTCTCCAAATTTGTAGGCGCTATCCGGAATTATCACTTATTTCGCTGCCAATAAATATTGAGATTATGGGAAAAATAATTGCTATGGCTAACCAAAAGGGTGGTGTAGGCAAGACTACGACGACAATCAACCTCGCAGCCTCACTCGCCACGCTTGAAAAGAAAGTGCTCGTTGTAGATGCCGACCCGCAGGCCAATGCCTCCTCAGGATTGGGTGTGGACATCAAGCAGTCGGAATGTACTATCTACGAGTGCATTATTGACCGTGCAGACGTACGCGAGGCCCTTCATGACACGGAGATAGACACACTGAAGGTAATCTCCTCCCACATCAATCTGGTAGGTGCCGAAATAGAGATGCTCAATCTGAAAAACCGCGAAAAGATACTGAAAGAAGTACTCGCTCCGCTGAAGAATGAGTTTGATTATATCTTGATAGACTGTTCCCCGTCTTTGGGTCTGATTACGGTCAACGCACTGACTGCCGCCGATTCGGTAATCATCCCCGTACAAGCGGAATATTTTGCACTGGAAGGCATCAGCAAATTGCTGAATACCATTAAAATCATCAAGTCCAAGCTGAACCCTGCCCTCGAAATCGAAGGCTTCCTGCTGACGATGTACGACTCGCGTCTGCGCCAGGCCAACCAGATTTACGATGAAGTGAAACGCCACTTCCAGGAATTGGTATTCAACACCGTCATCCAGCGCAATGTGAAACTGAGCGAAGCTCCCAGCTACGGCCTGCCCACCATTCTCTATGACGCAGACTCAACCGGAGCCAAAAACCACATGGCACTTGCCAAGGAATTGATAAGCAGAAACGAAAAGAAGTGATTATAGTGGTTAGTGATTAATGATTAGTGATAAATACCATATTTACAATGCACAAACAAATCATCCCGTATGGTTAAATTGTAAATCGTCAAATAGTAAATAAACAGATGGCACAAAGAAATGCATTAGGACGCGGGCTAGACGCCCTCTTCTCCATGGATGAAGTAAAGACCGAAGGCTCCTCCTCTATCAATGAGATAGAGCTGTCGAAGATTACGGTCAATCCCAACCAGCCCCGTCATGAATTCGACCCGGTTGCGTTGCAGGAGTTAGCCGATTCCATCTCCGAAATCGGCATCATACAGCCCATCACCCTGCGCAAGCTTAGCGACGACGAATACCAGATTATCGCCGGCGAGCGTCGTTTCCGTGCTTCGCAGCTTGCCGGACTGACAAGCATCCCTGCCTATATCCGCACTGCAGATGACGAGAACGTCATGGAAATGGCGCTCATCGAAAACATACAGCGCGAAGACTTGAACTCCGTAGAAATAGCCCTCGCTTACCAGCATCTGTTGGAACAATACGGACTGACGCAGGAACGCCTCAGCGAACGCGTAGGTAAGAAGCGTACCACCATTGCCAACTACCTGCGCCTGCTCAAACTGCCCGCCCCCGTCCAGATGGGACTGCAGAACAAGCAGATAGACATGGGACATGCCCGCGCTTTGGTAACGCTTGGCGATCCCAAACTGCAAGTGAAGATTTTCGAAGAAATCCTGGAGCACGGGTATTCCGTACGCAAAGTGGAAGAAATCGTAAAGTCACTGAGTGAAGGCGAAAGCGTGAAGAGCGGTGGTCGTAAGATTGCCCCCAAGCGCGCCAAACTGCCCGAAGAATTCAATATGCTGAAACAACAGCTCTCGGGCTTTTTCAGTACCAAGGTGCAGCTAACCTGCTCGGAGAAAGGAAAAGGTAAAATCAGTATCCCGTTCAATAACGAAGAAGAATTGGAACGTATCATCGGCATTCTTGATACGCTGAAGAAATAAATGAGGAAAAAAGGAAGAATATATCAGTTAGCCATTGCCCTGCTGCTCTGTTTTTTACAGATGGCAGGGATTGCTATGTATGGTCAAGACCGTCCACGTGCCGCTTCCAAGCGTGCGCAGCGGCATCAGACCGATACACTCAACACCGTGGTGAACCGGGACAGCCTCACTGTTGCCGACAGTCTTGCAGCCGAAAACAAGCGGAAGATGCTGGAAATGACTGCCAGCCCCGACCTGAAGGAACAGCCCGTGCCTACAGACAGTCTGCAAAAGGCCATCGACCCCAAAAGGTGGGTACCTAATCCCACAAAAGCCACCTGGCTTGCCCTCGTCATTCCCGGCGGTGGACAAATTTACAACCGCAAGTATTGGAAACTGCCCATCTTCTATGGAGGATTTGCCGGTTGTGCCTATGCCCTTACGTGGAACAGCAAGATGTATAAGGACTATTCGGCCGCCTACAAGGATGCCGTAAATGGTAATTTCAACTCCAGTACCATTACCGACCTGCTGCCTCCCAACTATAACTATACCGAAAGCCAGCTGACGGAGACACTACGGAAGCGTAAGGACACCTTCCGGCGATACCGCGACTTGAGCATCTTCGCCTTTATCGGTGTATACCTGCTGTCCGTTGTCGACGCATACGTAGACGCAGAGCTGTCCAACTTTGACATCACCCCCGACCTCAGCATGAAAGTGGAACCTGCCATAATCAACAGCCAGATGACCGGTTCCTCTAATAGGAACGTCGGTGTACAATGCAGTTTCCGATTCTAAAAACGAAAATTAAAGCATAAATTATTACCTATGATACACAAGGCCATATATATGAAAAGAATTATCCTCGGTTCCTCGCTTCTGTTTTGCGCCCTCTTCACCGCTCCGGCCATGCATGCGCAAGAAAGCGTGGAAGTGCTTATCCGCGAAAACGGCACGGAACGCCAGGAATCCATCGAGCTGCCCAAAAGCATGACCTATCCGCTGGACAGCCTGCTCAATGACTGGAAAGCCAAGAATTACATAGACTTGGGAAAAGACTGCAGCACCTCTACCGTAAACCCGATGTTCAGTGACTCTGTATACATAGACCGGTTGTCGCGCATGCCGACCGTCATGGAAATGCCATACAACGAGATTGTGCGCAAGTTCATCGACATGTATGCCGGACGCCTGCGCAACCAGGTTGCCTTCATGCTGAGCGCCTGCAACTTCTATATGCCCATCTTCGAAGAAGCACTGGATGCCTACGGCCTGCCGCTCGAACTGAAATACCTGCCCATCATAGAATCCGCTCTCAACCCTTCTGCCGTATCCCGTGCGGGAGCTTGCGGACTATGGCAATTTATGCTTGCCACCGGAAAGATATACGGACTGGAAAGCAATAGCCTCGTAGACGAACGCCGTGACCCGATAAAGGCGACCTGGGCGGCAGCACGCTACCTGAAGGACATGTATGACATTTACAAAGACTGGAACCTGGTGATTGCCGCCTACAACTGCGGTCCGGGCACCATCAACAAAGCCATCCGCCGCTCGGGAGGGAAAACCGATTATTGGGAAATCTACAACTATCTGCCCAAAGAGACACGCGGCTACGTGCCCGCCTTCATTGCCGCCAACTACGTAATGACCTACTACTGCAAGCACAACATCTGCCCCATGGAAACCGACATTCCGGAAGCAACCGATACGGTGCAAGTAAGCCGTAACCTTCATTTCGAGCAGATTTCCGACCTATGCGGCATCAGCCTGGACCAGATAAAGAGCCTGAATCCCCAATTCAAGAAAAGCATCATCCCCGGAGAGAGCAAGCCGCAGACGCTACGCCTCCCCATCAACTACATCAGTGCCTTCATTGACAAGCAAGACACCATCTATGCCCACCGCAGCAACGAACTGTTCAAGAACCGCAGAGTCGTGGCCGTTTCCGATACACGCTCGACGGCACGCAGCAGCAAAGGCAGTACCGCTACGGGGAATGTCACCTACCACAAGATACGCAGTGGCGAGAATCTCGGCAGCATTGCACGGAAATACGGTGTCACTGTCAATCAGTTAAAAAGTTGGAATGGATTGCGCAGTACCAGAATCTCCGCAGGAAAGCGCTTGAAGATTTATAAATAAAGACATAAACGCTTGCCCGGTGTTGAAAATTGCTTATTTTTGCAAAAAGTGAAGTGAAGAAAGGAGAAAGCAGTATATGGAAGAAAATATAAGTCAGAAGGAAAAGGAAAAAGCCGAAGAGGAAATGATCGAACAGGCATTCCAAGAACTGTTGAACGACTATTTGGCCACCAAGCACCGCAAGCGCGTCGAAATAATAACCAAAGCATTCAACTTTGCCAACCAGGCGCATAAGGGCATCAAGCGTCGTTCCGGCGAGCCCTACATCATGCACCCCATTGCTGTGGCAAAGATTGTCTGTAATGAGATAGGACTGGGGTCTACTTCCATATGCTCGGCATTGCTGCATGATGTGGTGGAGGACACCGACTACACCGTAGAGGATATTGAAAACATCTTCGGTCCCAAAATCGCCCAGATTGTAGACGGGCTGACAAAGATTTCCGGCGGTATCTTCGGCGACCGTGCCTCGGCGCAGGCAGAGAACTTCAAGAAGCTGCTGCTCACCATGTCCGACGATATCCGGGTTATCCTCATCAAGATAGCCGACCGTCTGCATAACATGCGTACACTCGGCTCCATGCTGCCCAACAAGCAGTTCAAGATTGCAGGCGAAACACTCTATATTTATGCCCCGCTCGCCAACCGCCTCGGCTTGTACAAAATCAAGACAGAACTGGAAAACCTGAGCTTCAAGTACGAACATCCGGAAGAGTACCACGAGATAGAAGAGAAACTGGAAGCCACCGCCGTGGAGCGCGACAAGGTATTCAATGAGTTCACCGCTCCGATACGGGCGCAACTGGACAAAATGGGACTGAAATACCGTATCCTTGCCCGTGTAAAGTCCATCTACTCCATCTGGAACAAAATGCAGACCAAGCATGTCCCCTTCGAGGAAATCTATGATTTGCTTGCTGTCCGCATCATCTTCGAGCCCCGCAATATAGAGGAAGAGCTAAACGACTGCTTCGACATTTACGTCTCCATATCCAAGATATACAAGCCCCACCCTGACCGCCTGCGCGACTGGGTGAGCCATCCCAAAGCCAACGGCTACCAAGCCCTGCACGTCACCCTTATGGGTAACAACGGGCAATGGATTGAAGTACAAATCCGCAGTGAACGCATGAATGACGTTGCCGAACAAGGCTTTGCCGCCCACTGGAAATACAAAGAAGGCGGAGGCAGCGAAGATGAAGGCGAACTGGAGAAATGGTTGCGTACCATCAAGGAAATTCTGGACGACCCACAACCGGACGCCATCGATTTTCTCGATACCATCAAACTGAACTTGTTTGCATCGGAAATTTTCGTCTTCACCCCGAAAGGCGACCTCAAGACCATGCCGCAGAACTCTACGGCACTGGACTTTGCCTTCTCCTTGCATACCGACATCGGCAGCCACTGCATCGGCGCCAAGGTAAACCACAAACTGGTTCCCCTAAGCCACAAACTGCAAAGCGGTGACCAGGTAGAGATATTGACCTCCAAATCGCAACGCGTACAGCCGGAGTGGGAAGTGTATGCCACCACTGCCCGCGCCCGCGCCAAGATTGCCGCCATCCTGCGCAAAGAGGCGAAAGCCTATCAGAAAGAAGGTGAAACCATACTGAACGAATTCTTCAAAAACGAGGATATACGTATGGATGATGCTGCTCTGGACAAGCTGACCAGGCTGCACGGCTTCCACACCCGCGACGAGCTGCTCGTTGCCATCGGCAACAAACGGGTTGTGCTGGGCGATGCCGACAAGAACGTGTTCAAGGAAAAGCAGAACAGCAACTGGAAGAAGTTCCTGACCTTCTCCTTCGGTAACAAGGACAACAAGGATGCCAAAGAACAACCGGAAGAGAAAACACCGCAAGAGAAAATCAACACTAAGCAGATTCTGAAGCTGACGGAAGAGACCATCTCAAAGAACTATATTATGGCCGACTGTTGCCATCCCATTCCGGGTGACGACGTACTGGGATACATCGACGAGCAAAACCGTGTTGTCATCCACAAGCGCCAATGCCCCGTTGCCACCCGCCTTAAGAGTAGCTACGGAAACCGTATCATCGCCACCGAGTGGGACACTCACAAGGATTTGTCGTTCCTCGTCACCATATATATAAAAGGTATAGACAGCATGGGATTGCTGAACGAAGTGACCCAAGTCATCTCCCGCCAGCTCAACGTGAATATCCGTAAACTGACCATCGAAACCAACGACGGTATCTTCGAAGGAAAGATACAACTCTATGTACACGATGTAGACGACGTGCGCACTATCTGCAATAACCTGAAGCAGATACAGAATATAAAACAAGTGACGAGAGTAGAGGAATAAACGGAGTGGTATTTATTCTACTTCAGTCCTTGAATATTTTCCTTCAAGCTCTCCACATCCTCGTAAGTAAACTCATCCAATGCCAGTTTCATGCCTACCAGTTCTTCGCGGATAGCTCTCAGGCGATCTACGATTTCAAAGTTGCGTATCGTAGCTTCTTTATTGTCTTTCATCCGTTGGCGGGCGCCGGGCAAGGTCATTCCGCGCTCCTTCACCAGATGATAGATAAGTTTCACTGTCTCAATGTCCTCCTTACGGTACTGGCGTATTCCCCGCCCCCCCTTCTTCGGATTGAGTTGCGGAAACTCCTTTTCCCAGAAACGGAGCAGTGATTCGTTGACATCGAACATGGCAGCCACCTCGCTGATGGAGTAATATAACTTTAAATTCTTATCTGTATTCAGCATGATGTAATCCTTTCTCTATAAATCATCCGTCAATCAAGCACCTTACCATGGTTCGCCGCAATCTGTATCATGCGGTCATAATCCTCGGCACTGAGATCCATGAAGTAGTAGTTGACGGGATTCACAACTTTTCCCTTAACGTGTACTTCGTAGTGCAAGTGCGGACCAGTACTCTTGCCCGTACTGCCTACCCCGCCAATGACCTCACCACGTACCACTTTCTTGCCCAACTTCGTCCGGAAATCGCGCAAGTGTGCATACACCGTCTGATAACCGAAGCCGTGGTCTATCACAATTCTGTTGCCATAGCCCGATTGCCAGCCCATCTGCACCACGGTGCCATCTCCCGTGGCATAGACATCCGTGCCCTGGGGAGCCGAAAAGTCCATACCCTCATGGAACTTGCTGGTACCATAAATGGGGTCGATACGCGTACCGTAACCCGAAGCGGTCTTACGGAGGTCTTTATTGGAAACCGGCTGTATGGCAGGAATGCAGCGCAGCATTTCATCATGATTCTTGCACATCTCCACCACATCGTCAAAGGAGCGGGACTGGATATAGAGCTGCTTGCTAATCATGTCCATTTTCTGCGTGGTATTGATAACCAGGTCGGAGTTTGCCATATCCATCAGATGCTCATAGCGGTTGGTACCGCCGTATCCAGCCTGACGGATGGCAGAAGGAATAGGGTCGGCCATGAAAATCACCCGGTACAGATTGTCATCACGCTGCTGTATGTCTTGCAGCACTCCCATAGCCTCGTCCAGCCGGCGGGAGAGGACGTTGTACTGCGCCTGCAGTTTGCTGTTCTCCTTTCGCAACTCCTTCTCCGACGGAGAGCCGAAGATAAGCAGCAATACGATGAAACTGCCCGCACCCAGCCCCATACCGATGAACAAACGGCGGAGAATGCTCAGCGCCCGCTGCCTCACGGTAGGATAAATACGGTCATACGTCTGCGTCTGGGGATTATAAATGTAGTAAACTTTGCGCATCTTAGGAAATATTTCGCTTGTCAATGCGACAAAAGTAATAAAAACAAGCTATCTTTGCACAGTTTTTTCAAGAATATTAAGACTAAGTAGCAAGTCGTTAGTAGTAAGAAACGGGCAAAAAACGACAAGAGAAGGTAAATCAAATTAGAATCAGATAAATCAATAGAGAGTATGTTGACTGCAAACGAAATCAGAGACTCTTTCAAGAGTTTCTTCGAAAGTAAAGGTCACCAGATAGTGCCTTCGGCCCCGATGGTGATTAAGGATGACCCCACGTTGATGTTCACCAATGCGGGAATGAACCAGTTTAAAGATATCATTTTGGGCAACCACCCGGCGAAATACAAAAGAGTTGCTGACTCGCAGAAATGCCTTCGCGTAAGCGGAAAGCACAACGACCTGGAGGAAGTGGGTCACGATACCTACCACCACACCATGTTCGAGATGCTGGGCAACTGGTCGTTTGGCGACTACTTCAAGAAGGAAGCCATCTCCTGGGCATGGGAGTATCTGGTGGATGTATTGAAACTCGACCCCAAAGACCTCTACGCCACCGTATTCGAAGGTAGCGCCGAAGAAGGACTGGAACGCGACAACGAAGCCGCTTCTTACTGGGAGCAGTTCTTGCCGAAAGACCACATTCTGAATGGCAACAAACACGATAACTTCTGGGAAATGGGTGATACGGGACCGTGCGGTCCGTGTTCGGAAATCCATGTGGACTCCCGTTCGGAAGAAGAGAAGGCCAAAGTATCCGGCAGCCAGCTGGTGAACAAAGACCACCCGCAGGTGATTGAAATCTGGAACCTCGTGTTCATGCAGTTCAACCGCAAGGCGGACGGCAGCCTGGAAGGACTTCCCGCCAAGGTCATCGACACCGGCATGGGCTTCGAGCGACTGGTGCGCACACTGCAAGGAAAGACCTCCAACTACGACACCGACGTATTCCAACCGATACTGAAAGCCATCGGAGACATGGCAGGCAAGAAGTATGGCGAAGATGAGAAGTCGGACATCGCCATGCGTGTAATTGCCGACCACATCCGCACCATCGCCTTCTCCATCACCGACGGACAGCTTCCGAGCAATGCCAAGGCAGGTTACGTCATCCGTCGTATCCTCCGCCGTGCCGTGCGCTACGGTTACACGTTCCTCGGACAGAAGCAGGCATTCATGTACAAGCTCCTCCCCGTACTCATCGAGAACATGGGCGCCGCTTATCCCGAACTGGATGCACAGAAGGAACTGATTGCCAAAGTTATCAAGGAAGAAGAAGACTCCTTCCTCCGCACCCTGGAGACGGGTATCCGCCTGCTGGAAAAGACCATGGCAGACGCCAAATCCACCGGCAAGAACGAAATCAGCGGAAAGGATGCCTTTACCTTATATGATACCTTCGGTTTCCCGCTCGACTTGACGGAACTGATTCTCCGCGAAAACGGCATGACTGCCGACATCAAGGAGTTTGACGCCGAAATGCAGCAGCAGAAACAGCGTGCCCGCAATGCCGCCGCCATAGAGACCGGTGACTGGATTACGCTAAAGGAGGGTACTACCGAATTCGTAGGATATGACTATACGGAATACGAAACATCCATTCTGCGCTACCGCCAAGTGAAGCAGAAGAACCAAACCTTGTATCAGATTGTACTGGACAAGACTCCGTTCTATGCCGAAAGCGGCGGTCAGGTAGGTGACACCGGTGTATTGGTGAACGAGTTTGAAACCATCGAAGTGGTAGACACCAAGAAGGAGAACAACCTGCCTATCCACATCACCAAGAAGCTGCCCGAACACATGGAAGCTCCGATGATGGCATGCGTGGATACCGACAAACGTGCTGCTTGTGCTGCCAACCACTCTGCCACCCACTTGCTGGATGCCGCACTGCGCGAAGTATTGGGCGAGCACGTAGAGCAGAAGGGTTCTTTGGTTACACCGGACTCCCTGCGTTTCGACTTCTCACACTTCCAGAAGGTGACGGACGAGGAAATCCGCAAGGTGGAACACATCGTTAATGCAAAGATTCGCGCCAACATACCTTTGAAGGAATACCGCAACATTCCTATCGAAGAAGCCAAAGAACTGGGCGCCATCGCTCTGTTCGGCGAGAAGTACGGCGACCATGTACGCGTTATCCAGTTCGGTTCTTCCGTAGAATTCTGTGGTGGTACGCACGTGGCTGCAACCGGAAACATCGGTATGGTGAAGATTATCTCCGAAAGCTCCGTGGCTGCCGGTGTGCGCCGTATCGAAGCCTACACGGGTGCACGCGTGGAGGAACTGATGAACACCATCGAGGACACGCTGCACGACTTGAAGGCGCTCTTCAACAACGCACCCGACCTTGCCGGAACCATCCGTAAGTATATTGACGAAAACGCCGGACTGAAGAAGCAGGTAGAGGACTTCATGAAAGAGAAAGAAGCACAGCTGAAAGAAAGACTGCTGAAGAACGTGCAGGAAGTCAATGGCGTTAAAGTCATCAAGTTCTGTGCTCCCCTGCCGGCAGAAACAGTGAAGAACATCGCCTTCCAGTTGCGTGGCCAGATTACGGAAAACCTGTTCTTCGTAGCGGGAACAGAAGCCGAAGGCAAGCCGATGCTGACCGTCATGCTGAGCGACAACCTCGTGGCAGGCGGACTGAAAGCCGGTAACCTGGTGAAAGAAGCTGCCAAACTTATCCAAGGCGGTGGCGGTGGCCAGCCCCACTTTGCAACTGCCGGCGGTAAGAATGCTGACGGACTGAACGCTGCCATTGACAAAGTTTTGGAATTGGCAGGATTATAATTGAAAATAATTGGCGAAACACTTGACATCGCCTCTGTGATGTTGTATATTTGTAATGTCATTTTTTAGATATTTCAAAATTAAACTACCGGGAAAGGAGGAGCATTGCTTCTCCTTTTCTTTTTATCCTCCACGGTATTCCATTTGAAATGCCACATGCCGGCTCCCCAAACTCCACACCTTACCATCCTAAATGCCACACCTTAGCAAGTGAAATGGCTGGCATTTACCCTCCAAAGCCCTGGGGTTTCCGTGAAAAACCCTAAGGTTTGGGACAGTGAAGTGGAGGGAACGGATGATTAGTCCAGAACAAACAGACAATGCATTCGAAGCAAACGAATGATGCATACAGAACAGACAGATGATGCGCAACAGAAACAAAAACGGGAAGCCTAAGCCTCCCGTCTGTTAATCTTTCGTAAATCTGCTCTTGACAAGATTTCCACTAAAACCTTATTCCATCCGAAGTATAAACATTTCGCGATAAACCACCAGTGCACCTTCGGGCAGCAAACCGGAAGGACAGAAAGGAGTTACATTTTCCGCAAGTACACATTTACCATTTCCCGAGACCGTCCGCGTAAAGAGCCTCTTCTCTCCATTATAAGTAAACTGCCACAATGCATATGTATCTCCGTTCTCATCTTCCACTGGAACTGTCTCGTATATCCCCATTAGCGGTTCCTCCTCTTTTCCCGTCGGATAGATTTCCAATACACCTTTCCACATACTATTGGAGAAATCTTCGGGCACCAGCACATAATACCCGCCATCCTTCACCCAAGGACGCTCGGCAAGTGCCTTAGAAACATCACCCAGCAGTTCCGTCGGTGCACCACTACTGATACCATACTCGAAGCCCATTTTCGTCAACGTATATTGCCTACGACCTTTCACCGTGATGCGCAGTTGTGTTTCCTCACCGGAACCATCCATCACCTTCACAATCGTCTCCCCCTCTGCCAGCGGATGAATCTTGATACGCTGATACCCGTTGACATCATCGGTAAAAGTCACGGAAGCCACCGACTCGTGCTCGTTAATCACATTATAGGAACCGTCGCCGCCGTCAATGCCCAGCACTGTATCTTCGTTTGTTTCAGAAAGATAATAAGAAAGATTGGACACCAGATTGTCACATGTCCCAATCTGGTAGATAGGCTCCACACCTTCGAAAAGTACCATGCTTCGGTAATCGTCCTCGCAACCGGAAGCGGTAAACAGCAGTGCTATCAAGGCAAAGAGAGAGTATAGTTTCTTCATACTTGTTCAGTTATAGTTGTTCTATCTACAAAAATACAAAAAATGCCGGAATACTGCATCGGTACCCCTCTCTTTTTCAAACTATTTGTTCTTCCGGATAGTTCACCAAGTAGAGCGTTCCCGTGGCACGGGTAAAGGCGGTGTAGAGCCAACGGAAATAATCGGGTGTCAGGTATTCATCCGTCATATACCCCTGGTCCAGAAAGACATTCTTCCATTGCCCGCCCTGCGCCTTGTGGCAAGTCACGGCATAGGCATACTTCACTTGCAAGGCGTTGTAGTACGGGTCTGCCTTCATCTTCTTCATCCGCTCGCGCTTCACGGTGATGTCGGCATAATCTTCGAGGACGGAGTAGAAAAGCCGGTCGTTTTCTGCCTTGGGCAGCGCAGGCGAGTCGGTATGCAGCGTATCAAGCAGCATGTTCACTTCCAGTTCAAAGTCGTTATAGTCGGGAAAGACCAGCGTCACGTCCGCAAAGCGGAAACCATACAGCTCCCGCGTACGGCGCACGCGGCGCACTACGGCAGTCTCACCGTTGGCAATGAAGTCCATCTCCTTCTCTTTTTCCGTCCAGAAGTAGTTATTTTTCGCCACCATCAACAAATCACCGGTGTTCAATTCATCCTCACGCCAGAGAATCTGCGCACGGATGCCCTTGTTGTAGATGTTCGCCCGCTTGTTGGAACGGCACACCACGATGGTTTCATCCAGCCCGTCGCGGTCGTAGCAAGAGCTCAGCGTCTCTATCAGCTCATTACCGGGCAGAGCTTTAATATCGGCAAAACCCGAAACCTTTATCTTTGGCAGGCTGTAACAATCGTCTTCCGCTATCAACTGCCTCAGGCGGGTGGCATTCCACAAGATACCCGACTGCTGCTCCTGACGCACTACCTGCGTCAAGTCCACCTCCACCACTTCCAGCCCGTAGCCTTTCAAGGCATCGGCAAAGAGGGCAGGACTCTGCTCCTCCCCCACTGGCGGCAGCTGTGCCGTATCGCCCATCAGCAGCAAACGGCATCCCTGGCCGGAATAGACAAACTGCACCAGGTCGTCCAGCAACCTGCCCGTGCCAAACATGGAACCGGACAGTCCCTCATTGGAAATCATCGAGGCCTCATCCACTATATAGAGAGTGTGAGTTGTCAAATTATCGTTCACAGAAAAATTGCTCAGCTCGTTGGAGAAAGATTGCTGTCTATAGATTTTTTTATGAATTGTAAACGCCGGATGCCCCGCATACGCCGAGAAAACTTTTGCCGCCCGTCCGGTCGGTGCCAGCAATACCGACTTTTGTTGCAACTTATCCAACGTCCGCACCAAGGCACCGACCAACGATGTTTTACCCGTCCCCGCATAACCACGAAGCATAAAAACCACCTCGCTACGGGGTGACAGAAGGAACTCCGATAAAGATTTTACAGCAATTTCTTGCTCAGGAGTTGGTTGGTAAGGAAAATTTTCCTTAATTTGCCTTTCTAAATAGTTATTTATCATTTTTGTAACAGAAAAAAGTAAAGGGAACTATCGTTTTTAAATTAATTTCTTTTATTTTTGCGGTGCGAATATAACAACTAAAAAACATATTTATCATGAAAACAGTATTTAATGTCATTTTAGGCTTATGTGCTTTGGTGCTAATTTATATTTGTTACACCAGCATTATGGGTCCTATCAACTTTGAAAAAGCAAAGAAGCACAGAGACGCAGCCGTCATTGCACGTCTGATTGACATCCGTAAAGCACAATTGGAATATCGTACTTTACATGACCAGCAATATACTGCAAGCTTCGACTCTCTGATTGACTTTGTTAAAAACCAGAAACTTCCGTTCATCTTCAAGCAAGGAGAACTGAACGATAAGCAGCTGGAAGACGGTCTGACTGAAAAGAAAGCCATCAACATCATCAATAAGGCAAAGAAGACAGGTAACTATGCTGACGTCAAGAAATGGGGATTGGAAAACTTCAAGCGTGACACTATGTGGGTAGCCGTATTGGATACTATCTTCCCGAAAGGCTTCAACCCCGATTCTATGAGATATGTTCCCTTCGGAAACGGTGCACAGTTCGAAATGGCCATCAAGAACGATACAGCTAAATCCGGTGCTCCTTTCTGTCTGCTCGAAGTGAAGACTCCGTACGAAGTTTATTTGAACGGTCTGGATGCACAAGAAATTGCCAACATCAAGGACGTACAAACCAAACTTGGCAAGTACTGCGGTCTGATGATTGGTAGCTTGGAAACAGCTAACAACAACGCCGGTAACTGGGAATAATCTCACCCCGACAAACGTATGATAGAAACGACTGATTTTAATAAATCGGAACAGTATACATTATCCATCCGTCTCAGTACGGATGGATTTTCTTTTTCTGTGTTCAACCCTCTGGGCGACGGTGAGTTCTCTTACTACGACCGTGCAGTGGACGAGTCCCTCTCCCTCACTGCCAATCTGAAACAGACCTTCCGCGAACTGGCATGGCTGGAACGCCCCTTCCGCCGTGTCAATGTGCTCATGGCAGACAAACGCTTCACGTTCATTCCCCTGGAGTTCTTCGAGGACGAACAAACGGAAATCATTTTCTATCACAACCATCCTAAACGGGAAAACGAAACCGTACAATACAACATACTGCATAAGAACAGCACTGTCGTATTGTTCGGCATGGATAAGAGTGCCTGCTCCTTCCTTCGCGAACAGTATCCCGATGTCAAGTTCTATTCCCAAGCCAGCCCCTTCATTGAGTTCTTCTCCTCAAAGAGCCGCTTGGGCAACAACCGGAAGATGTATGCACACTTGCGAAAAGATGCCGTAGACGTATACGGCTACGAGCGCGGACGCCTCCTTCTTGCCAATTCCTTTGAATGCAGAAGCACACCCGACCGTGTCTACTACCTATTATATATATGGAAACAACTCGGCTTCGAGCAGGAGCGCGATGAGCTGCACCTGACCGGTGACCTGAACGACAAAGAACTGCTGCTGCCCGAACTGCGAAAATTCATCCGGCAGATATTCATCATGAATCCCGCCACTAATCTTGACCTGCAAGCCATAACCCTATGCGAGTAATCAGCGGAATATACAAAAGAAGACGTTTCGACGTGCCCCACTCCTTCAAGGCACGCCCCACCACAGACTTTGCCAAAGAGAATCTGTTCAATGTGCTCTCCAACTACATGGACTTTGAGGACGGCATCCGTGCCCTCGACCTATTTGCCGGTACGGGCAGCATCAGCATCGAACTGGTGTCCAGAGGCTGTGACCAAGTAATCAGCGTGGAAAAAGACCGCGACCACTATGCCTTCATCTGCAAAATTATGCAGGAATTAAAGACGGACAAGTGCCTACCCATACGCGGTGACGTATTCAAATACCTCAAGAGCGGACGCGAGCGGTTCGATTTTATCTTCGCCGACCCTCCCTACGAGCTTGCCGGGCTGGAAACCTTGCCCGATCTCATCTTCGAGAACAACTTGCTGAAAGAAGACGGACTCTTCGTCTTGGAACACGGGAAGAAAAACAGTTTCGAGGAACATCCGCACTTTGTGGAGAGAAGGGTATACGGGAGCGTGAACTTCACGATATTTAAATGATGAATGAAGAATGGTACGATATGAATACACTTCAAGAAATTCTTCATTCATCATTCTTCATTATAACAGCGGCGCCATCAGCCGCACCACACTCTCTGCAGCCTTACGATACCAGGGGCGCTTCACCCAGTTCTTCAGGAATACTTGTACGCAGTCGCGCTGGTCTTGAAGGAAGATTTCGCGCATCTGAAGCGCTGTTTCTGTGTCATAGATGAAGGCATTCACCTCAAAGTTATGTTCAAAACTGCGGAAATCCACATTCGTAGAGCCTACCGTGGACAACTCATCATCCGAAACCATCAGTTTGGAGTGCAAGAAGCCTTTCTTATAGAAATAGACCTTGACTCCCGAATAGAGCACATCTGCCAGATAAGAGCAGGAACCCAGATGCGTCAAGCGGTTATCAGCACGCATGGGCAACATCAGACGCACATCGACACCTGACAAGGCGGCTGTCTGCATAGCAACAAGTACGGCTTCGGTGGGCAGGAAGTAGGGAGTCTGGATATAGAAATATTTCTTTGCGCTGGAAATGGATATGACAAGTCCCTGCATAATGTCTTTCCATGGGCCTACGGGCTCACTCGTTACAATCTGCGCCAAGGAAGTACCGCAGTTTCCTATTTTCGGGAAATAGCGGGTAGACGTAATCAGTGTACGGTCCACAAAGTACCAATCGAGTAGGAAGGCGGTCTGCAATCCGTGAACAGCCTTGCCCTCCAACAACAGATGTGTGTCCCGCCAGATGCCCCATGAGAATCCGCGCATATAGCGTTCGGCAAGATTCATACCCCCCACAAAGCCGATGCGCCCGTCAATGACAACTATTTTCCGATGATTACGATAGTTCACCTTACTGGTGAAAAGCGGAAAACGTACCTTCAGAAAGCTGCGTACCTCGATACCGGCCTCGCGCATCTCTTCAAAAAAACGGTTGGGAACATGCCAGCAACCCACATCATCATAAATCACACGTACCTCTACCCCGGCACGCGCCTTTTCCATCAGGACATCACGCACCAAGCGCCCAATGGCATCGTCCTCAAAGATATAGAATTCCATGTGGATATGCTTCGTTGCTTTCCCCAGTTCGCGTAGCAGGGATTGCAGCATGGAGAGCCCCAGGGTATAGGCTTCCACCCGGTTTCCATCGAAGGGGAAAGCCTGGTTGGTATTACGGAACAAGGATATGAGACGACTGTAATTGATGGGAAGCGCACATGAGTCCTGCGCCAGATATTCCGCCATAGGTTTCTTCAACAAGCGGCTGTAACTCTTCTTCCCTATCATGCGCACACGGCGCTGACTACGCCCGAAGAAGAAGTAAAACACCAGCCCCACGATGGGAAGGAACATCAGTATCAGTATCCATGCCATGGTTTTCACCGGATTGCGGTTGTCGAGGATAATGACGACAATCGTTCCGATGATGGCACCGAAATAAACAATGTCGAAGGCTATCGTAGCAATCTGGCTGGCAATGAAGTTCCAATCAAGCATGTTCACAGACAATTAAGTGTGAAACAAATGTAGGAAAAACACAGAAACTTTCACCGAAGATTACAGAGATTAACATAAAAGTCCCTCTTCCCCCAACTTGTCTGAAAACTTATACTTGCTATCGCTTTGACGCGGATGACGCAGATTTTTAATATTCTTATCTGCGTCATCCGCGTCTGAAAAATAATCAAAAAGAAACCTGCCACAGAATTGAGAGTGTATCAGAATGACAAGCTGATTAGGGGGGTGATCCCCTCCGCTTTAGAACGGCCTGCGTCCTCCGAAACCGCCAGGACCATGACCCGGACCGAAGCCCGGACCGCCGAAGCCGCGTCTGCCCTGCATCTTATCGCGGGCGGCCTTGCTGCCGAAAATATTCAGACGATAGATGAAGTGAAGCATGCAATAGCTGTTCACGCCGTTATATTCGTACACCGAGCGGCCGCTTGCAGTCAGCGAACGGCTGATGTTACTCTGCTTCTTCAGAATGTCGTACATCTCGAAGCTGACGGTAGCATTCCCTTTTAGGAAAGTCTGCGACAACTGTGCATTCCAGATAAGCTCGTTACGGTTCATACTGCTGTCCGTATATCCTCGACGGCTCTGGTTGGCAATATTGGTAGAGAGCGTCATGTTCCACGGCATGGAAATCTGCGTATTGGCACCGTAAGAGAAGGTATAGGGCTCCTGATTATTGTCAGGCGTCAGTTTATCCTTCTCTATTGAATAGGAGATGCTTCCGTTCAAGCCGAATTCAAACCAGTCATTACGATAGGCGGCATTCAGACGTTCGCCCAGCGTCAGGTTGGTGGTTGTATTCTTCCGTTCCACGGCATCTGCTCCCTTACCGGACGTCAGATAAGCCACATTGTTCTGATAGTTGGCATTGGAGAAGGAGTTGATGGTATACTTCTTATTGGGCAGTGCCGTATTGAAGCCAAACATGCCGAACGCATTCCAATTACCGTTGATATTCTTCGGAGTTGTAGTCCATCCACCAGTCTCCGAATTATACACACGGCTATTGCTGATGCTATTCTGCGTTGCCGAGAAGTTGACGTGCGACATAATACCACGCTGCTTTTCGGCATTATACGTATTATAGAAGAATCGCATGTTGTGCGTAAAGGAAGGCTTCAAGCCCGGATTACCGATACGTACATTCTGCGGATTGGAGTTGTCCACAATCGGCAACAGATTCTCCATACTCGGTTGGCTGCTACGCCCGCGGTATGTCATACGCAGCTGGCTCACCTTGGAGAAACGGATGCGCAAGTCCAGGTTCGGAGCGAAGTTGAACACATTGCGGGTGGTATCAATCATATAGTCGCCGCGCTTATAGGACAATACAGAATGCTGCGGCTGGAACGACATACCTGCGCTCAACTGATACTTCTCGCGGATAAAGCGCAAAGACACGGATGCATCGTGGTTGTAGTAGCGGTATTCCGCATACTTACCCAGACTATCCACCGCATGCTCTTCATATCCCGTGGGAAGCTGGGTTGACAATCCCCAATCCGGAAAGCCCTGCAAATCATACGTCGTCTTGTCGCTCTCGCTATACTTGTACTGGAACTGATAGCTGAATTGCAAGAAAGTGGCGCGGGCTATCGGTTCGCTGTAAGTCAGCTGTGCACTGTAATTGTAGTTCTTGGTAGGAGTAGTGATGTACTGGTTACGAACCAAGATGGAGTCTCCTCCCAAAGCATTCAGTAACTGGAAGTAATGTGTTTCCGACTCCGTATACTGGTTGTTGTCATTATTGGTATAACCGAATCTTCCACGGAACGTGACATTGCGTCCTTTGTCATTCAGCTTTCTGTTCAACTGCAAGGTTGCATCCGTAGACACACTCTTGTTGTCGCTCAGCGAACCGCTGTTGATAGCATTTATACGGATACTCCTCAACGGGTCATCGTCCGGATTAAAAATCTTCTCCAGATTCAGCCAGTTATTGGGGTCACTCACCAGACTGTAAGGGTCGGAACTGAACGTACCGCTCTCAGAATTGGAGAGATTGTCCGTTTTGCCGTACGAGAAGTTGGGACGGAAAATGATATTCGTCATCGAGTCCGGCTTCCACTCCATACGGAAATCGGCATTGAAATTCTTGGCTTTGTTACGTTGCCTGCTGTTCGAGTTGGAGTAAGAGTTGCCGTCCGGCAGAAAGTCCTCGGTAGAACCGATACTTGCAATATCCCCATCCTGATAGTTGTAGCGTGCACTACCGCCCAGTTCCAGCTTATCGGTTTGGGTAGCGAAATTCACACCCAGCATTTTCGTTGCAGTAAGTCCGTTGTTCCTGCGCCAGCGCGGAGGACCGCCACCGCCCGAAAAGCCCTGGTCGTTCACGTTATTGGCAGAACCCACTACCGACACCTGGGTTTTGTCCACGAAGCGGTTCAGCATAAAGCGGCCCATATAGCGGTCTTCCGTCCCTCCGGCCACGTCGGCATTACCGAACCAACCCTGGTTCATGCCTTTCTTTACGGTCAGGTCGAGCACCGTCTCCTCCTCACCGTCGTCAATACCGGTGATACGTGCCAAATCGGACTTCTTATCGTAGGTTTTCAGCTTCTCTATCATATCTACCGGCAGGTTCTTCAAACCGGTCTTTACGTCTCCACCGAAGAACTCCTTGCCGTCGACCATAATCTTCGACAAGTCCTTACCGTTGATTTTCACATTACCCTCGTCGTCAATCTCCGCACCGGGCAGCTTCTTCACCAACTCCTCGAGCATGGCTCCCTCGGGGGTACGATAGGCAGATGAGGTATATACCAGTGTATCTTCCACCACCTGCACTTGCGGCGCTTCTGCCGTAACCACAGCCTCGGCCAGCATCACCGCATCCGTTTCCAGTGTCAGTGTACCCACGTTCTTGGCAGTTGTCGTAGCATAAAGGTGTAAAGGGATGTACTGGCTCTTGAATCCGATGTAGGAAACCTTCAGCACGTATTTACCCGCACTGACTTTGGGAAGAGTGAAATAACCTTGTGCCGTAGTGGCCGTACCCGATGCCTGAACACTGTCTGGCAACAAAAGCAACTGCACGGTAGCTTGTATCGCAGGCTCCTTGGTGTCCTCCACGACACGGCCCGATACCGTAATGTTTTTGGTCTGTGAGAATGCAGACAGCGTTGTAACCAACAGCAACGCCATCCCCGTGATAATTTTCTTCATGTGTCTATTCTTTGTCTATTCTTAAATGAACAATGCCTTTTATTCACTGTTTCATTTGACAGACTTCCGGGCAAAAGGTTTAATGCCCCACATGACGATTTGCTTTATTTATCGACCATTCCGCTTAAATAATCTATCAACTGTCGCTTTCTTTATACCAAATTCCAAGCAAAGCACATTCAATATAAGAAATATGAGAAAAGAAGAAGAATCGACCGAAAGGAGGTCACCCTGCGCCACCCGGTAGAGCATACCGCCGAAGATAAAAAGAACGGTCAGAAAGATGGCATTGCGCGTGGCCTTGTTGCGCACCTGCTCTATCTCCTTATTCTCGTTCTTCGTCAAGGCAAAGATTATCATCAGTGCCCCCATCATCATCAGGAGTTTGGAGCATTCCTTATAGAACAGCAAGTTGGCATCTGTCACTTTTCCCCACAATAGGAATATGAAAGGGAGGAACAACGCCAAAGCTATGATGAAATAACCCAGCGGACGGCAATAAACGGGAAGTAATGCTCTCATTTCTATCAATCAATTACAAATTACTAATTACAAATAGCGGGAGGCAGATGACGGAAACACCTTGCCACCCATAGAATTTCACGGGACAAAGATAACGTTTTATTGCCAAAAGAGCTATCTTTGTGCCACAATATAATGAAGAAGGCTCCCTTTCCTTCATAATCCGTAACATCAGTAATTGGTAATTCGTAATTTGTAATTAACAAGATGAGTAAACAAGAAGTAATCCTTTGCGAAGGACTGGCAAACAGCCTGACGCATGCCATAGCGAAGTGTCCCCATGACAAGCTTTTCATCCTTACCGACGAGCATACCCACCGCCTCTGCCGCCCGCATCTGGACGGTATCCCCGCCCTGGAAGAAGCGGAAGAGATTATTATCGGGGCAGAAGACGTGCACAAGAATCTGGAAACGCTGGCTGCCGTATGGCAAGCCCTGAGTGAGAAAGGGGCCAGCCGCCACTCCCTGCTCATCAACCTGGGCGGCGGCATGGTGACCGACCTTGGCGGTTTTGCCGCTTCCACCTTCAAGCGGGGCATCGCCTACATCAACGTTCCCACTACGCTGCTCGCCATGGTCGACGCTTCCGTGGGAGGCAAGACGGGCATCAACTTCAACGGTCTGAAGAATGAAATCGGCGTCTTTGCTCCCGCCGCCTGCGTGCTGCTGGAAACCGAATTCCTGCGCAGCCTCGATGCCCATAACTTCTTCTCCGGCTATGCGGAGATGTTGAAGCACGGCCTCATCAGTACCCCGGAACATCTGGCAGAACTGCTGTCATTCGATACGGAAAAGATAGATTATGCCTTACTGAAGTCCATGGTAGGACGTTCCGTGCAGGTAAAGGAACACATCGTAGAAGAAGACCCGCAGGAACATGGCATCCGCAAAGCCCTGAACCTGGGGCACACCGTAGGACACGCCTTCGAAAGCCTCGCCCTTGCCGAAAGGCGTCCGGTGCTGCACGGCTATGCAGTGGCATGGGGGCTGGTCTGCGAACTCTACCTTTCTTATATAAAGACCGGATTCCCGAAGGACAAGATGCGCCAGACCATCCAATTCGTCAAAGAGAATTATGGCAGCTTCACCTTCAACTGCAAACAGTACCACCAGCTGTACGAACTGATGAAGCATGACAAGAAGAATACCGCCGGAGTCATCAACTTCACCCTATTGAAAGAAGTGGGTGACATCTGTCTCAACCAGACGGCAGACAAGGAGACTATCTTCGAAATGTTCGACTTTTATAGGGAGTGCATGGGGGTATAACGCTCCCGCTCCCTCTTCGGCAGGCTCTCCACAACCAGCCGATAGGAGCGTGCCACCAGTTCTCGGATAATGCTGTCCGGTACATCCTGATTAAAATACACACTGTTCCAATACTTCTTGTTCATGTGCCACCCCGGCTTCACCCCCTCGTACCTTGCCCGCAGCTCCGTTGATTCCTCCGGGCGGCACTTGATGCAGCAGAAGTCGAACACTTCGATATTGACAAAGCAGAACCACTTGTCGCCCACATAAAAGCAAAGCACATCGCGGCTGTATCTGTCGGCCACATTAGGAAAAGGCATCTTCTCGCTCACTCCCGGCAAGGAGAGACAGTATTCTCTGAATTCTTCCACATTCATCGCTCACTCCTCCCCCGAAAAGTCCTCCGTATCATTTTCCATCCCAACTGGGTCTTCATCCGGAATTCCCGTCTTTCCCTCGGCCCGCTCCTTTCGCAGCGTTTCCGGTCGCAACATATCGTGAGGGAAATATCGGCTAAGCGGATAACGGTAGAAATCCATCCCGCTGTTCAGCCTCGCCACCAGCGACTTATCCGGACGAAAATAGACACGGGATAAGCGTACCTTGCCCGGCATCACATCGTCGGGATGCTCAAACCCGTCACTCGTCACCGCCACATGGAAGGAACCCAGCCCCTTAATGGTCACCGACTCTCCCTCCATCAGCGCTTCCTCTATAAACTTCGGCAAATCTATCAATACACTCTGCACGTCTCCCGAACTCATCCCTTTTCTGGATGCCATACGCTGCGCCAGCAGCTCTGCCGTCACACCTCCACGCCGCTGTAACACACGCTGCACAGCATAATAGAGTTGCTTCACCCCTTCCGCCGTGCGGAAAACCTTCTTTCGAACCAAATAGACTATACTCATACTCTTTTCACAATGAACATAATGTTTCTTACTGCAACCAGACTGTCTGCAACCCGCCCGAAGTTTACTTCCCCTAAACAGAAAGCCAGTTTCCATACGGCCGGACAGCTATTCCCCAACATGCACGAGATGCACATCTCATACAGTTCGAGACATACATCTCAACACACGCGAGATGTGCATCTCATACAGCAAAGGTAATCATATTCCACCTGATATACAAATATCTTTCATGTATCGGGGAATAATATTCCGCACCAGCTTACTCCGGCTCTTATCATTAATTAACAATGCTGCATGCAGGGTTTTCGCAAATATGCTATTTCTATAAAAGCAAGACCTATTCCAAATGTTTAATTTAAAAGAGTACACTATGAAAATGAAGTCAATCTTTAACAAGAAAATTTTAATCGCTATTGCAACCATCAGCTCCTTAAGCCTCCAATCGTGTCTGGACGACGATGATAATTATGCCATGAGATTCCCCAATGCCCTGGTAACGGTAAAGACCGATGCAGAGCAGACCGTCTTCCTGCAATTGGATGACAAGACCACTCTGCTGCCTATCAACATGACGAAATCTCCCTACGGCGAGAAGGAAGTCCGCGCTTTGGTAAACTACAAGGAAGTGGACGAGCCCAGCGATATCTACACCCAAGCTGTACATATAAACTGGATAGACAGTATCCTTACCAAACCCATCGCCCCGGATTTGGGTGAAGAGAACGATACCGTATACGGCACCGACCCGGTGGAAATAGTGAACGATTGGGTAACCATCGCAGAAGACGGTTATCTGACCCTTCGCTTTAGAACTCAGCAAGGAGACTATCAAACAAAGCACTTTGTCAATCTGCTGCTGAGCGAGAATCCGGAAAACCCGTATGAAGTAGAATTCCGCCACAATGCCAAGGGCGACATTTACGGCAGGTATGCGGACGGACTGGTTGCTTTCAAGTTGGATGCCCTGCCTGATACAGAAGGCAAGACCGTTAAATTGAAACTGAAGTGGAAATCATTTAGCGGCGAAAAATCTGCGGAATTCGATTATTGTACCCGGAAATCCGTAACGCCCGAAAGTCCGGCTATCACTTCCGTAAGAAACAGCCTAAACCTGCAATAACTTCATTCAAAGTATGCCTGCCCGCTCAAAGCCATTGCCTTGCGAAGCAGGCATACAAGTAAAAAGAGAGCAGGACACGTTGACCGAAAGCCTTGAAACTGCAAAATATAGGTTCATTCAATAAAAAAAGCACTATAAATATTTGCTATTTTAAAATAAAGCCGTACATTTGCACCCGCAATTCGGGATGTAGCTCAGCCCGGTAGAGTACGCGTCTGGGGGGCGTGTGGTCGCAAGTTCGAATCTTGTCATCCCGACTGTTGAGCATTAAGGAGTTAAGTCTAAGACTTAACTCCTTAATTTTTATAGTATTTCTTAATGACAGACTTGCTGCCATAAATATGCTGAATATGTACAAAAAGAAGACGGTGCCTATTCGCTTCAGCGGGAATAGCTCATCAAATTACTGGAATTCTCGTAAGAAATCTCTATTTTTGCACTTTAAACAAGAAAAATTATGGGAGCAGCTAAATGGATAGGCGGCATCATCGGCTTCATGGCCGGAGGACCGCTGGGAGCCTTGGCAGGTTTTGTATTCGGTTCACTGTTCGACACCGATTCAAGTGACGCAGGCAGTTATTATGGAGAAGAACCAACGCACGGCACTACCTATACCGGGCAACGGAACAGTTTCCTCTTCTCCATGCTCGTGATGGCTTCGTACATTATCCGTGCAGACGGGCGCATCATGCATAGTGAAATGGAATTCGTCCGCCGCTTTCTGAGAAGCACATTCGGTGAGGCTGCCGTGGGCGAGGGAGAACGGATATTACTCAACCTCTTCGAACAGCGCAAGCAGATGGACAGACAAAACCCACTGGCATTTAAAAACACCATCCGTGACTGCGGAACGCAGATTGCCGCCAACCTGACATACGAGGAACGCTTGCAACTGCTGGTATTCTTGGTAGAAATTGCCAAAAGCGACGGACACGTCTGCAACGAGGAGATAGAAGCCTTGAAAGAAGTGGCCATGTACATGGGACTATCCGTCAAGGAAGTGGAATCCATGCTCAACCTGGGCGGTAGCTCACTGAACGAGGCCTACAAAGTACTTGAACTTGAACCCACTGCCACCAATGACGAAGTGCGTGCCGCTTACCGCCGCCTAGCCTTGAAACACCATCCCGACCGGGTGGCAACACTGGGCGAAGACATCAAGAAAGCCGCAGAAGAGAAGTTCCAAAGCATCAACAATGCCAAGGAGCAGATATACAAGGCACGAGGTATGAAATGACGTACCTCGCTCCTTGCCTTGTGGACAGCATCATGACGTTTATAAACATTCTATAATTAACATCAACCCACACACTTATGAAGAAAACCCTTGCAATCCTTGCACTAGGCCTTACTGCCATTGCCGGACATGCTGCCACGCCGCTCTGGATGCGCGATGTGCAAATCTCTCCCGACGGTACGGAAATCGCATTCTGCTACAAAGGAGACATCTACAAGGTGCCCGCCAAAGGTGGAACCGCCACACAGCTTACTACCCAAGAGAGCTACGAATGTACCCCCATATGGTCACCGGACGGCAAACAGATTGCCTTTGCCAGCGACAGATACGGCAACTTCGACGTATTCGTGATGCCGGCAGACGGCGGAACCGCCCAACGGCTCACTACCCACTCCACCGGTGAGATACCCTCCACATTCACTCCGGACGGAAAGTATATCTTGTTTTCCGCATCCATCCAGGACCCGGCAAGCAGCGCTCTTTTCCCCACTTCGGCCATGACCGAGCTTTACAAAGTACCTGCAACGGGAGGGCGTACGGAGCAAGTGCTGGGTACCCCTGCCGAAGCGGTCTGCTTCGACAAGGCGGGCCAGCAGTTCCTCTACCAAGACCGCAAGGGATTTGAAGATGAATGGAGAAAGCACCACACCTCCTCCATCACCCGCGACATCTGGCTGTATGATGCAAAGACGGGTATCCATACCAACCTCACCGACCGCGCGGGCGAAGACCGCAACCCGGTGTTGTCACCCGATGGAAGAACGGTTTACTTTCTGAGTGAGAGAAACGGCGGCTCATTCAACGTGTATGCCTTCCCGCTGGCACAGCCCCGAGAGGTGAAGCCCATCACCAGCTTCAAGACACATCCCGTGCGCTTCCTCTCCATGAGTGACGGCGGGACGTTGTGCTACGGTTACGACGGCGAAATCTATACCCAGCAGCCGGATGCCACCCCGAAGAAAGTCGCTATAGAGATTGTGCGCGATGACCAGCCGCAATTCGCCAACCTGCAGTCTTCCGACGGAGCCACTTCTGCCGTTGTGTCCCCGGACGGAAAGCAGATTGCCTTTACTCTGCGCGGCGAAGTTTTTGTCACTTCGGCAGACTATGCCACTACCAAGCAGGTGACGCACACACCGGCACGCGAAGCGGGCCTCTCCTTTGCGCCGGACAACCGCACCCTGGCCTACGCCAGCGAGCGAGGTGGCAACTGGCAGCTCTACCTTGCCAAGATAACCCGCAAGGAAGACCCTAACTTCCCGAACGCCACGCTGATTGAAGAAGAAGTGCTGCTGCCCTCCACCACCGTGGAACGTGCCTATCCGCAATTCTCGCCCGACGGCAAGGAACTCGCCTTTATCGAAGACCGCATCCGGCTGATGGTGCTCAATCTGGAGACGAAGAAGGTGCGCCAGATTACGGACGGCTCCACCTGGTACAGCACCGGCGGAGGATTTGACTACGCATGGTCACCGGACGGCAAGTGGTTTACACTTGAGTTCACCGGCAACAAGCACGACCCCTACTCCGACATCGGCCTGGTCAGCGCAGAGGGAGGCAAAGACATCATCAACCTCACCAATAGCGGCTACATGAGCGGCTATCCCCGCTTTGCGCTGGACGGCAACGCCATCCTCTTCACCACCGAACGCTACGGCATGCGTGCCCACGCCTCATGGGGCTCGCTGAACGACGCCATGCTCGTCTTCCTCAACCAAGACGCCTACGACAAATACTGCCTGAGCAAGGAAGACTACGAACTGCGCAAGGAGCTGGAGAAGGAACAGAAAAAGTCTGCCGGAAAAGACACCCCCCAAGACAAAAACAAGGATAAAAAGAAGAAAGACGACAAGAAAGACAGCAATACTGACGAAAAAGATGACCAGCCGAAAGACATCGTCGTCGAGCTGCGAGGCATCGAAGACCGTGTGGTGCGCCTCACCCCGAATTCTTCCGATATGGGCAGCACCATCATCTCCAAGGATGGCGAGACACTCTACTACCTGGCTGCCTTCGAAGGCGGATACGACCTCTGGAAGATGAACCTCCGCAAGAAGGAAACCAAACTGCTGCACAAGATGGATGCCGGATGGGCAGACATGCAGCTGGACAAGGACGGTAAAAACCTCTTCCTGCTGGGCAGCCGCAAGATGCAGAAAATGGACACTTCATCCGATGCGCTGACCCCCATCACCTTCCAGGTAGATGCCAAGATGGATTTGGCTGCGGAGCGCGAATACATGTTCGACCACGTGTACCGCCAGCAGCAGAAGCGATTCTACAATACCAATATGCACGGAGTGGACTGGGACAAGATGACCGCCGCCTATCGCCGCTTCCTGCCCCATATCGACAATAATTATGACTTTGCCGAGTTGCTGAGCGAATGGCTGGGCGAACTGAACGTATCTCACACCGGCGGCCGTTTCTATCCCAAAGGGCAATCCGAACCTACTGCCAGCCTGGGACTGTTCTTCGACTGGAACTACACGGGCCGGGGCATGCTCATTGCCGAAGTGGTGGAGAAAGGCCCCTTCGACACTGCCAACACCCGGGTGAAAGCCGGCACAGTCATCGAAAAGATAGATGGCGTGGAAATCACCCCCGATGCAGACTACTACACGCTGCTCAACAACAAGGCACGGAAGAAAACACTCGTTTCTCTCTTCAACCCGCAGACCAAGGAGCGCTGGGAAGAGGTCATTATCCCCATCACGAACGGTGCGTTCAGTGATTTGCTCTACAGCCGCTGGGTGAAACAGCGTGCGGCAGACGTTGACAGATGGTCGGGTGGCCGATTGGGTTACGTGCACATCGAGTCTATGGGAGACGACAGTTTCCGTTCCGTCTACTCGGACATCCTGGGCAAGTACAACAACCGCGAAGGTATCGTCA
The DNA here is from genome assembly GCF_003436255.1 of Bacteroides sp. D20. NCBI lineage: Bacteria > Pseudomonadati > Bacteroidota > Bacteroidia > Bacteroidales > Bacteroidaceae > Bacteroides > Bacteroides sp. D20. The sequence goes on along the minus strand of NZ_QSOO01000001.1, from coordinate 210,040 downwards.
TCGACACCCGTTTCAATGGCGGCGGACGCTTGCACGAGGATATAGAGATACTTTTCAGCGGACAGAAATACTTCACCCAGGTGGTGCGCGGCCGCGAGGCGTGCGACATGCCCAGCCGCCGTTGGAACAAGCCATCCATCATGGTGATGTGCGAGGCCAACTACTCCAATGCGCACGGCACGCCGTGGGTATACAGCCACCGCGGCATCGGCAAGCTGGTAGGTATGCCCGTGCCGGGAACCATGACCAGCGTGTCGTGGGAGCGCCTGCAAGACCCGTCGCTCGTGTTCGGCATCCCCGTCGTCGGTTATCGCCTGCCGGACGGCAGCTATCTGGAGAACTCGCAACTGGAGCCGGACATCAAAGTAGCCAATTCGCCCGAGACCATCGTGAAGGGAGAAGACACACAGCTGAAAGCTGCCGTAGAGGAGCTGCTGAAGGAACTCAAAAAATAAGTACCGCCCTGCCCCACGCAGGAATACCGGTCATATAGGCCGATATATATATTAAGATGATGTGTCAAAACGGTTGATGGCACATCATCTTTTTTTATATGCCACAAGGAAGCAATACTTTTTCTATCTCACTTTTTTGCACTATCTTTGTGACATAAACTCCTAACTCTTTAACTGATTATGTTTGCTGACTTGTTAAACTCCTCCTATTTCGCGCTCTTTCTCATTGTGGCTTTAGGCTTCATGTTGGGAAGAATCAAGATTAAAGGGCTTTCGCTGGACGTCTCCGCCGTCATCTTCATTGCCCTACTGTTCGGACACTTCGGTGTCATCATCCCCAAAGAGTTAGGAAACTTCGGACTGGTGCTCTTCATCTTCACCATCGGCATCCAGGCCGGTCCCGGATTTTTCGACTCCTTCCGGAGCAAGGGCAAGACGCTTATCATCATCACCCTGCTCATCATCTGCTCCGCCGCCCTCACAGCCGTAGGATTGAAGTACGCCTTCGACATAGACACCCCCAGCGTGGTGGGCCTCATAGCCGGCGCCCTGACCAGTACACCGGGACTTGCCGTAGCCATTGACAGCACCCATTCCCCACTGGCATCCATCGCTTACGGTATTGCCTATCCTTTCGGCGTTATCGGCGTGATTCTCTTCGTCAAGCTGCTGCCCCGTATCATGCGCATCGACCTCGACAAGGAGGCGCGCCGGTTGGAGAAGGAACGCCGCAGCCAGTTCCCGGAACTGACAACCTGCCTGTTCCGCGTGACCAACCCCGCCGTCTTCGGCCGCAGCCTGATGCAAATCAATGCGCGCGCCATGACCGGTGCCGTCATCTCGCGCCATAAGCACAATGAGCAGATAGCCATCCCCACCGCCCAGACCATCCTGCACGAGGGAGACTGCATACAAGCCGTGGGCAGCGAAGATGCCTTGAACCAGCTTGCCGTCCTCGTGGGCCAGCGCGAAGAAGGCGAACTGCCACTCGTAGACATGCAGGAGATTGAATCCCTGCTGCTCACCAAGAAGGATATGATAAACAAACAGCTGGGCGACCTCAACCTGATGAAGAACTTCGGCTGTACCGTCACCCGCGTCCGCCGAAGCGGTATCGACCTCTCCCCCTCGCCCGACCTGGCGCTGAAGTTCGGCGACAAGCTGATGGTGGTGGGCGAGAAAGACGGCATCAAAGGCGTGGCACGCCTGCTGGGCAATGACAACAAGCAGCTGTCCGACACCGACTTCTTCCCCATCGCCCTGGGCATCGTGCTGGGCGTGCTCTTCGGCAAGCTGAACATCTCCTTCTCGGACAGTCTGTCGTTCTCTCCGGGACTGACGGGAGGCATCCTGATGGTCGCCTTGTTCCTGAGCGCCATCGGAAAGACCGGCCCCATTCTGTGGTCCATGTCCGGCCCTGCCAACCAACTGCTGCGCCAGCTGGGACTGCTGCTCTTCCTTGCCGAAGTAGGGACATCGGCAGGACGGAATCTGATGGCCACGTTCCAGGAAAGCGGCTGGCTCTTGTTCGGCGTAGGCGCCGCCATCACGCTGGTGCCCATGCTGGTGGCAGTATGCGTAGGCCTGTTCGTGTTCAAGATAAACATTCTCGACCTGCTGGGCACCATCACCGGCGGCATGACCAGTACGCCCGGCCTTGCCGCCGCCGACTCCATGACGGACAGCAACATACCGAGCGTGGCCTATGCCACGGTATATCCCATTGCCATGGTGTTCCTCATTCTGATAATCCAGGTGATAGCCTCCGCAGTCTATTGACGCATGAAGACGTACAGCCGGACAGAAACCATCGCCCGCATGAACGCACTGGCCGGAGCCAATGTGCCCTTCCTCTTCATCGTAGACTACGCGCAAGAGCAGTCGCACATTGAGCCCCTCGACCGGATAGACCCCGCCACCTGCCTTTTCCAATTCCCGAAGGCAGGCAACACGGAGACGGCTGCAACAGCCCTTGCCAGAAGCACAGCCGCCCGATGCGCCGGCCCTATCCAGTGGGACATCACTCCCCCTTCCCCCGCCGCATACAGACATTCGTTCGACCTCGTGAAGCAAAACCTGCTGGCAGGCAACAGCTACCTGACGAACCTCACTTGCCGGGTACCCGTCACCACCAATCTGACACTGGAAGAAATATTCCTCCACTCCGAAGCCTTGTACAAGCTGTGGCTGAAAGACCGGTTCGTCTGCTTCTCCCCCGAAATCTTTGTCCGCATAGAGAAGGGCAAGATAAAGTCCTTCCCCATGAAAGGCACCATCGACGCTACCCTGCCCGATGCGGAACAGCTCTTGATGCAGGACACCAAAGAGGCAGCCGAGCACGCCACCATCGTCGACCTGATACGCAACGACCTCAGCATGGTTTCGGAACACGTCGAAGTGACCTCCTACCGATATATAGACCGCCTGCAAACCAATAAGGGCCCCATCCTCCAGACCAGCTCCGAGATATGCGGCACCCTGCCCGAAGACTACACCGCACACCTGGGCGACATCATCTTCCGCCTGCTTCCTGCCGGCTCCATCACCGGTGCCCCCAAGCCCAAAACCGTAGAAATCATCGCCCAGGCCGAGGACTACCGCCGGGGCTTCTACACCGGCATCATGGGGCATTATGCCGACGGACAGCTGGACAGCGCTGTCATGATACGCTTCATCGAGCAGGAAAACGGCCAGCTCCACTTCAAGGCAGGAGGCGGCATCACCGCCAAAAGCCGGTGGGAAAGCGAATACAACGAAGTAATACAGAAAATATATGTGCCTATTTATTGAAACCATACGCATCGACCACGGAAGGGTCTGCAACCTTTCCCGCCACAACCGGAGGCTGAACGATACCCGCGCCCACTTCTGGCCGGAAAGCACACCGCTGCAACTGTCCGATTATCTGTCGTCTCCCGGCTGTGGAGCAGGCATCACCGGGGCGGGCATCGTCAAGGCACGCGTAGTGTATGGTGAAAAAGGTATTGAAGACCTCAGCTACTCCCCCTACGCCGTGCGGCACGTGCATTCGCTGGCACTGATGCAGGCCGATACCATCGACTACACCTACAAAAGCGCCGGACGCGAACCGCTGAACTGCCTCTTTGCCCTGCGCGGCGCATGCGACGACATTCTGATTGTGAAACAAGGCCTGCTGACAGACACCTCCATCGCCAACATCGCCCTTTCCGACGGTACCCACTGGTACACGCCGGCACATCCCCTGCTGAAAGGGACCAAACGGGCAGCCTTGCTGGAAGAAGGAATCTTGCAGGAAAAAGATATCAGACCGGAAGACTTGCCTTCATTCTCTACTGTCAGGCTGTTCAATGCCATGATTGACTGGGGAGAACTGGAACTCCCCGTACGGAACATCATCCCGTAGAGCCTCTACTCGTGCATATCGTTGAGATGTATCTCCAAAGACTTCACCGATATATATATTTCGTACACCGATATGGCCAGCGAAATAATCAGCAATATCAGCGCCAAACCGAAGATATAGGCCGAAAGCAGATGGAGACGGATATAGACAAAGAACATGCTGACCACGCACAGCAGCAGGCTGCCGATGCCCGCCACCTGCATGGCACGCGTCAGGTAGAGCCGCTTCCTCAGGTTGGCAATCTGCGCCGCCTTCACCGAAGACGGGTTCTCCATGTACTGTTCCTTCAAGGTGCGCACCAGTTGGGCATAGGACAAGAAACGGTTGGTATAGGCCAGCATAATCAGCGATATGGCCGAAAACAGCAAGGCGGGGGTGGTTAAATCTATTTCCATAAGAATGATGCTTAATTATATCTATCCGTCCCGATAGCAGGACTTACCTCCGCAAAGATAAACGAAAGATTGAAACCACAGAAACAAGTTTCCTTTTTTCCATTTCCCAAAGATTTATCCTACTTTTGCAGTGACAATAAAAAAACTCCTTACCACCGTAACTTAACAAATACGACCATGCGATATACCGTTTCCGCTCCTGCCTCACTGCACGCAGCCATACAGCTCCCGGCATCCAAAAGTATCAGTAACCGGGCACTCATCCTCCACTCCCTTGCCCACGGCAATATCCTGCCCCGCAATCTGAGCGATTGTGACGACACCATAGTGATGACTCGCGCCCTCGACGGAAATCCCGGACATATAGATATCCTTGCCGCCGGCACCGCCATGCGTTTCCTCACCGCCTACCTCAGCGTAACTCCTGGCACCCGAATCATCACCGGTACGCAACGCATGCAGCAACGCCCCATCCGCATACTGGTAGACGCCCTGCGAGAGCTCGGCGCCCGCATAGAATACGTCGGAAACGAAGGGTTCCCTCCCTTGCGCATCACCGGAACAGAACTGACCGGCAGCGAAATATCCCTCGCCGGCAATGTCAGCTCACAATACATATCCGCCCTGCTGATGATTGGTACCGTCCTTCCCAAAGGCCTGCGCCTGCACTTGACGGGTGACATCATCTCCCGCCCCTACATCAACCTGACCCTGCAACTGATGCGCGACTTCGGCGCCCAAGCCGACTGGGTCTCCGAAGATTGCATCACCGTCAGCCCCGGCGGATACACGGATACCCCTTTCACCGTAGAAAGCGATTGGAGCGCCGCCTCTTACTGGTATCAGATGATGGCAATAGAAGGAATTAAAAATGAAAAAATAAAAGGGGGAGACAGAAGTAGCGCAAAAGAAAGTGAAGACAGCACGAAGGAAGAAGCGCACACGGCAGAAATCGAACTGCTCGGTCTCTTCGCCCACAGCTATCAAGGCGACAGCCGCGGCGCGGAAGTCTTTACCCGCCTCGGCGTCCATACCGAATATACAGACCGGGGAGTAAAACTGACCCGGAAGGGTACTCCCGCCACCCGTCTCGACGAAGACATGGTGGACATCCCGGACCTGGCGCAGACCTTTGTCGTCACCTGCTGCTTGATGGACATCCCTTTCCGCTTCACCGGACTGCAAAGCCTCAAAATAAAGGAGACCGACCGTATCACCGCCCTCATTACGGAACTGCGCAAACTGGGTTACGTCGTGCGCTCCGAGCAAGACAGCATCTTGTTGTGGGATGGCGAACGCTGCCCGGCAGACGCTGACCCCGTCATCGCCACCTACGAAGACCACCGTATGGCCATGGCATTTGCCCCCGCCTGCCTTGTACTGCCCCAAATACGGATAAATGAACCACAGGTCGTTACCAAATCTTACCCTGCTTACTGGGAAGACTTGCAAAAGGCGGGATTTAAAGTCTGCCAAGATGCAATGCAATCTTAGAATAAAGCTTTTATTCTTAGAAATACAGCCTTTATTCTTAAGAATATAACCTTTATTCTTAGGAATAAAGGATACATTCTAAGATTAGGATGCATCCAAAGTAGTTTTATACTGCGTTCCAGGCAAGTAATGCCTGCGTCGGGTGGAAGTAATCTGCCTACCTGCAATCTGACTCATTATTTTGTCGTGTACAAAACAATGTGTATCTTTGTCCGTTCTATTAATGGAACATGTTTTTCAAGAAAAGGAAGCCCATGTGGATATTGATTATTAGCCTGATTGTCCTTGCCCTCGTGGCAGCCACAGCCGGAATTATACGCAACCGGAAACTGCAGAAGAAGATAGACCGCGGCGAACTGGACGCCATGCCCGAAGTGCAGGAAGTGAATTCCGAATGCTGCGGACAGCATGAAATCTGCGAACGTGACAGCTTACTGGCAGCCGTCAGCAAACAAATTGAATATTACGATGACGAGGAACTGGACAAATACATCGGCACCGCTCCCGATGCCTATACTCCCGAGCAGGAAGACGAGTTCCGCGACGTGTTCTACACCATGCAAGACACGGACGTAGCCGGATGGGTACGCAGCCTGCAACTGCGTGGCATAGCCTTGCCGGACAACATCAAGGATGAAGTGTTCCTCATCATCGGCGAACGCCGTCTCACCCCCCATTCCTAACACTCCACATCCAACTTTTAATTTTTAATTCTTAATTTTTAATTGAATAAATGGAGCTACTGCAATACACTTTTTTCCAACATGCCCTCATCGGCAGTCTGCTGGCAAGCATTGCTTGCGGGCTGATAGGCACGTACATCGTTACCCGGAGACTAGTGTTCATCAGCGGCGGATTGACGCATGCATCTTTTGGCGGTATCGGTCTGGGATTGTATACCGGCATTTCCCCCATTCTGTCGGCAGCCTTGTTTGCAGTCTTGTCCGCTTTCGGTGTAGAGTGGCTCAGCAAACGGAAGGATATGCGGGAAGACTCTGCCATTGCCGTATTCTGGACATTGGGCATGGCACTGGGCATCATGTTCACTTTCCTCTCGCCGGGATTCGCCCCCGACTTGTCCGCCTATCTCTTCGGCAACATTCTCACGATTACCTGGAGCGACATCGCTCTATTGGGAGGGCTCGCCGTCCTGCTGATACTGTTTTTCGCGCTGTATCTCCATCCCATCATCTACGTGGCTTTCGACCGGGAGTTTGCTCGCTCGCAAGGTATTCCGGTGCAGGTATTCGAATATGTACTGATGATGTTCATTGCGCTGACCATCGTGGCATGCCTGCGCATGGTGGGCATCGTGCTGGTTATTTCACTGCTCACCGTTCCGCAGATGACCGCCAACTTGTTCTCGCACCGGTTCCACCGCATCATCTGGCTTTCCATCGGCATCGGTTACCTCAGTTGCCTGGGCGGGCTGATGATTTCTTTCTACTTGAATGTCCCCTCGGGTGCATCCATTATATTCTTTTCCATCATTATCTATGCCATTTGCAAGACGGGAAAAAGTTTTTGGCTATATTTGCAACGCTAAATCAAAAGACACAATGGAAATCAAAATTCAGTCATTAGACCAGATTCACGAAGCCGCCCGCCAGTTCATCGCTGAAATGGGTGACAATACCGTCTTCGCCCTCTATGGAAAAATGGGGGCGGGCAAGACGACTTTCATCAAAGCCGTTTGCGAGGAATTGGGCGTTTCCGACGTCATCACCTCCCCTACCTTCGCCATTGTTAACGAATACCGTTCCGACACTGCCGGCGAACTGATTTACCATTTTGACTTCTACCGCATCAAGAAGCTGGAAGAAGTGTATGACATGGGGTACGAAGATTACTTCTACAGCGGCGCCCTCTGCTTCATAGAATGGCCGGAGCTGGTAGAGGAGCTTCTGCCGGGTAATACCATCAAAGTGACCATTGAGGAAATAGAGAACGGAGAGCGGAAAGTCACCCTGGAAGACTTTGAATAACCCCTCCCCCCTCTTTTTAATTTTTAATTTATAATTTTTAGTTCTCCATGAGCCAATACATCGTTCAAGGGATTTTTGCCGTCGCAGGCATCATCGCCTTGCTGGCAGCCATATTGGACTGGAACTGGTTCTTTACTGCCCGAAACACCCAGTTTATCGTACAAAATGTAGGGCGGCGACAAGCCCGCCTGTTCTACGGCGTATTGGGTGTCATCCTCATCGGCACGTCCATCTTCTTTTTTCTGAATACGCCACCGGCTACATAAAAACAAAAAATCGCGGATGAAGCCATGCTCATCCGCGATTTTCCTATACTTTTGATACAGACTATTCTTCGTCCAAAGATTCCGTATATTCCATCTCACCTTGTACGATGAAAAGGATTTCTTCCGGATCATAGTCACCCATCTCATCCTTATGGGCTTCCTTGACAATATAGTCCACGATTTTCCCCAAATCAATCTCGATGTACCCATCCGCATCCGGCTGCGCATCAAGGATGCCGCTCTCGGAATAGTACTCGTCAATCAAATCGAGAAAATAATAGAACTCGTCGTCAGAGAACTTCTCTTTCAACTCCTGCGGCAAATAATTCTTGATGTACTCGATGGTCTTTTCATCATCGACATCATTCTGCAAAAAATCGTCTTCCATTCCCATACTTACTATTGCTTAAAGGGTTAATGTTATTGACTATTTGACGATTTACGATTTACTATTTGGCTGCGCTATGATGCCGAAAGGGTAAATCGTAAATAGTAAATCGTCAAATAGTACCTTATAATATCGCTTCTATCTTGGCCACGTAAGCAGATTTCGGAGCAGAACCTACTTGCTTGTCCACCAGCTCTCCATTCTTGAAGAACAAGACTGTAGGGATGTTGCGTATACCATATTCGGCAGCCACGTCGCCGTTCTCATCCACGTCACATTTGCCAATGATTACCTTTCCTTCATATTCAGTAGCCAATTCATCGATGATTGGTCCCACCATCTTACAAGGGCCGCACCAAGGTGCCCAGAAATCCATAACTACCGGTTTTCCCTCTGCCAGGATTTCTTGAAAATTGCTGTCTGTAATTTCTAAAGCCATTTCTTTTAATATTAAATGTCAACTATAATTATTAATTTACTGTCAATTGCGTTTTATCAACCTTCGCTTTCGAAGCAAAGATAGTGCAAACCGAATGCAAAACAAAATGAACTAGTTCATTTTTTATGCTGAGATGCAGCCTATCTTCGTTTTCCAACAAAGATAACTAATTAATCCTGAACTCAAGATCCGAACGCTCTTTTAAATAAGTAATCAGTTCACGCCCCACGGAAAGCTTCACGGGACGGGAAATCAAATCGACCGTCATCTTGCTATCCTCATCTCTGACTTTGAAATAAAGCTCCGTACTGCCCGGACGTTCCTTGGTCAGTTCCGCCAGTTCAGTTATCAAAGCCTTGTTCAGCACACTCAGCGGAATGAGAATGGTTATCTTCTCAATCAGTTTCTCCTTGACGTCAGGCAACAGTTCCATGGAGGTTATCTTCAGCTCCAACTCATCCTGCCGCCATTGCTTGGGCTGGCAACGGGCTTTGATGAACAAGAAGGTACGTTCACCCAGATACCCCTGATAGGTCACCCAATCATTTCCGAAGAAAGGAAGCTCTGCCGAACCGGAATAGTCTTCAATCTTGGCTATGCCGTAAGGATTTCCATTTTTGCTGATACCGCGACGCACGGCGGTCACGATGCCACCCATTGTTATTTCGCGTCCCACAAGTGCCGTCTTATCTTCCAGCTCTGCCATGTGAGTGTTGCAAACATGCTCCAGAACTACGGAATACTCATCCAACGGGTGTGCGGACAGATAGATACCTACCAAATCGCGCTCCCGGTTCAAACGGTCGAGGTCGCTCCAACGTTCCGCTACCGGTATTTCCGGAGTGGCGATATCCACCACATTCTCACCGCCGAACAAGGAGTTTGCAGCCGCAGCCTGGTCGGCCTGGTAACGGTTACCATACCGCACCAAGGTTTCGAGGAAGACCTCGTTCTTGGAATTTACGGCAAAATACTGCTCTCGCTTCAGCTCCGGGAAGCTGTCGAACCCGCCCGCCAAAGCAAGACATTCCAGATTCTTCTTGTTGCAGGCTGTCAGATTGACACGCTGCACAAAATCAAATATACCCTTGAAAGGACCATTCTTCTCGCGTTCCTCCATGATGCTCTGCACAGCACCCTCGCCTACCCCTTTCACCGCGCCAAGACCAAAACGGATATTGCCTTCCTTGTTCACGGTGAACTTCAGGTTACTTTCATTCACATCCGGCCCCAATGTATTGATGCCCATTGCCTTGCATTCGTCCATCAGTTTGGTTATATCGGTAATATTCGCCAAACTTCGGCTCATGACCGCCGCCATGTATTCGGCCGGATAGTTGGCCTTGAGGAAAGCCGTCTGATAGGCCACCCACGAATAGCAAGTGGCATGTGACTTGTTGAAGGCATAGGATGCAAACTTTTCCCAGTCGGCCCAGATTTTCTCAAGCACTTTCGGGTCGTGGCCGTTCTTTTGTCCGCCCGAAATGAATTTCGGCTTCATGTGGTCCAGCTTGTCACGCAGTTTCTTACCCATCGCCTTACGCAAGGCATCGGACTCACCACGGGTGAAGTCTGCCAGCAAACGCGACAGAAGCATGACCTGCTCCTGGTAGACCGTAATGCCGTAGGTATCCTTCAGATACTTCTCCATGATGGGGATGTCATACTCGATGGGCTTGCGTCCCCACTTACGGTCGATGAAGTCGGGGATATAATCCATAGGTCCCGGACGGTAGAGGGCATTCATGGCAATCAAGTCCTCGAAAGTGCTAGGTTGCAACTCACGCAGATATTTCTGCATACCGGCCGATTCAAACTGGAACGTACCGATGGTGCGGCCGTCGCAATAGAGTTTATAGGTAGCAGGGTCGGAAATGGATATCTTGTCGATGTCGAGTTCCAAGCCGCGGTGCAGACGTACATTGGCAACGGCTTCCTTAATGATGGACAAGGTTTTCAGTCCGAGGAAGTCCATCTTGATAAGTCCCGTATCTTCGATGACGGAACCTTCGTATTGGGTAACGAGCATCTTCTCGCCCGTCTCCTTATCATCCGCCGTGCTGACGGGTACCCAATCCGTGATGTCGTCACGGCAAATAATAGTACCGCAGGCATGCACACCCGTACCGCGTACATTACCTTCCAGCATCTTGGCATATTTCATCGTATCGCGCACCAGGGGATCGGGCGAAGCCTCCGCAGCCTGCAATTCGGGCACGTAGGCAATGGCATTGGGCAGGTTGAGTTTCTTGTCGGGAATCTTATCCGGCACGAGCTTGCACAGACGGTCCGATTCGCTCAAAGGCAGTTTCTGCACGCGCGCCACGTCCTTGATGGCCATCTTGGTCGCCATCGTGCCATATGTAATGATGTGCGCCACCTTCTCTTGCCCGTACTTCTCCGTCACCCAGCGGAGCACTTCTCCACGCCCGTCATCATCGAAGTCCACATCGATATCAGGCAAAGAGATACGGTCGGGATTCAAGAAACGCTCGAACAGAAGGTCGTATTGAATCGGGTCTATTTTCGTGATGCCCAAGCAATAGGCCACCGCCGAGCCGGCAGCCGAACCACGTCCCGGTCCTACCGAAACGCCCAGCTGTGTGCGGGCGGCATTGATAAAGTCCTGCACAATCAAGAAGTATCCCGGGAAACCCATCGTCTTCATGATGTACAGCTCAAAGACCAGACGTTCCTTCACCTCGTCGGACAAGGGATCACCGTACAGTTTTTTAGCACCGTCGAATGCCAATTTTGCCAGATAGTCGGCTTCCAGCTTGATACGGTACAGCTTGTCGTAGCCCCCCAGACGCTTTATCTTGGCATTGGCGGCATCCTCATCCAGCACCACCTTGCCGTTTTCATCCTGGGTAAACTCATCAAATAAGTCCTTTTCGGTATATTTCTGCCGATAGCCCTCTTCCGTTCCGAAATCTTCCGGAATAGCAAACGTAGGCATAATAGGAGCGTGGTCGATGGAATAATATTCCACCTTGTCCAAAATCTCCAAGGTATTGGACAAGGCTTCGGGAACATCCTCAAACAAGGCGTTCATCTCAGCCTTTGTCTTCATCCATTCCTGCTTGGTATAAAGCATTCGGGTAGGGTCATCCAGATCTTTACCCGTGCTCAGACAAATCAGGCGGTCGTGCGCTTCTGCATTCTCTTCATCCACAAAGTGGACGTCATTGGAGCAGATAACCTTAATGTCATATTTCCGGGCAAGCTCCAGCAACTTGGCATTCGCCTTCTGCTGAAGCGGATAGGCTTCGTGGTTGGCACGGGGAACAGTGGCTTTATGGCGCTGAAGCTCCAGATAGTAATCATCGCCAAACAGATTCTTATACCAGCGTACAGCTTCTTCTGCCTCTTCCAGCTGGTCATTGATAATCTTCTTAGGAACCTCGCCACCGATACAAGCCGAGCAGACAATCAGCCCCTCATGATACTTTTCCAGTTCACTGCGGTCTGTACGCGGACGCATATAGTATCCCCTTGTCCAGGCATGCGATACAAGTTTTATCAGATTGTGATACCCCTTCTCATTCTTTGCCAGCACAATCAGGTGATAGCCACTCTGGTCTGGCTTCCCCTCCTTCTTATCCATGGTTCGGCGGGCCACATACATTTCACAGCCTACAATCGGCTTGAACAACTTGCTTTCCGCTTCTGCCATCTTGGCACGGCAATCGGCAATCTCCGCTTCCTTGTCTTCACACTCTATCTCACCGCTTTCAATACCGGCAATCCTTTTCTTGAGATCCTTTATCTCCCCCTTCGGCCCGCTGTTCTTCTTGTTGACATAGTTGGTGAACTCCTTGATACCGAACATATTTCCATGGTCGGTCACGGCAATGCCTTTCATACCATCCTTCATGGCCTTGTCAACCAGCCTACTGACACTTGCCTGACCATCCAGAAGAGAGTATTGGGTATGGACATGTAAATGAACAAAATCTTGCATATATATCCTTTCTATTGAGAGCCTAAAATTACAACCTCTATCACAGCTAACAAAAATATTTCCCAAAAAGTTATCAACATGCACATTTCTCTCTCCAAATCCTTGTTAGATTTTCAAAATAAGCCTATTTTTGCAGATAATTTCTATCTAAATTAGCAAATACGATATACATGGGTCGATTAAAAAGATTAAAAAAGATACGCATACACCGTGAAGGAACACATACATTGGCAGGCAGCCTGGTTCTGATTCTGGCTGTCAACACTGCCCTTTACTTCGGATTGGAATGCAAAGTTCCTTTTTACGTAGTAGCGGTCATCAGCCTCATAGTATATGGCATACTCGTGAACTTCTTCCGCTGCCCCATCCGTTTGTTCGGACAAGAAACGGAGAAAGTCGTGGTAGCTCCTGCCGACGGTAAAATCGTAGTGGTGGAAGAAGTGGAGGAAAACGAATACTTCCACGACCGCCGTATCATGGTATCTATATTCATGAGTCTGGTTAATGTACACGCCAACTGGTATCCGGTAGATGGTACGGTAAAGAAGGTGTGGCACAAAAACGGGAAGTTCATGAAAGCCTGGCTGCCCAAAGCCAGCACCGACAACGAGCGTTCCACCGTAGTAATAGAAACTCCGGAAGGCGTGGAGATTATGGCACGACAGATAGCCGGAGCCATGGCGCGCCGCATCGTGACCTATGCCGAACCGGGCGAGGAATGCTATATTGACGAACATATGGGTTTCATCAAATTCGGCTCCCGCGTGGATGTCTTTCTACCGTTGGGCACCGAAGTATTCGTTAAACTAGGACAACTGACTACCGGCAATCAGACTGTGATAGCCAAACTTAAATAATAAAAGAACAACAATGGCAAACTGCATTACCCGCCATATTCCAAATACTCTGACCTGCCTGAACCTATTCTCCGGGTGTATTGCTTGTGTCATGGCATTCGAAGCCAGATATGAATGGGCACTCGCTTTCATTATCTTCAGTGCCGTATTCGATTTCTTCGACGGCATGATGGCACGTGCACTGGACGCACACTCCATTATCGGCAAGGATTTGGATTCTCTGGCAGATGATGTCAGTTTCGGAGTGGCCCCTTCCCTGATTGTATTTTCCTTGTTCAAGGAAATGGACTATTCGGGCGCAATGGAAAGCTTGGCCGGCGTTTTCCCCTATCTCGCATTTCTTTTGTCCGTATTCTCTGCACTGCGGCTTGCCAAGTTCAACAACGATACCCGCCAGACGAGCTCTTTCGTAGGACTTCCCGTCCCGGCAAACGCCTTGTTCTGGGCTTCATTGGTGACGGGCGCTCACGACTGGCTGGTGAGCAGCAATTTCCATCCGGTTTATCTGTTGCTGCTGGTCTGCCTTTTCTCATGGCTGCTTGTATCGGAGATTCCAATGTTCTCACTCAAATTCAAGAATCTGTCATGGAAAGACAATAAAACAAGCTTCATTTTCCTGCTTGTCTGCATTCCGTTCCTCATCTTCTTGGGAATCTGCAGCTTTTCTGCAATCATCGTCTGGTATATACTGCTTTCGCTTATTACAAGGAAAAGTAAATAAACAAATCTTTGGCACGGTTGTTGTATTGAAGTTCGCAGAAAACGAACACATAAAAAGACATTAGCCCATGTTTCATATTTTAGGATTTTTATTCATCATCATAATTGCCATTCTGCTCATTGGCCTCAGCATTATCGGTACTGTCATCCGGAACATATTCGGATTGGGCGGACGCCGTACTTCCTCCAACTCCGGTCCCTACCAAAAAGGAAATGGTAATTACCAGCCGGGAGGGTATTCCTACAATGATAATAGACAATCGTCTGAGGAGGCACAAACTGAAGAAGGTGAAATACGCCCCCGCCACAAGAAACTGTTCTCCAAAGACGAGGGAGAGTATGTGGATTTTGAAGAAATCAAAGAGTAGAGATTAGGGATAAAGGATTAGAGATTATTTGCGCTTGGCGGCAAAGAACTCTTTCATCAGGGCGGCACATTCATCTGCCAGAATTCCTTTTACTACTTGTGTTTTGGGATGCAATGCCTGCGAGGCATAGCGCTGATACCCTCTTTTCTCATCTTCAGCACCAAACACCAGACGTCCCATCTGCGCCCAGGCAATGGCACCAGCACACATCACGCAGGGTTCCACTGTGACATAGAGAGTACATTCATTCAGATATTTGCCGCCAAGAGTTGCAGCGGCAGCGGTAATGGCTTGCATCTCGGCATGGGCGGTGACATCCGTCAAAGTCTCCGTCAAATTATGGGCACGAGCTATGATACGGTCCTTGCACACCACAACTGCACCTACGGGAACTTCTCCCCGTTCACCGGCCTTATGGGCTTCCAAAAGCGCCTGCTTCATATAATAGCTATCGTCCAACGCCACCCCCTTTAATTTTTAATTTTCACCTCCTCATGTCGTGCTCACCGAACAAAGTAGGATAATCCTCTTCCATATTCTTATGAATAAACATGAGAATAGTCTCCCGCAGCCAACGCGACTTGTTCGTTATCTTGTATTTCTCCAGATAACGGTCCACAATCCGCTGCTCTTCCTCGCTCATCAGGCATACCATGCGCTGCTCGCGTTTCGGTTCTTCGGGCGTTGCTTTCGCACACGTTTTATCTCTCTTTCTCATATTTCCTGCAAAATTACTTTTACTTCTGTAAAAACAAAACGAACCTACGTAATTTTTATATCGGAAACACTTAAATAGCACTGAAATATTTTTTTGACCGGTAAACTTAAAGTATTTCTTAAAAACATTTTAATTTAGTAATTAAAAACGTATTTTTGGAGAGTTCTAAATTTAAAAGGTATGAAACATGTAAATTATCTTAGTTTCTTTCTACTCACATTGTTCAGTATAAGTTTTATCTCATGTAGTGACGATGACGATAATAAACTTAATACCGGCATAACCAATCAGAGTTGGACAGAGGGAAAATCCCTGGAGATCAGCCAGGATAATGAGTTGTCTGTAAGCTTCAATGCTGCAGCCAAATGGGTAGCTTCCGTCACCTCAGGAGCGGATTGGTGCAAACTGAATACGACCTCGGGTACAAAAGGACAAAGCACCTTGAAATTATCTGTAAGTACAAGTTCCACCACCGACCGGACAGCCAGAATTTCCATTAATATAGACGGCTATTCTCCTGCAAGTTTTGAAGTTACACAAAAGGGGACCAGTGTTCCCCAAACCACTGAAGATATGGAGATTAACGCAAAAGTTGATGAATATCTGAGGGAAATGTATCTCTGGAACGATGAATACAAAACGTTGAATCTTGACCATAACAAAGGCTATGAAGACTTCTTCTATGATGCATTGGGAAGTATGACTACCAATACATTGGATAAAAAAACATATGTCGGTAGCGACGGCAAGACATATTATAATCTTTTCTCTTATATCCAGCTATTGCCCAATATTAGTTCAACCCGTACCACCAAAATTGTAAACAAGGAACTGGCATATAGTTTCGGTATCACCGGTATAACCCCCATAAGCATTGGCACACAAGCAGAAAATACCATTTATTTCTGTCTCCAAGGCGTATATCCCGATTCACCGGCCTCCGAAGCTGGACTCAAACGAGGAGCAATGATAAGCCTGATAAATGGAAAGAAGATAAATAATAACAATATTAATAACTTCTATTACGACATATTGTTACCGGATGCAACTATCAACTATACTTTGACAGAAGATGTCGTAGAAGGAGGCACCATTACCGGGCAAAAGGAATACACCATAACTTCCAAAGCCACATACAACAACCCCGTCATCTTCAGTAATGTCAAGGAAGACATAGAAGGACATAGAATCGGTTACCTCGTTTATTCTGGGTTCGAGGCAAGCTTTGACCAAGAATTATTCAATGTTTTCAAAGATTTTAAGAACAAGAACGTCACAGATTTGATTCTGGACTTGCGGTACAATGGTGGTGGGCATACCATGTCAGCTAATCTGATAGCGACTTGTATTGCCGGTACTGCTTCTCAAGGTAAAGTATTCAGCAGTTTACGATACAATGATGAAAGAATGGCAAAACTCAATAACAAACGGGAAGATGAATTATTTGCATACTCCAGTTACCCCAACTTGGGTACTTCCTTATCAGCCGGAAGCCTCAATCTTCCCCGCGTCTACTGCCTTGTCGGAAATGGAACGGCCTCTGCCAGTGAACTCGTCATTAATTCCTTAGAAGGAATAGATTTGGACGTAATACTTATAGGTGAAAAGACCACTGGTAAGAACGTAGGTATGGAATATGAGGAGTACACTGTCCGAAATAACACATATCGTGTTGTTCCTATCACCTTCCAAAGCTATAACGCCAAAGGATTCGGGGAGTATGAAAAAGGATTTGAACCCGATATATTGATGGACGAAACCAATCCTTATAACGAACAAGGTGTATTCTATATTCATAAAGATTATGGAAACAATGAAGAACCTCTGTATGCCAAGGCCATTGAACTGATTACCGGTACAAATCCAGCCCCCCAAACGCGCAGTGCAGTGGTCAATACATTGGATGGTAAAACTTATAAGTTGCCCGCTATCTTCCGTCCTGGACACGACGGCATGCTGATGCCTGCCAGACACGCAGAATAATGAGTGCACACAATATTCTTGGAAAAGCCGGTGAAGACGCCGCTGCCAAATACTTGGAACAGAACGGTTACACCATACGTGACCGTAACTGGCGGAAGAATCACCTTGAGCTGGATATTGTAGCCGACAAAGATAAGGAACTGATTATTGTGGAAGTGAAAACCCGTAGCAATACGGATTACATTGAGCCGCAGGATGCCGTGAACTGGCAGAAAATACGACGTATTGTCGTAGCGGTCGATGCCTATATCAAGCACTTCTGCTTGGATGCACCCGTCCGCTTCGACATCATAACGGCTGTAGGCGAACCGGGTGCATTCAGGATAGAGCATCTCAAAGAAGCCTTCTATCCGCCGATGTTCTGAGAGTTGAAAATTGACAAGCAAGAGTTATTTCAATCGTAAATTGTAAACCGTAAAACCGTAAATACCATCATGGACATCGAAACCGCCCGCGAATATTGCCTCAGCAAAAAAGCCGTCACGGAATGCTTTCCGTTTGACGAATACTCGCTCGTGATGAAAGTCATGAATAAAATGTTTGCACTTATCGACCTGGAAAGCGCCAACAAGATTTGTCTGAAATGCGACCCCGAATATGCACTCGAACTGCGGGAGCACTATGTTGCCATCGAAGGTGCCTATCACTTCAACAAAAAGTACTGGAACCAGGTGTTCCTTGACGGTGACGTCGACGACAAACTGTTGAAGCAACTGATAGACCACTCCGTGGAAGAAGTATTGAAGAAGTTCACCAAAAAAATGCGTACCGAATATGAAGCCCTGCCCTGACACATTCCCGTTCCCGCTGGTGGCATTGGACGAGACGGCATCGACCAACCAATACCTCAGCCAGCTTTGCAACCAGTTGCAAGAATCCGTTGCCGAACTAACAACCGTGACTGCCGAGTTCCAAACTGCCGGTAAAGGCCAGCGCGGCAATACCTGGGAAGCTGAAGAAGGCAAGAACCTGCTTTTCAGCTTTGTACTCTACCCTTCTTTTCTGGAAGCTCGCCGACAGTTCATCCTTTCACAAATCGTTTCCCTCGCCATTAAGGAAGAACTGAGCAGATGGTCTGATGAAATCACCATCAAATGGCCGAACGACATTTATTGGAAAGACAAGAAAATCTGCGGCATACTGATAGAGAACGACCTTTCCGGACATCATATCAAGCGCAGCATTGCCGGAATCGGCATCAACATCAACCAGGAAGTCTTCAACAGTGATGCTCCCAACCCCGTCTCACTGAAACAAATCACCGGAAAGGAGCACGACCGTTATGAAATCCTTGCCCATATCCTGAGACGTGTACAAATCTACTACAACAGCCTCCCAATGGAGGACTTCGCCGTCTACTCCGACGAGATATCCACACGGTATGCCCGCTCCCTTTTCCGTCGCCGGGGATTGCACCCTTATGAAGATGCCAACGGCAAGTTCCTTGCCCGGTTGCTGCGTGTAGAGCAAGACGGACGGTTCGTGCTGGAGGATGAAGGAGGAAGTGAACGGGAATATCTGTTCAAGGAAGTGCAATACATTCTGTAAGAAATGCACAACCCGTGCCATCGCATTGGCAAAGTTGTGCCACCATACTGGCACAGCCTTGCCATCGTACTGGCACGACTGTGCCAATACGATGGCACAAACATAAGTCCATAGTAGTGTACTACTGCCCTACTTCAAACTTTACTTCAGTTCCTTTCAGAAGGGGGGAAGCAAACTTTACTTTAACCGGTCCCTCTCCTCCGGTAGTCTGTATATAGGCCAGCAAACGCCCGTGGTATACGCGGTGACGGTTATCGGTATAATCACTCATGTCACTGTTGTCAGAGCCTTCGAGCCCAAGCAGACGCGCCGCTCCTTCAACTGTACACGTAATTTCATTGTCGCCAAGTTTCACAACAGTACCTTCTTCGTCAACCACCTCTACGGTGATGTGCGCAGTGGCGCGGTCGCCGGACAAAATAGTGCGATCCGCCGTGGCACGGATGGCATAAGGACGTCCGGATGTCCGGATGGAATAGCTCGACAAGGCATTTCCTTCCTTATCGCAGCCCTCAGTACGAAGCTCACCAGCCCGGAAAGGAATATCCCAGTAGATGATGCCGGTCTTTTCATCATAAGGTTTCATCTCGCCTACCACCCTGCCGTTGAGCAGCAAACGCGCCTGCGGAGCATTGGTATAACACACCACACGTATGTTCTGCCCCTCGTCATAGTTCCAGATGTCCCATGCATCAGGCGAAAGGAATACATGCTCGGGATGCTTGGGATTGACATATACCGGATATGTTCCTGCATACGTGACCGGATTCTCGCACCACAACGAAGCCCGGAAATGTCCGCGTGGCTTGGGGAAACTTCCGAAATCGAGCAAACCCGTGTACAAACCGCGGGACGGCCATCTGCCCGATTCACCCAGATAATCCGTACCGGTCCAGATGAACTGCCCGAAGATGAAATCCTTGTCGCGGACGGCATACCAGGCATCAAGCCCCGAACCCGTCTCGCTTCCATAGATAATGCGGTCCGGATAAGTGGCATGGTCTTGGTCGTAGCGGTTTTCCGTATAGTTATACCCCACCACATCCACAGCATCGGGATACTCCGTCTCGTTCGACATCACGACCCCCGCCAAAGCTCCGGTCACGGGACGGGAAGTGTCCACGGCACGTACACAGGCAGCCAGACGCTTTGCTATGGTTCCGATGCGCATGGCATCGGGAGCATCCGGCTTATAGCCCCCGAACATAGGCTGGTTGATTTTAGCTCCATCAAGAACGGGATGCGAATAAGGGTCGTTCGGATAATCCACTTCATTGCCGATACTCCACAAGAAAATACAGGTATGATTGCGGTCACGACGTACCATATCGGTTACGTCCCGTTCTATCCACTCCTCGAAGAAGTCGAAAGTACCGTCATAACTCGGAGTACCCACATTCCAGCCTTGTACCCATTTGCGTTTCGGAAACTCCCATTCGTCAGAGACTTCATCCATTACAAGAAATCCCAGGCGGTCACACAGTTCATAAAGAACGGGGGCTTGTGGGTTATGGCTCATGCGGATGGCATTTACGCCAATCCCTTTCAAGTTATTCAGGCGGCGTTCCCATACCTCCGGCGGCACTACTGCACCCAGCACTCCTGCATCATGATGTAGGCATACACCTTTTACCTTCATCCAGTTGCCGTTGAGGGCAAAACCTTTGTTGGCATCAAATTCCAGCGTACGCAGTCCCACTTTGGTCTCACTGCCGTCAATGCGTTTGCCATTGGCAAGCAATTCGGTTTTCAATGTATACAGATACGGATTATCCAGATTCCAACGATGGGGTTTGGACACTTTCAAGTCAAGACTTTGCTTGGCAATGCCCTCTTTTCCATCGGCAACACGCACACGGCGTTGTGCCACCTGCTTTCCGGCAGTATCGTACAGTGAAGCCTTCAGTTCCAGTTTGTCGGAAGTTGCCTTGTGCTTCTCCACCTCTACATCGACCGCAACGACGGCTTGCTTGTCTGTCAGCGAAGCGGCATGCCAGCCCACACCCCATTGCGCAATATGTGTATCGGGAGCAGCCACCAGCCATACATCGCGATAGATGCCCGACCCCGTATACCAACGTGAATCGGCATAACGGCTATGGTCTACACGGACAGCCAGCACATTGTCGCCTTCCTTCAGGTAAGGGGTCATGTCGTAAAGAAACGATACATAGCCGTTGGGGCGCCTGCCAAGCAGATGCCCGTTCAGGTAAACCTCGCTCCGGTTATATACCCCTTCGAAATAGATATAATGACGTGTTGCGTTGTCTTCAACCCTGAAGTGTTTGCGATACCAGCCTATCCCACCCGGCAGGTACCCGGTGCAACTGGCCAGTGTGGGCGACAATTGCCCCTCTATGGACCAATCGTGTGGCAAAGAAAGCTTCCGCCATTCGCTGTCGTTATAGTCAGTCCGGACAATAGCCGAGTCGTCCGTCAGCCGGAACAGCCATCCGTCATTGAATTTTGCGGCATCGCCAAATGCCACCTGCGCCTTTATCGGAGCAACGACCAGCATTGCCAGCAAAAAGATAAGAGCAGTCCTGTTATTCTTAAAATACATTTTCATATAGATTTTCTTTGAAGTTAAACTAATTCCTTACTTCAGGCTATACACCACGGTTGTCACACTCTTGGCTTCCAGAATCACCTGCTTGCCTGCCGCCACCGTTCCTTCCACCAGATTCTTGCTACCGGTAGTTGTATAAGTAGCTATTGACTTCGCTTCATTGCTCCATCCCACATGCGTTTCACCTAAGCGAACCGCCTTATCAGACATGTTTGTATAGACGGCCACTACCTTATCCCCCTCGGGAGAAAGCCAGGCGGAACCGAAAAAAGTACGCGATTCGTTCAAGTCGAGGGCAATACGGCGGTATCCCGGACGGATAAAGCGGCTGTAATTGCCCAGTACCCAAAGAGTGGCAGTAGCCTGATAGCTTCCCTCCTGCTCTATATCACCATACTCGCCACCGGCAGGTACCAGCGAAATCAAGAGAAAACGGTTCTTATGCCCCCAACGGGAAACATCCATCGATGTCCAGTAACTCCAGGAAGACACTCCAGCCACAGTGAGGTCATTGTGGATGACCTTCGACATGTAGAAAGCGATATCCATCTCAGAAGCCTGCTCGTAGCCCACAAATTCGGAACTGCTGTAATTATCGCCCAGCATACTCCATTCACTCTGCCAAACATCCAGATTATACTGACCGGCAGCCTGGGCCACTTGCTTGCGCACGTTGCGCATACCGTCCCATGTGCCGTCAGTCCAATAGCTGTGTCCGCAAATGAGATTCTTCACGTGTGCCAAGTCACCCACGTAGGCGGAAGAGCCGGGTGTAAAGAAAGCTGAGAATATATTACTGCGGTTGGCATCGCCTTTCACTTTATACAGATACTCCCAATCACCGGATTCGCCCAAGAGAATGTCTGTGGAAAGCCCCCGGTCATCCAACGACATATCCAACTCGCGTGCCAGTGCAGCCACTTCGTCATTGGTCCAGCCACTGCCCTCCTGACCGCTGTCCCAGTTGTACTGCGGCTCGTTGACGGGCGAGATATGGCTTATGTGATAGCCTTCACCGGTATAACGGGCCGCTACATCGGCCATATATCCTGCAAAGTCACCATAATGCTCCGGTTTCAGATTGGAAAGTCCCCCTCTGGCGGAAAATCCTTTTCCATTATAGGTGTACTGCACGGGAGGTGTATTGCTGAAAAGAACGAAATTGTTACATCCCAGCTCCTTGGCACGGTCCATGAAGTAACGTTGTCCCTCGCAACGGGTCCAGTCGTACGTCAAGTCATCCGTAAGATAGGATTCCGCACGACGGGATTTATCCTCGATGCCGCTGGCTTCACCTTGCGCGGCACTGCCGCCACCAAGATTCACCCGCCATTGGGAAAGGCCGATTCCTTTCGGCTTGCCGCCCACAATCTCTGAAGAAAAAAGCAGTTCCGTAATCCCCGCACGGTGCGAAGTCCATGACTTGCCCACAAAGGCAGGCGACCAACAGTCCGAAGCGCCAAAGCCGGCTATTGTCTGGAAAGTCTGTCCGGCATCAATGCTCACCAGTTTCTCTACGCTGTTTGTAATGTCCGGACCCTCAGGAGTGTCTGGAGTATCCGGCGTAACGGGAGAATCGTCGCTGCAAGCCATTGCAGCAAGCAGTGCCGGAAGAATAAAAATGTGTCTCAAATTCATGATATTGTTTCGGATTAAAAAAACTGCCGCGGATAATCCATTGCAAACTATCCGCGACAGAATATAAAGACCTATTGAATAATCAGTTCCTGCAACAATCTGTTTTCATCAGAATGTGTTTAATTCCAACCCGGGTTCTGGGTAATGGAACCGTTGGACATCGTGATTTCGTACAAAGGAATGGGGAACACCATGTCGCGGTTTTCATTGAAAGTGATGCCTTTGTCACTTGCTTCACCTTGATTTTCCCACTCAAGAGCGTCACGGGTAGCCTCTTCAGTGTTCCACTTCACAAAGGAACCGTTCGGTCCCAGGATATTGCTAATCATCTTTTTACCATTTGTATCAGTCCAGCGGCGGATATCATACAGACGGTTCTGCTCGAAAGCCAATTCCAAACGGCGCTCCAGGCGAATGGCACTTTGCAATGCCTTTCCACTTGCCGTAACGTCATCCAACTTGGCACGTCTGCGCACCTGATTGAGAGCATCGCGGGCAGAAGCGTCATCACCCAGTTCATTGCAAGCCTCAGCATACATTAAAAGTACATCGGCATAACGCAGAATACGATGATTCAAAGGACTCTTGTCCGTAGCGTAAGCCGTCGCATCGCCTTGGGCACGGTATTTCATCGGCAGGAAATACTTGCGGATGATACGTGCCGACTTATGGTCAGCGGGATTGATAATATAGCAATTGGGATCCCAACCATATTTATCAAGATATTCCTGGTACTTATTCAACGCTTTGCTTGCGTCAATGAAATCTTCGAATTGGTCTTCGCCGGCAATTTCTGTACAGCCCGACTTGATTATTGTCCACTTCAAACGTTCCGTATCACCGGCCTCAATATAAGCCTGTTCCAAATTTGCCGTAGGCTGACACCAGCTCCAACCATCACCGGGACCGTTACGGGCACCGGTTACCGTAGCAAGCGCTCCCCCTAAGCCCAAAGTGGGATGATATTCATACTGGATTTCCAGAAGGTTCTCTGCACTGTTGTCATAGTCGACATTCCATACCTGCCCGAAATCGGGAAGCAATTGGTATTCGCCTTCATCTATCACAGTCTTCAACACATCATGGGCAGCCTGCCATTTCTCCTGATAGAGATACACCTTACCCAATAGTCCTAAAGCGGCTCCACGGGTAGCATGGCCTACTTGCGCAGTACTGCGTTGCGGCAGTATTTCGGCAGCTGCCATCAGGTCATCTTCTATGAATTTGTACACGGCTTCTGCCGTAGCACGTTCTGTTCCCTCCACTTCTTCCGGCATTTGGAAACTGGTCATCAAAGGCACTCCTCCAAAATTCCTCACCAGTTCGAAGTAATAGTAGCCACGCAGGAAACGGGCTTCTGCCACCAGACGGTCTCTGGTTTCTGTCTCTTGGGTTTCGAGAGCCGCAATGCGATCTATGGCTATGTTACAACGTAAAATACCTTTGTAACGGTACTGCCAAAAATTGGAGATAGGGCCATTGCTGGCACCGTTTCCCTGATAATGCGCCAATGAGATATAATCACTCTGAGACTGAGAGGTATTCCCCATCCAGGCATCATCTCCACACATTTCGGAAAGTAACCACACGGTGTTGATTTGCCACCATCCTCCATATGTCATGGCCTGATAACAGCTCGTGACTGCGGATTCACACTCTTCTATGGACTTATAATAAGTGTCCACGTTCAATTGCCCACGTACGTCTTCCGTCAGGAAGTCCTCGCAAGAGGTAAACACCAGCGAAGCAATCAGAACTACTATTGTAAATATTCGTTTCATGGATAATCAAGAATTAAAATTTGAAGTCAATGCCAAACAAGAATGTTCTCGGATTAGGATAAGCCACGTTGTCAATACCGGTATTGATGGCACTGCCAGAGCTGTCGGTAGTACCGTCAACCATCGGGCGTTCGGGGTCCATTCCCGAATAACCGGTAATGGTAAACGGATTCTGTGCAGAGAAGGAAAGACGCAAGTCAGCACCTCCAACCCATTTCTTAGGAAGCGTATAGCCTATCTGTAACAGCTTGCAACGCAAGTAGGAACCATCTTCCACATAGAAACTGGAAACACGGTTATAGTTCAGGTTCAAGTCATTGCTCGACAAACGGGGAATATCATTGCCGGTACCCTCGCCATGCCATGCTTTCTCCAGTGTACCTGCCCAGACATTCTGTCCACCTGAACCGGAGTACCGTCCTTTGGTGACATTGTAAATATCATTACCGAACGTACCATAGAAATTGGCTGCAAAATCAATGTTCTTATAACGCATACCAATAGTCAGACCCATCATTAAATCAGGATAAGGATTGCCGATATAATCTTTGTCATTGGCATCGAGCACTCCGTTATGGTCCCGGTCCTTGAAGCGGATGTCTCCCGGTTTTGCATTGGGCTGAATCAGTGTTCCGTGTTCGTCAGTGTGCGCATACACCTCTTCCCAATTCTGGAACAAGCCATCGGCCACGTAACCGTAGAAACGGGAGATAAAACCACCATCTTCGTTACGGATAATCTGGTCGCTATTGAATCCACCAACATTGATAGGACCGTCGCCCGAGAACTTGATGGCCTTGTTGCGCACGGCAGAAAGGTTCAGACCAAGATCGTAAGAGAAATCCTTGCCGATTTCATCGCGCCAGGTAAGTCCCACTTCCCAACCGCGGGCCTGCATACTACCGATGTTCATCCAAATCTGGCTGTTCCAGTTATCATATCCCAAAGAGAGGATGTTCTGTTTCTGGTAGAGCATGTCAATGGACTTTTTCTGGAAATATTCGAATGTTACACCCAAACGTGAATCAAGGAATGACATATCCACACCTACGTTCCAATCTTCCACAGTCTCCCACTTCAACTGGTTGTTACCTACTGTAGACACGAAGTAACCATTTGCCAACGTATTGCCATAATAGTATTGGGTTTCGCTCAACAAAGTAAGGGTAGCATTATTGTTAATATTCTGATTACCTACACGGCCCCAGCCTCCACGAAGCTTCAGGTCACTGAAGATGTCCTGGTCCTGCATAAATGCCTCACTGATGACACGCCAGGAAGCGGAAACAGACGGGAAGAGGGCATATTTGCTGCCCTTCGGGAAACGGGAAGAACCGTCAGCACGAAGAGATGCCGAAATATAGTAACGGTTATCGTAATTGTACATGACACGACCCAGGAAAGAGACCAGCGTATTGTAAGTGGTTTCACCGTTGGCCTCATCCGTACCCTGCTGTCCGGCATTCACTTCCTGCATCTGGTCCAGATTATTGGGAACATTATCACGCCGTGCCTGAGTATTGTACCATGCAAAACGTTCGGCAGTAAAGCCAGCCATTACATTCAAGTTGTGCTTTTCAGCGAAAGTGTCCATGTAAGTGGCTGTATTCGTCCAGTTCCAGTCAAACCACTCCTGATTGCGGCGGGTGATTTCGTTCAAGTCTTGTTTCTCCAACGGATCCATATTGAACTTCGGAACGAATGAATCAGAACGGCGATAGTGGGCATTGGCACCGAACTGGGTGCGCAACGTCAGCTTTTCTATCGGGTTTACCTGCAGATAGGTATTCAGAATGGCACCCAACTCGCGAGAATGAGCATTGCTACGGGCAATTGAACCGGCGGGATTCCACTCCTGGTTGTTGTAAGAGCGTTGATAGTTGTTGTACTCATTATCCTCCCATTGGTCCTGCGGACGGAATACCGGAGTTGTCGGGTCCATAGCCATGGCTGCCGAGAACTGGTTTGGGGTATCATCCCATGATTCGACACGTGGAGCAATATCAACTCCCAATTTTACATACTTATTAAATGTATATTCAGTATTCAGACGGATATTTATCTTATCCCAATAACCTACATCAAACTGTGAGTTGTTACGATAATAGCCCACGCTAAAGTTATAAACAAACTGTTCTGAGCCACCGGCAACACTAAGTGAATGGTTCTGCACCAAAGCTGTTTTATTGACTACAGTATCCCACCAGTCTGTACCACCGGGATTGGTCGTAGCACCCGTATCGTTCCAGATAGAAGAAAGGCCATCATTCGTATAACGGGTATTGAACACTTCTTTATATTCAGCCGCACCGGCAATATTAGGTTTGGCCACGGTCTGGAAACCAACAGAAGAATTCCAATTGATGCGGGCTTTACCAGTCTTACCTTTCTTTGTAGTAATCAGGATGACACCGTTTGATGCACGTGTACCATAGATAGCGGCAGCCGAAGCATCTTTCAATACTTCCATGGAAGCAATATCGTTACTATTCAGAAAGTTGATATTGTCACCTACCGGCATACCATCCACTACATACAACGGATTCGTACCGTTTACGGTAGTTACACCACGAATCAGCACCTTCGGAGTAGCTCCAGGGCCACCACCACTGGTGACTTGTACACCATTTACCTTACCCTGCAAAGCATCCATAGCATTACCGGTCACGGTTTCAGTGATTTCATCGCCTTTTACTGTAGCAATAGAACTGGTCAAATCGCTCTTTTTCACAGCACCATAACCGATAACCACCACTTCATCCAGTAATTCCGCAGCCTCCTTCAGTACCACGTTAATCGCAGTACGTCCACCTACAGCTATTTCCTGAGACTCAAAACCAATAGAAGAGAATACCAACACTGCATTCTTGTCTACATTGGGTAATGTATAATCACCGTCGATACCGGTAATTGTACCCGTACCGGTACCTTTCACTTGAACTGTAGTTCCAATCAACGGCTGCTGGTCGGTGGCCGAAGTCACCACACCCTTAATCGTTATCTGCTGCGCATAACCGCAAAGGCTTATCAGCGCAAGACATAATAATAGAATTTGCTTTTTCATATCTTAAATCTAATGTTACTTTTTAATTAGCAGGCACAATCTTGCCGCGACCCAAATGCGCGTCAAACTCAAAGCGGTAGTTGCCGGTCACCGTAACCGTAGGCTTCATCCAGTTGTCACCTACCATCGAGCCGTCTTCCCAACGCTGATTGGTGCCTTCCCAATTAGGATTCACATCCCCTTTCTTACTGAAGTAACCAAACTTCTCTACATTCTGAGAGTCGTCACACCGCCATTCCACATGATCCCACCATCCGTCGGGATGATAATTGGATATGATGAAGTTCATTTCTTCACCGGCTTCCAGCGTCCAAGTTCCATTTTCCGGATAATAGAAAAGATGAGGATTATTTTTATCCTGGGCAAACAACTGATTTCCCGCATCCTGAGGAGAACCTCCCCAACCGATATAGAAATCAATGAACGATTCCCCATTCTCCCAACGGTCAAAACAAGGCTTTCCATATTCATATTTCATCGGATTTGTAGCCTCTGTCACCGAGTACGTGCGCATACTATAAGTAGACTCTTTCACATTGATGTCTATTTCATAATAAACACCAGCCTCATCCAAGACAATAGGTTTAGCCGTTTCCGGGTCATCCGTCAATTTTGTATTATCCTCCGGATCAAGGCCAAAACAGATAGGAGTAAAGTCTGTCTTTTGCGGTAAGAAGAAAATTTCCGTACCGGCAGCTTTATTATAATAACGTGCACGATATTGGTACTCGCCCGTATGGTTAATCACCATCGGTACACCGAAAATATCACTGTTCAATTCCTCTACGGTTGCCACATCGGCCAGATACATTTTGGGGAAGTCAGGCATTTCAGATACACTGATGGTACTATTGGTCACTGTCTGATTGCCTCTGGCATCCACAGCCGTCAAAGTCACATCGTAACTTTTCACCTCATTAGGCAGAATAATCTTCTCCGTAAAGCTCAAAGTAGATTGCCCGCCAGCCTCTATACGGCGGCTTTCAAAACCTTCTACCCCAGGAATCTCAATGAGTACATAATCCAGTATGCGGTCATCTTTCACCGTGAAATTCAGGTTGAACTTTGTTTCATCCTTTATCAGTACGGTAACCTCCTTACTAGGGGCAATTGTAAATGTAGGATTCTCAAAGTCCCCATCCATCGTTATCAACACATCCTGCGACACTTCACGCCCGCCCGCATCTGTTACGGTCACTTTCACGGTGAAGCGTTCACCGATTTCATCACGCTTGAGGTCATAAGAATAGCTCAACTCATACTCCGTTTGGGGAGCTCCATAGATTTCGACCAAATCAATGGTCTTGTTCAGATAAAGATCGGCACATTGCAGATTGACGGATACAATTCCATCCTGGTCAGCCAACGAACCTTCAATGGTAAAACGATGGCCGGCACCGGATTCAATATGATCCGTCACCAATGTCATTGTCGGAATCTGCCCGTCTACATCAGAGTATCCGTCATCGTCACTACATCCAGTAGTCCATAAAGCCAGCGATAATAACGCCCAGAAAGTGGCGTTAAAGAAATGCTTCTTCATAAATATTATTATTAAAGTTAAACAAAAAAGTACATTTTGTTCCGATTTATAATAATCGGCAATGCAAACATATGCCAATTTTCGATTCAACAGCTGTATAAATCTTGCAGAGAAGGCATATAAATCTGTCAATGCACGATTTGTGCACATCATCTAAAGATTTTATTTGTACTTTTGACTCATGCAATGAAAAACGACCCGTTATGAAGAAGATTCTACTTTCCATTTTCCTATGCCTGCCATTCCTGCTATCCGCGCAGCCATATACCATAAAACATCTGAGTATCCGTGAAGGGCTGTCCAACAACCATGTGGTAAGCATAGCCCAAGACAAACGGGGCTCTCTATGGTTTGCCACAGAAGAGGGTTTAAATAAATTCGACGGAATACGCTTCCTTACCTATTATAAAGAAGAAACAACCGGCAAGCAAAGCATCACCGGCAACGAACTGAACTGTCTGCTGGACGATCCCATCGACTCCATCTTATGGATAGGAACCCAGCGTGCCGGAATCAATGCATACAATTATGCCAACGATTCATTCATCACTTACAGACACAACGAAAACAACCCTGAAAGCCTGGTTACGGACGACATTACCAAAATCATTGCCGCCTCCGACGGTAACCTATGGATTTGCACCTATTGGAAAGGCGTGGACTATTTTGACAAGCAAACCGGGCAATTCACCCATTACAATACCGAAACCGTACCAGGTTTTGCAAGCAACCATATCTGGTCTGCCATAGACGGTGGTAACGGACTACTCTATATCGGGCATGTGGACCGGGGATTCAGTATACTTTCCATAAAAGACAAGACAGTCAAGAACTTCACACACGAGCCGCAATCCCCCAACAGCCTGCCCGGCAACGAAGTGACATGTGTCTACAAAGACAAAAGCGGAAACATATGGATAGGAACCGATAGAGGAGTGGTACTGTTTAACCCGGAAGCGGAAAGTTTCATCCCCTTCGACGACAAAACCAACTGCATATCGCACCGTGTATATGATATACACCAACTGGATGACAACAGACTTTGGATAGCCATGGAATTCGGCGGCATTGCCGTAGTGGATTTGTCCCAACAGCTTTTCCGTTCGTCGGACCAGATTCATGCGCTTTCTATCCGGGAGGGAGACGATGAATACGGCTTGTCCAACTCCAGTATCCGTTGCCTGCTCCAAGATTCCTTCGGTAATGTATGGGCAGGTTCCTGGGGAGGCGGCATCAACTTCATAAAACGCGAGCCGTCACTCTTCAGCACTTATAAATATTCTCCTTTTCCATCCACCAACAACAGCCTGAACAGTAAAATAGCCTCCGGTGTCTGTATGGACAAAGCCGGTAACCTCTGGATAGGAACCGATGGAGGAGGAATCAACGTATTCAACAAGGGAAGACGAATAGCCATATACAATGCTGACAACAAGAAATTCAGAAGCAATACGGTGCAGGCAGCCTTGTGCGACTCAAAGGGAGGATTATGGTTCGGGCTTTTTTATGGAGGAATAGCCTACTACAACCCCAAGAGCCAAAGCTTCCGGCAGATTTTCTCCGAAGACAAGTCACGCACTGACGTACGTTCCTTTCATGAAGACAAGCAGGGAAACATTTGGGTCGGAACCAGCGAAGGCGTCTATCTTATAGATTGTGACAGCAAGACAATCAAGGCACACTACAATCTGGAGAACAATCTGGCCCGCTGTGTGCTGAAGGATTCCGAAGACCAAGTATGGGTAGGATTCTTCGGAGGAGGCCTGGGCCTCTATGACCCTCAACTCCAAAGCATCCAGCTCTTCAACGTCCTGGCCAAATTCCCCTCCAATACCATCAATGCTCTCTACGAAGACAGCAGAAAGCGGTTGTGGGTGGCCACGGGTGAAGGTTTGGTATGCTTCCCCTCCCTGACAGACAGAAACTACAAAGTATACCAACGTGAAAGCGGACTGGCTAACACCCACATACAAGCCATCGGTGAGGACAAGGCAGGAAATATTTGGGTGAGCACCAACAAAGGTATCAGCTGTCTTGTGGACAGTAAAGACATTTTCTATAACTACGACTATCACGACAACCTCCCCATGGGAAGCTTCAGTCGGGGCAGTGTAGCCTACGGACAAGACGGTAACTTTTACTTCGGCTCTATAAACGGTCTGTGCTACTTCAACCCGGAAGTTGTATTGCAGGAACGCAAATCACCACCCGCATTCATCACCAACATTGAAATTACCGACCCGCTGAACAAACCGGAAAACGGACAGAGCACCATTGCCTTAAACGGACAGAAGAACGTGCAACTGAAATATACACAGAATAGTTTCAGTATCCGGTTCAACATCCAGAACTATGCCCTGGTCAACCAAGTGGAATATGCCTATATGCTGAAAGGACTCGAGAACTCCTGGTATACGCTTACAGACCCCAATAATGTCACCTTTCGTAATCTTCCTCCCGGGAAATACCAGTTCCAAGTGAAAACGCGCATGCGCAACCAAGCATGGTCGGACGCAACCACCTCATTGAACATCCGCATCGCCCCACCCCTTTGGCTTACTTGGTGGGCAAAGTCATTCTATATCCTGCTGTCCCTTATCATCCTTTTCTCTATACTCTATGCCTACAAGAAAAGACTGGATGCTGAAGCACTGTACCAACTGGAGAAGCAGAGCCACGAACACGAGCAGGAACTGAACAACGAACGCCTGCGCTTCTACACCAACATCACCCATGAACTGCGCACCCCGCTTACGCTGATACTGGGTCCGCTGGAAGACATACAGAAAAGTGATACACTATCCACCAAAGACGCACAGAAGATATCCGTCATTCACCAAAGTGCCATCCGGCTACTGAACCTCATCAACCAGATATTGGAGTTCAGAAAGACCGAGACCCAGAACAAGAAACTCTGCGTGAGCCGGGACAACCTCGTACCCCTTATCCGCGAGATAGGCCTGAAGTACAAGGAACTGAACCGGAAGCCAGCCGTCGATATCCGGCTGGTGGTGGAGAAAGAGCATATGCCTATATACTTCGACAAGGAAATTATCCAGACCATCCTGGACAATCTGATATCCAATGCCCTAAAGTACACGGAAAAGGGTAGCATCAGCATCGGTATCCGACAGGTGGAACGTGCCGAAGTGAACTATACGGAAATCCGGGTCAGCGACACGGGATACGGTATCAAGCCGGAGGCACTACCCCACATATTCGACCGTTATTACCAGGAAGGCGGCAAACACCAGGCTTCGGGTACCGGTATCGGACTTTCTCTGGTGAAAAACCTCGTAGCCCTACACGAAGGGGAAATCCGCGTAGAGAGTGCTCCCAATCAAGGTAGTACCTTCTACGTCAGCCTGCTTACCGACAACAGTTACCCGCAGGCACTGCATGCCGATTCGCAGGAAAAGGAAAGCAACGTCCAGCATATAGAAGAGGCACAAGTAAATCAAGTTTCATCCAGCGACAAACCCATATTGCTGGTAGTGGAAGACAATCCGGACATCTGCGACTATATAGCCGAATCCTTCTCCGACCACTTTGAAGTAAAGACTGCCGCCAACGGAAAGCTGGGCAAGGAAAGCGCCCTGAAAGAAATACCTGACATCATCGTCAGTGACATTATGATGCCGGTAATGGACGGAAACGAGATGTGCCGTGAGCTGAAAAAAGACGTGCGCACCAGCCACATACCCATTATACTGCTGACAGCCAAAGACTCGCTGCGCGACAAAGAGGAAGGCTACCAGGTAGGTGCCGACTCCTACCTCACCAAACCGTTCAGCGCCAGCCTGCTGCATAGCCGTATAGAAAACCTGCTCCAGTCGCGGCGCAACCTGGCAAACCATTTCAGCGCCAATGCCGCCATAAGCAATAAAGCGGCTGTCATTACAGAATCGCTCAACAAGCTGGACAACGAGTTTATCCACAAGATAAACCAGCTGATAGAGGAACGGCTTTCTTCAGACAAAATAGACATCAGCTATCTTTCGGATAAAATGTGCATGAGCAATTCCACCCTCTACCGCAAGATGAAAGCGCTTACCGGACTTTCCACCAACGAATATGTCCGCAAGATAAGGATGAAACACGCCGAGCAATACCTGCTGGAAGGCAAATACAACATTTCGGAAATAGCATTCAAGGTAGGTATAAACAATCTGTTCTACTTCCGGCAATGCTTCAAGGAAGAATTCGGCTGCATACCTTCGGAATATCTGAAGAGATTAAAAGAGACCGGAGAGAAATAAGAGACAAACAGCCCCTTCCTATTAGTCGGAATGCGGACAGCTATTTCAGCTCCAGCTCCATCTTCTTTATCTTTTCCAGCGTATTGCCTGCTTCCATGGAGGGGAATACCTGAAGCACGCGTTGCAGGTATGCCTTAGCCTTGCCGTAGCTATTGGTGAACACGTCTGACAATCCGTTGCGATAGCGTGCATACTGCATCCTTGTGGGGGAAGTTATCTTTTTATAGTCTTCTTCGAGCTTCTTCTTATCCTTCTCGGCTTGGAGATAATAATAATTCCCCAAGAAGATATTGGCTTGGAGATTGTCGGCATCCAGCATCAATACCTTTTCATAGGTTTTTAAGGCATCTTTCTCCTTTCCCCGCATCATCTCCATTTCGGCACAAGAGACAAGTGCAGGTACGTCTTCGGGATGACGCTGCAAGAACTCCTTATAGAAGAGGTAGGCTTTATCGTAATTCCGCATTTCCTTGTAGTGCACAGCCAGCACATCCGCAAGACGAGGAGCCACCTCACTGCTCTTGTCCACATTGGTCCAGTAGAACATTTCCGTCCTATCCTCACCGGCATTTGCCGCCTGGCGAAACAAACTCACCGCATAGTCATCTTTACCCTCGGAAAGTGCATCGGACACTTTCGAAAGCAACTCATCTGCCGACTGTCCCCAGACAGACAGCGGACACATCAAGAACAAGGAGAAAAGCAACGTTAAGGTTTTCATTTTTAGTGTATATATATAGTTTAACAGCCCAATCAGTCTCATAGAAATCTACCTACAAAACTACGCATTTTTACGGCAACCATCAATAGTTGAAAGTAGAAAAATAGTTAACTTTGCCGACCTTAATGAATTAAATAATATAAATGAAGCCCAGAGACAGACAAATACTGCAAATAGCCTTACCTTCCATCGTATCGAACATCACCGTGCCGCTGCTCGGCCTGATTGATGTAGCCATCGTCGGCCATCTGGGTTCGCCCGCCTACATAGGCGCCATTGCCGTGGGTGGCATGCTGTTCAATATCATCTACTGGATATTCGGCTTTCTGAGGATGGGTACCAGCGGAATGACCTCGCAAGCATTCGGCAAGCGGGATTTGCCGGAGGTAGTCCACCTGCTGTTGCGTTCTGTGGGCATAGGCGTGGCAGTCGCATTCTGCCTCATCCTGCTGCAAACGCCTATCAAGCAGGGAGCCTTCCTTCTCATCCATCCCACGGACGAAGTCAGAGAGATGGCAACGCTCTATTTCCATATCTGCATCTGGGGTGCCCCTGCCATGCTGGGGCTATACGGACTGACGGGATGGTTCATCGGCATGCAGAATTCGCGTATCCCCATGTATATAGCCATCACACAGAATGTGGTCAATATCATTGCCAGCCTCGGACTGGTTTATCTGTGTGGGATGAAAGTAGAAGGAGTAGCTTTGGGGACGTTGATTGCCCAGTATGCTGGCTTCCTGATGGGCATTGTCCTTTGGATGCACAACTACGGCAGGCTGAAAAGATTCTGGGAAATTAAAAATTATAAATTAAAGATTAAAGGGAGAGAAGGGGCAGGTATCTGGGAAAAAGAGGCGATGTTCCGGTTTTTCCAAGTGAATAGGGATATTTTTCTGCGTACCCTTTGCCTGGTGGCAGTCACGTTGTTCTTCACTTCGGCGGGAGCTTCGCAGGGAGAGATTATTCTGGCGGTCAACACGCTGCTGATGCAGCTCTTCACCTTATTCTCGTATGTAATGGACGGCTTTGCCTACGCTGGCGAAGCCTTAAGCGGCAGATACATAGGCGCACGCAACCGGGAAGCCTTTACAGACACCGTCCGGCACCTCTTCGGATGGGGAGCGGTGATGGCGGTTCTCTTTACATTGGTTTATGCGCTGGGAGGCAATGCCTTCCTCGGACTATTGACGGATGACAAAGAAGTGATAGCTGTTGCCGACACCTATTTTTATTGGGCGCTTGCCGTGCCCGCCGTCGGGATAGCCGCCTTCATCTGGGACGGCATCTTCATCGGTGCCACCGCCACGCGAGGAATGCTCCTCTCCATGGCAGCGGCAGCTGTCAGCTTTTTTATCTTATATTATGGGCTGCATCCCGTCCTGGCAAACCATGCTCTATGGCTTGCCTTCCTCACTTACCTGCTGATGCGGGGAGTGGTGCAGACAGGCTTGAGCCGGGAAGTCATCCGACGGGCATTTCCCAGCAAGAAGGAACCTGCTTGGCGTTAGGGGTAGGCTATGAACAATTTCAAGGGAAAAAGCATTATCTTTGTATCGCTATGACTGATATAAAATATGGATTCCACCCTCCAGAACAAGGCGTCAGGTAGCCAGTATACGGTGCCAAACAAGTTTCAACTTTTGGCACCATCGGTTTCAATGCGAGAAACCGACGGTTTCAAGTAGTGAAACCAACGGTATCTCGGAATAAGACTGACGGTATTTGCATTTGGAACCAAGTCACTCATAGCAAGAGTAATGACTTATACAAAATTGTTATGGCAGAAAAGAATATAGTTCAAGAGACATTTCCCGTATTGGGAATGAGTTGCGCCTCATGCTCCGCACGGGTAGAAAAGACGCTGAACCATCAGTCAGGTGTCAAGAAAGCGGTCGTAAACTACGCTTCGGCAACGGCAACCGTGGAATATGACCCTACGAGCTGTTCTTCCGAGGCTTTGCAGCAGGCTGTGCAGGCGGCCGGATATGACTTATTGATAAACCAGGACGGCAACACGCTCGAAGAGGCGGAAGAGGCCCACAACAAGAAATTCAGCGTATTGAAATTCCGCACAACCTGGGCCATCATCTTGTCTATGCCCGTTGTCATCATAGGCATGTTCTTCATGGATATGCCCCATGCCAATCCCATCATGTGGGCGTTGTCCACTCCCGTCGTATTCTGGCTGGGGCGGGGATTCTTCACCAGCGCCTGGAAACAATTGCAGCATGGCAGCGCCAATATGGACACACTGGTAGCCATCAGTACGGGGACCGCCTATCTGTTCAGCCTGTTCAACATGCTATTTCCGGACTTCTGGCTATCCAGAGGCATCCATCCGCATGTATATTTTGAGGCGGCAAGTGTCATCATAGCCTTTATCCTGCTGGGCCGCCTGCTGGAAGAAAAAGCGAAAGGAAACACCTCAACCGCCATCAAGAAACTGATGGGGCTCCAACCCAAGACTGTGACCATCATTGTGGATGAAGGACACGCTGTCCCTCACTCTTCCTTTGAGCGCGTTATCCCTATCGAGCAGATTCGCCCCGGAGACATCGTCCTGGTGAAGCCCGGAGAACGGATTGCCGTGGATGGCATCGTGACGGAAGGTAGCTCCTACGTAGACGAAAGTATGCTGAGCGGCGAACCGGTAGCAGTATCCAAGCACAAAGACGCCAAGGTCTTTGCAGGTACCATCAACCAGAAGGGAAGTTTCCGCTTCCGGGCAGAGAAAATCGGCACGGATACACTGCTGGCGAAGATTATACACATGGTGCAGGACGCGCAAGGAAGCAAGGCACCGGTGCAGCAGCTGGTGGACAAGATAGCCGGGATATTCGTGCCTACCATTATAGGCATCGCAGTGCTTGCCTTCATCGCATGGATGCTACTGGACGGAACCGGCGGATTCACCCACGGATTGCTGGCATTTGTCACGGTGGTCATCATCGCCTGCCCGTGTGCACTGGGACTGGCTACTCCTACCGCCATCATGGTAGGCATCGGCAAGGGCGCCGAAAGGGGCATTCTGATAAAAGATGCCGAAAGCCTGGAGATTGCCAAGAAGATAGACACCGTGGTACTCGACAAGACCGGAACGGTGACCGAAGGAAAACCGGTAGTCAGCAAACTGATATGGAATACGCAGGCAATGACGCCCGGTACTGGCGCCACTGCAGGCAATGCGCTGTCGGACATTTTCTATAGTCTGGAGAAGCTCTCGGAACATCCGTTGGCAGAAGCCGTGGTGAACCACCTCAAGGAGTCGGCCTCCATAGACATTCAAGACTTTGAAAGCATCACCGGAAAAGGCGTGAAAGGACGGGCACAAGGCCGGACCTACCTCGCCGGGAACCGGAAACTGCTGGAAGAAAACCATATCGCCATCCCCCCCTCCCTGCAGGAAGAGGCAACCCGACTGACATCGGAAGCACAGACCGTCATCTGGTTTGCCGATGAAGAAAACGTGCTGGCAATAGCCGGAATTACAGACCGGATAAAAGAAACTTCCATCCGCGCTGTCAGCGAGCTGCGCGCCGCCGGCATCGAAGTCCACATGCTGACCGGAGACAATGAGGCCACCGCCCGTGAGATTGCCCGCAAAGCAGGCATCGCCCACTACCAGGCCAGTGTATTGCCGCAGGACAAGGCTGCCTTCGTCAGCCGGTTGCAGGCAGAAGGCCGGAAGGTTGCCATGGTGGGCGACGGCATCAACGACAGCGCCGCCCTTGCCCAAGCCGACTTAAGCATCGCCATGGGTGGAGGCAGCGACATCGCCATGGATGTAGCCAAAATGACCATCATCTCTTCCGACCTGGCTAAGATACCGGAAGCTCTCTGTCTGTCGCGTCTCACCGTCCGGACCATCCGGCAGAATCTCTTCTGGGCATTTATATATAATATAATAGGTGTACCCATTGCGGCCGGAATACTCTATCCCATCAACGGCTTCCTGCTGAACCCGATGATAGCCGGTGCGGCCATGGCATTCAGCAGTGTCAGTGTGGTGAGCAACAGCCTGCTGCTGAAACGGAAAAGAATACATGAAGGAGAAGAAAACAAAGAAGTTGAACCGCCAACAGAAACAATCATGAAGAAAGAATTCAAAGTAGAAGGCATGATGTGCAACCATTGCCGCATGCATGTAGAGAAAGCATTGAACAGTATGGAAGGCATACACGCCACCGTAACCCTGAACCCTCCGGTAGCCACCGTAGAGTTTTCGGACGGTGAAAAGACGCTCGAAGAACTGCAGAAAGTAGTGACGAAAGAAGCCGGCGACTACACACTGAAGGCATAAGTGTAGAATTCATACGGTTTTCATACAGAAAAGAAGGAGGAAATCAAAGTAAATATCTACCTTTGCGCGCTAATTTACAGATAAAGATATGAACGCAAAAGCCAAAGGATATATTTTAGGTTCCATCGCCGCAGCCTCCTACGGCATGAATCCACTGTTTGCCCTCCCGTTGTACAAGGCCGGCATGGACCCGGACTCGGTACTTTTTTTCAGATACCTCTTCGCCATCCCGTTGCTGGGCATTATGATAAAGGCGAGAGGGCGGTCATTCAAGATACAGCGGAAAGAAACATTTCCGCTCATCATCATGGGATTGCTCGTGGCCCTCTCCTCACTGACGCTTTTTCTGAGCTATAACTACATGGCTGCCGGCATAGCGTCTACACTGCTGTTCGTCTATCCCATCATGGTGGCGCTTATTATGGCCATGGTTTTCAAAGAGAAGCTGGCACTGCAAACCATCGTCTGCATGCTGCTTGCACTGGGAGGTATCGGACTGCTCTACAAGAGCGAGGACGGCAGCACACTGAGCCTGATAGGGACACTGCTGGTTTTCGCGTCTTCCCTTTCCTATGCCATATACATCGTGGGCATCAACCAGACATCGTTGAAAAATGTGGCTACGCTTAAAGTCACCTTCTATGTCCTTCTCTTCGGCCTATCGCTTTTTGTGGCACGCCTGCTCTATTCCGGCGTACTGAACACACCGGACCAGTGGTATCTGTGGGCCAATCTGCTTGCATTGGCTGTCTTCCCCACCGCCATATCCTTCCTCTGCACTACCGGTGCCATCCAATATATCGGCTCCACCCCGACCGCCATTCTCGGCGCATTGGAGCCCGTGACAGCCATCTTCTTCGGAATAGCCGTCTTTGGAGAAAGCCTGACAGTCAGAGAAAGCTTCGGACTGGTGATGATTATCGTAGCCGTAACGTTCGTCATCGCAGGAGGCAATATTACAAGCCAACTGGTCCGTTTCAGGAAACTGTTCCCAAGACTCCCGATAAGAAGCAAGAAAAGAAACTAATCCTATAAAACCATCACCAACCATGAAGAAAAGTCTCTACCTGCTTTTACTGCTGTTGTTTCCTATCGGGCTGCAGGCTCAGTCCGAGGTTATAGTACTCCACCCGGATGAAGGCAAAGCCGAAGTGAACGAAGCCGAATACACCAGAATTTTCCTGGCAGGCACCATCGACATGGGCAAAAGCATAGACTGGCAAAAGGCAACCTGCGACTGGTTCCGCGCACGCCCCCAAGGTAAATACATCCTATACAATCCCCGAAGGGACAAGGGACTCAGCGGCGAAATGTCCGACTTTGAACATCAAGTGAACTGGGAACTGGAACATCTGGAAAAAGCCGACCTAATAATCATGAATATCCTGGCAAGCAGCAAGTCCCCCATCACCCTGCTGGAGATGGGACTGCACATGCGTTCGGGCAAACTGCACGTTATCTGTGAACCCGGTTTCTACCGCTACGACAATGTGCGGATTACTTGCAACCGCTATGGCGTTCCGTTATATCACAGCATGGACGAGTTCCTAAAGACTGTGCGTTAGGCAACTATCCTACCACATTCTGCTGCACTTTTCAGTTTAATTCTTTATCTTTGCTGCAAAGCAATGTAACAAAACTATATATTATGGCAACCTATAAAAGAATCTTATTGAAACTCAGCGGCGAGAGCCTGATGGGTGAAAAGCAATACGGCATCGACGAGAAACGCCTTGCCGAGTACGCAGCTCAAATCAAAGAAATCCACGAATTGGGAGTACAAATAGGCATCGTGATAGGCGGTGGAAACATTTTCCGCGGATTGAGCGGTGCCAACAAAGGGTTCGACCGTGTGAAAGGCGACCAGATGGGAATGCTGGCAACCGTCATCAACAGCCTTGCACTCAGTTCGGCTCTGGTAGCTGCCGGCGTGAAGGCCCGCGTGCTGACTGCCGTACGTATGGAACCCATCGGTGAATTCTACAATAAATGGCGTGCCATCGAATGTATGGAAGCAGGCGAAGTAGTCATCATGTCCGCCGGTACAGGCAATCCGTTCTTCACTACCGATACCGGTTCCAGTCTGCGCGGCATCGAGATTGAGGCGGATGTCATGCTGAAAGGTACCCGTGTGGACGGCATCTACACCGCCGACCCGGAGAAGGACCCGACAGCCACGAAGTTCCACGACATCACCTACGACGAAGTGCTGAAGCGCGGTCTGAAAGTGATGGACCTCACTGCCACCTGCATGTGCAAAGAGAATAACCTGCCCATCATCGTTTTTGACATGGACACAGTGGGTAATCTGAAAAAAGTGATGCAAGGAGAAGAAATCGGTACACTGGTGCACAATTGAATGGAAAATGGAGAATAAAAAATGAATGTTATTTAATTCTTAATTCTCAATTTTCAATTTAATAATTATATTTGCAAAGTTTCAAATCAAAGCTATTTCAAAACGAAAATAATATGAGAGACGTAAAAGACATCTTAGACGAAGCGCAAGAAAGTATGGACATGGCCATCATGTATCTGGACGAGGCACTGGCTCATATCCGCGCCGGAAAAGCCGATATCCGTTTGCTGGACGGTATCCGTGTGGATTCTTATGGAAGTATGGTTCCTATCAACAATGTGGCAGCCGTAACCACTCCGGACGCACGCAGCATTGCCATCAAGCCATGGGATAAGAGCATGTTCCGCGTCATTGAAAAGGCCATCATTGACTCCAGTCTCGGCATCATGCCCGAAAACAATGGTGAGATTATCCGTATCGGCATCCCGCCACTGACGGAAGAACGCCGTAAACAACTTGCCAAACAGTGTAAGGGAGAAGGAGAAACTGCCAAGGTAAGTGTACGTAATGCACGCCGTGATGCCATCGACGCCTTGAAGAAATCCGTAAAGGACGGACTGGCCGAAGACGCCCAGAAAGGCGGTGAAGAAAAGCTGCAGAAGATTCACGACAAGTTCATCAAGCAGATTGATGACATGCTGGCTGCAAAGGATAAAGAAATCATGACCGTTTAATTAAGTTGAAAACGGAAAATGGAAAGTTGAAAATAAACCGATATACCAAGTATAGAAGCCTTTCAACCTTCCATTTTCAACTTTCAACTTTCAACTTTCAATTATTTTGAGGGGACTCGTTATAAAAAACACCGGAAGTTGGTACTTGGTACGGACTGACGACGGAAGGGAGATTGAATGTAAAATCAAAGGGAACTTCCGGCTGAAAGGCATACGAAGCACTAATCCCGTGGCTGTAGGCGATTATGTGAACATCATACTGAACCAAGAAGGTACGGCCTTTATCAGCGAGATAGAGGACCGGAAGAATTACATCATCCGCCGCGCCTCCAACCTTTCCAAGCAATCGCACATTCTTGCTGCCAACCTCGACCAGTGCATGCTCATAGTGACGGTGAACTATCCCGAGACCTCCACTACCTTTATAGACCGTTTTCTCGCCTCTGCCGAGGCATACCGTGTTCCCGTCAAGATTATATTCAACAAAGTGGATGCCTACAATGAAGAGGAACTGCACTATCTGGACAGTCTCATCAACCTTTACACCACCATCGGCTATCCTTGTTTCAAGGTTTCTGCCAGAAAAGGGGAAGGCATCGACACTATCGAGAAAGAACTCAAAGGACGCATAACCCTCTTTTCCGGACATTCCGGAGTAGGGAAATCGACACTCATCAAGGCAATACTGCCCGATATAGAGATTAAAACCGGAGAGATATCCACCTATCATAATAAAGGTATGCACACCACTACCTTCTCAGAAATGTTCCCGGTTCCGGGCAACGGATATATCATTGACACTCCGGGCATCAAAGGTTTCGGAACATTCGATATGGAAGAAGAAGAGATAGGCCACTACTTCCCGGAAATATTCAAGGTATCTGCCGACTGCCGTTACGGCAACTGTACCCACCGCCACGAACCCGGATGCGCTGTACGCGAGGCTGTCGAGAAGCACTATATCAGCGAATCCCGTTACGCTTCTTATCTGAACATGCTGGAGGACAAGGAGGAGGGAAAATACCGGGCTGCTTACTGATTTGTCATTTTATCACCTTTCCAATCCATATTCTTACACTTTTTAACTCTTTATCTTTTAAACTATTCTCTTTTCCCGTAGTCTAATCTAAGGCTGATTTTATTACTACTAATACTACAACATGAATAAGAGAGTTAAATGGGGCATCATTATCGTGATTGGTGCCGGACTGATTGGAGGAGGAATCTACTCCCAATTACCTAAAGAGAATGAAGAATTAGCCGCTGCAGACAAGGTGATGACCGGTCAACGTAGCGGTAAGAAAATTCTAAACGTAAACGCAAAAATAATCAAACCGCAACTGCTGAAGGATGAAATACAAATCAGCGGCAGCCTGCTGCCGGATGAGGAAGTGGACCTTTCTTTCGAGACATCCGGCAAAATCATAGAGATAAATTTTGAAGAAGGCAGCTTCGTCAAGAAAGGACAATTACTTGCCAAAGTTAATGACCGGCCGCTGCAAGCACAATTGCAACGCCTCGTCTCCCAATTAAAGTTGGCAGAAGACCGCGTGTTTCGCCAGAACGCCCTGCTGGAAAGGGATGCGGTCAGTAAAGAAGCCTACGAACAAGTAAAGACCGAGCTGGCCACCCTGAATGCCGACATTGACCTGATAGAATCGAACATCGCACAAACTGAGCTGCGTGCTCCTTTCGACGGTGTCATCGGTCTGCGCCAAGTCAGTGTGGGTACTTACGCTTCCCCTACAACCATTGTAGCCAAACTCACCAAGATTTCGCCGTTGAAGGTGGAATTTGCCGTACCCGAGCGGTATGCCAATGACGTAAAGACCGGCGCCGGACTGGACTTCACTCTCGAAGGAAAGCTAAATACCTTCCACGCCACGGTTTATGCACGCGAATCAAAGATAGACCCTACTACCCATACCCTGACAATCCGTGCACTTTATCCCAATGCCAACGGAACTGTGCTTCCGGGCCGCTATGCCAGCATCAAGCTGAACAAGGATGAAATTCAGGACGCCCTTGCCGTACCGTCCGAAGCCATTGTACCGGAAATGGGAAAAGACAAGATATTCCTCTATAAGTCGGGAAAAGCCCAGCCGGTAGAGATTACTACGGGAATCCGTACGGAAGCGGAAGTACAAGTATTGCAAGGCTTGCAGGCAGGAGATACCATCATCACCTC
Source organism: Bacteroides sp. D20 (assembly GCF_003436255.1). Classification (NCBI taxonomy): domain Bacteria; kingdom Pseudomonadati; phylum Bacteroidota; class Bacteroidia; order Bacteroidales; family Bacteroidaceae; genus Bacteroides; species Bacteroides sp. D20. The sequence goes on along the minus strand of NZ_QSOO01000001.1, from coordinate 165,976 downwards.
GGGAACCCTGCAACTCCGTACCGGACTACCGGTAACACTGGACAATATCAATTGACAACTGTCAATTATCAACCGTTAATTATCAATTGTAAAGAATGAATATATCCGAATTAAGTATACGGCGACCGGTACTCTCGACAGTACTTACCCTGATAATCCTGCTGTTTGGCTTCATCGGCTACAATTATCTGGGTGTACGCGAGTACCCGTCTGTAGACAATCCTATCATATCAGTATCCTGCTCCTATCCGGGTGCCAACGCCGATGTCATCGAGAACCAGATAACGGAGCCTCTGGAGCAGAACATCAACGGTATTCCCGGCATACGCTCCCTCTCCAGTGTCAGCCAGCAAGGCTCATCACGCATTACAGTAGAATTTGAGCTTTCCGTTGACCTGGAAACCGCCGCCAACGACGTACGTGATAAAGTGTCGCGTGCACAGCGCTATCTGCCTCGTGACTGTGACCCGCCTACCGTATCAAAAGCCGATGCGGACGCCACCCCTATCCTGATGGTTGCCCTCCAAAGTGACAAACGTTCCCTACTGGAGCTCAGTGAAATAGCCGACCTGACTGTCAAGGAGCAGCTTCAGACTATTTCAGATGTAAGTAGTGTCAGTATCTGGGGAGAAAAGCGCTATTCCATGCGGCTTTGGCTGGACCCCATCAAGATGTCCGGCTATGGAATCACTCCCCTGGATGTAAAGAATGCGGTGGACAACGAAAACGTAGAGCTCCCTTCCGGAAGTATCGAAGGAAACACTACCGAGCTCACCATCCGTACGTTGGGTCTGATGCATACAGCCGAAGAGTTCAACAATCTTATCCTGAAGGAAGACGGTAACCGTATTGTCCGCTTCAGCGACATTGGACGTGCCGAACTGGGACCAGCCGACATCAAAAGTTATATGAAGATGAACGGTGTGCCCATGGTAGGTGTCGTAGTAATTCCGCAGCCGGGTGCCAACCACATTGAAATAGCCAACGCCGTATATGACCGCATGGAGAAGATGAAGAAAGACCTTCCCGAAGATGTTCATTACAACTACGGTTTTGACAATACCAAGTTTATCCGCGCTTCTATCGACGAGGTGAAGCAGACGGTGTATGAGGCCTTTGTACTGGTTATCATCATCATTTTCCTCTTCTTGCGCGATTGGCGTGTGACGCTTGTGCCATGTATTGTAATCCCCGTTTCGCTGATTGGAGCTTTCTTCGTCATGTATCTGGCCGGTTTCTCCATCAATGTGCTCTCCATGCTTGCCGTGGTGCTTGCCGTGGGCTTGGTGGTGGACGACGCCATCGTGATGACGGAGAACATTTATGTCCGCATCGAGAAAGGGATGCCACCGAAAGAAGCCGGCATAGAAGGAGCCAAGGAGATTTTCTTTGCCGTCATCTCCACTACCATTACGCTGGTGGCGGTATTCTTCCCTATTGTATTCATGGACGGTACGACAGGACGACTGTTCCGCGAATTCAGTATCGTGGTCTCCGGTTCGGTGATTATCTCCTCCTTCGCCGCATTGACTTTTACGCCGATGCTTGCCACCAAACTTTTAATCAAAAGGGAACAGCAGAGCTGGTTCTATCGCAAGACCGAACCTTTCTTCGAAGGGATGAACCGGGTATACAGCCAGTCACTGGCCGCCTTCCTGAAACGGCGCTGGATTGCCCTGCCCTTCACCATCGTCACCATCCTGCTTATCGGAGTCCTTTGGAATACTATCCCGGCTGAAATGGCGCCATTGGAGGACCGTTCGCAAATCAGTATCAATACAATGGGTGCCGAAGGAGTGACTTACGAATATATCCGCGACTATACCGAAGACATCAATCATCTGGTGGACTCCATTATCCCGGATGCAGAAGCGGTAACAGCGCGTGTGTCCAGTGGTAGCGGTAACGTACGTATCACACTGAAAGACATGAAAGACCGTGACTATACCCAGATGGAAGTTGCCGAAAAGTTGTCGAAGGCAGTGCAGAAAAAGACCATGGCACGCTCTTTCGTACAGCAGTCCTCCTCATTCGGAGGACGGCGCGGCGGTATGCCCGTGCAGTATGTATTGCAGGCAACCAATATCGAGAAATTGCAGGAGGTGCTCCCCAAGTTCATGACGAAGGTCTACGAAAATCCGGTATTCCAGATGGCAGACGTAAACTTGAAGTTCAGCAAGCCTGAAGCACGCATCAACATCAACCGTGACAAGGCGAGTATCATGGGCGTAAGCACCAAGAACATTGCCCAAACTCTGCAATACGGCTTGAGCGGACAGCGCATGGGCTACTTCTACATGAACGGAAAGCAATACGAGATATTAGGCGAAATCAACCGCCAGCAACGCAACAAGCCCGCCGACCTGAAAGGCATCTATATCCGAAGCGCCAACGGGAACATGGTACAGCTGGACAACCTGATTGAGCTTACCGGCGGCATCGCACCTCCGAAACTGTACCGTTACAACCGTTTCGTTTCTGCCACCATCTCCGCGGGACTGGCGGACGGCAAGACCATCGGACAAGGTCTGGATGAAATGGACAAGATTGCCAAGGAGACGCTGGACGAGACCTTCCGCACCGCACTGACCGGAGACTCCAAAGAGTATAGGGAGAGTTCCTCCAGTCTGATGTTCGCCTTCATTCTGGCCATCGTGCTGATTTACCTGATTCTGGCCGCCCAGTTCGAAAGCTTCAAGGACCCGCTGATTATCATGTTGACGGTGCCTCTCGCCATTGCCGGCGCACTGGTGTTCATGTATTTCGGGGGGATTACGATGAATATATTCAGCCAGATTGGTATTATCATGCTGATTGGTCTAGTGGCAAAGAACGGTATCCTGATTGTGGAATTTGCCAATCAGAAGCAGGAAGCGGGTGAAGACAAGATGCGAGCCATCAAGGACGCCTCCCTGCAACGTCTGCGCCCCATCCTGATGACGAGTGCCTCCACCATCCTGGGATTGATACCGCTTGCCTACGCCACCGGCGAAGGCTGCAACCAGCGCATCGCCATGGGTACTGCCGTCGTAGGCGGCATGCTCATCTCCACACTGCTGACGATGTACATCGTGCCTGCCATATATAGTTATGTATCAACGAACCGAAGTAAACTGAAGACCGAATGAAACGCATTGTTTTAATTTTCATAGCCACTGCCTGCACAGCGCTGGGCCTTTATGCACAGCCTGCGCCTACCTACACCTTGAAGTCCTGCCTGGAGCAAGGATTGCTGAACAACTACTCCCTGCGCATTGTCCGCAATGAAGAGCAGGTCAGCAAGAACAACGCCACACTGGGCAATGCGGGCTACCTGCCCACACTGGGCCTCTCCGCCGGCTACAAGGGAACCATAGACAATACCGAGACCAAAGCCCGAGCCACCGGAGAGACAACCAAGGACAACGGAGTGTTTGACCAAACTCTCGATGCAGGCATCAACCTGAACTGGACCATCTTCGACGGTTTCAACATTACCGCCAACTACCAACGGCTCAAGGAGCTGGAACGCCAAGGCGAGACCAATACGCGCATCGCCATCGAGGACCTGATAGCCAACATAGCCGCCGAATACTATAACTATGTGCAGCAGAAAATCCGCTTGAAGAACTTCCGTTATGCCGTATCGCTATCCAAAGAGCGCCTGCGCATTGTGGAAGAGCGTTACCACATCGGTAACTTCTCGCGCCTGGACTACCAGCAGGCCAAAGTGGACTTCAATGCCGACAGTGCCCAATACATGAAACAGCAGGAACTGCTGCACACCTCACGTATCCAGCTGAACGAACTCATGGCAAACAAAGATGTAGACCAGCCGTTTATCATACAAGACAGCCTCATCAACGTGACCGCCTCCCTGAACTTCGAGGAGCTGTGGAACGCCACCCTCACCATCAACGCCTCACTGCTACGTGCCGAACAGAACAATACCCTGGCCCGTCTGGACTACAAGAAAGTCTGCTCGCGCGACTACCCATACGTGAAGATGAACGGCGGATACGGCTACACCCTCAACAAGTATGACATCTCTGCCAACAGCCGCCGCAGCAACCTCGGTCTGAACTTCGGCGTCACGGTCGGCTTCAATCTGTTCGATGGCAACCGGCGCCGCGAACGCAAGAATGCCCGCATTGCCGTGCAGAACGCTCGCCTGGAACGGGAGCAACTGGAGCAAGCCCTGCGCGCCGATCTCAGCAACCTATGGCAGGCCTACCAAAACAACCTGCAAATGCTGAACCTGGAACGCCAGAACCTTGTGGCTGCCAAGGAGAACCACGAGATTGCCATGGAACGATATATGCTGGGCAACCTCTCGGGAATCGAGATGCGCGAAGCCCAAAAGAGTCTGCTGGATGCAGAAGAACGTATTCTCTCCGCGGAATATGATACCAAATTATGTGAAATCTCCCTACTGCAAATCAGTGGAAAAGTAGCGCGCTATATGGAATAAGCAATATAATCCGTACCTTTGCGCCCGGTTTATCAGAATTGAAGCATAATGGGATTATTCATCAGAAAGCCATTCGAGGCACTGCAAGCGGAGGCTAATGCCTCCGGAAAGAAAACATTGAAACGTGTACTTGGTCCGTGGAGCCTTGTTGCCCTGGGCGTGGGAGTCATCATCGGAGCGGGTCTATTCTCCATCACCGGAACGGTGGCGGCAGGCTATACGGGACCGGCCATCACACTGTCCTTTGCCATTGCCGCACTGGGATGCTGCTTCGCCGGACTATGTTATGCGGAATTTGCATCCATGATACCCGTAGCCGGCAGCGCATACACCTACTCGTATGCCACGATGGGCGAACTCATCGCCTGGATTATCGGGTGGGACCTGGTACTGGAATACACCGTAGCCGCAACCACGGTAAGCATCAGCTGGAGCCGCTATCTGGTCGTCTTTCTCGAGGGACTGGACATACATCTACCGCAAGCCCTCACCGCCTGTCCCTGGGATGGTGGAGTCGTAAATATCCCCGCCTTCCTTATCGTCGTGCTGATGAGCCTCTTCCTGATACGGGGTACGGAAGGCAGCTCCATCTTCAACGGCTTCATTGTATTCCTGAAGGTTTCCGTCATACTGATTTTTGTCATACTCGGCTGGAAATACATCAATACCGACAACTATACACCTTACATCCCTGCCAATACGGGCGTGCTGGGCGAATATGGCTTCTCCGGCATCCTGCGAGGGGCGGCCATCGTATTCTTCGCCTTCCTCGGGTTCGACGCCGTGAGCACAGCTGCCCAAGAGACGAAGAACCCGAAGCGGAACATGCCTATCGGCATTCTGGTCTCCTTGCTGGTATGCACCGTGCTCTATATGGTTTTTGCCCACGTCATGACGGGAGTGGCACACTACACCGCCTTCAGCGGACAGCAAGGCATTGCTCCCGTTGCCATAGCCATAGAGCACATGGGGCAGGCTGATGCTGCAGGTATCATCCAGCCGGACTATCCCTGGCTGAACCGTGCCATCGTGCTGTCCATTCTGTTCGGATATTGCTCCGTCATCATGGTGACACTGCTGGGACAGAGCCGCGTATTCCTGAGCATGAGCCATGACGGGCTGCTGCCTCCTTTCTTCTCGCATATCAACGAAAAGTTCCGTACTCCGGCACGCAGCAACCTGCTCTTCATGGTACTTGTGGGCCTGCTGGCAGCTTTTGTACCCGCACGGCTGGCCGGAGAGATGACAAGCATCGGCACGCTGATGGCCTTCACGCTGGTCTGTGCCGCTGTACTGGTAGTACGCAGAACCATGCCTGACGTGCCCCGTTCCTTTAAAACCCCACTTGTTCCACTTATCCCCATACTGGGTATTCTTACTTGCCTTTGCATGATGTTGTTCCTTCCTGCCGATACATGGATACGCCTGGTACTGTGGATGCTCATCGGTCTGGACATCTACGTGGGCTACGGCATGAAGCACAGTAAGCTGGAGCATGGAGGCGACACCCGCCACGGGCAGGTGACCTTGAACATGATTGGACTTATCCTTGCCGTTCTTTGTGTCATCACCGGACTGTGGCACCAACAGACTGTGGGATGGGGAGAAAGCAAAGTGCTGCTGATTATCTCGTTTGTTTTCGCATTCACGCACTGCGCTTACTATATGTGGAGAATCTGGAGGAGATAATAAGCCCTAAATCTCCTCCTTTAAAGATAAACAATCTTTCATCCAAACTACCCCAGCACCCACTTGGTCCGCTTCCCGAAACAACGGTATGCCATTGCCACCAGAAACCAGGAAGTACAGAAAGCGACGACTGCGGCACAAGGTATCTGAAGATAGATAGGAACATGGATAGCACGCATCAGGACTACGCTCGGTCCGGTAAAGAAATAGTGTATCATATAGACTCCAAAACCACAGAGCGTCAAGTTTGCCAATGCTTTCTTGATGCGCTCCGAACGGAAATTGGCCCGCTTGCAAAGCATAAACACGGGGATGGTCATCATTACTACATTCAGCGAACAGTAGGTGAAGAAGAGTTCGAGCATCTCATCCGTAAAATCCGGCAAGGAGGTCATACGACGGAAACCAAGGAATGTTACGGCATAGCCAATGGCAAACATGGGAATGCCGATGCCACAGAGTTGCCGGCCCGTCCAGTTATGGTTCCTCAGATAATGGCCCAACAATAGGTAGCCGTTAAAACCGGCAAAGTAATACAGCATACCGAACGAGTTCCACGAGCAAGTCCCCCAAAGGTACGGAGCGGCAAACTCGGTATAATAAGGCAGCAGCAGTGTCACTCCCCATGCTGCAAGAAACCATAGTTTGGCACGTTCCGAGGCCTTCTCCACCCATGCCGAGAATATCGGAAGATAGAGATAAAGCCCTATCAGCAGATAGATATACCACATGTGTACATCCAATAGAGAGAAATTAAAAGGCATTTCTGCAATATATCCCAGGCTCACTGCCAGAGACTGGCGCATCACTTCCTCACCCGAATAAGGGAAGAAATCCAGAATCACTTTCGGCTCCACTCCCAGCAGTCCCGTTATCCAGGGGAACAGATTGTAAATCACAGACCAGATGAGGAAAGGAAAGAATACGCGGGGGATACGTTTCTTGTAGAATGCCGAGGCGTCACCCCGTACCGGCAACAGCAATGCACCGGTAATCATTACAAAAAGCGGTACGCAAGGACGGAGCGCCGCACCGTAGACAGCTCCCCAGAACTTGATGTCAACAATGTCGGGCGATGTGCCCGGATAGAAGTTAAAAGGGTCTGTGCAATGGCAGCAAACTACTGTAAACATTGCAACAAGGCGTACCACATCCAGCCATACGATGTGTTGTGCCGGAGTTTGTCGTGTAAGAGTTGGTTCCATGTTTTATTAAATTGGTTGTTTGGAGGGCTAAAGATAAAGAAGTTAACCGAGAAATGAAAAGGAGAATGTAACAAAAATACGACAACAAACGAGTTTCAGTTTTATTCTCCTATAGAGAACAATCTGTTTTATCAAGGCAGAACAGAGTGTTCCAATAGGGAAGAACACTTTGTTCCAACATGAAAGAACAGTTTGTTTCTTCCTATTGAAACAATTTGTTTCAACATAAAGGAACAGTTTGTTTTGCTTGATGAAACAGAGTGTTCTATGCCGCGAAACACTTTGTTTTCCTCTACAAAACAAAAAAGCCGTAACAAGATTTTCTCCGTTACGGCTTTCCTTATATTATGCCTTTCTAAAAGGCTTCTGTTTTACTTGCTGCAATTCCAGGGCTTCAGTTGCTTGAAGAAGTCGTTGCCCTTATCGTCCACCAAGATGAATGCAGGGAAGTTCTCCACCTCAATCTTCCAGATAGCTTCCATACCGAGTTCGGGATATTCCACGCACTCAATGCTCTTGATGTTGTTCTGTGCCAAGATAGCGGCAGGACCACCGATAGAGCCCAAGTAGAAACCGCCATACTTTTGGCAGGCATCTGTCACTTGCTGGCTGCGGTTACCTTTGGCAAGCATAATCATGCTGCCGCCGTGGCTTTGGAAGAGGTCTACATACGGGTCCATACGTCCGGCAGTAGTCGGGCCCATGGAGCCGCAAGCCATGCCTTGAGGAGTCTTGGCAGGACCGGCGTAGTAGATGGGATGGTCTTTGATGTACTGCGGCAGGTCTTCGCCACGGTCCAGACGTTCTTTCAGCTTGGCGTGTGCGATGTCACGGCCTACGATAATGGTTCCATTCAGAGACAAACGGGTGGAAACCGGATACTTGGTCAGTTCCTTCAGAATATCGGCCATCGGCTGGTTCAAGTCAATCTTCACCACGTCGCCTTCACCGGCCTTACGGAGTTCTTCGGGAATCAGTTCACCCGGATTGCTGTCGAGCTTTTCAATCCAGATACCTTCTTTATTGATTTTACACTTGATGTTACGGTCGGCAGAGCAGGAAACACCCAGACCCACGGGACAGGACGCACCGTGACGCGGCAGGCGGATGATGCGGATGTCGTGAGCCAGATACTTGCCGCCGAACTGGGCACCGAGGCCAATCTTATGAGCTTCTTCCAGTACCAGCTTCTCCAGTTCCACATCGCGGAAAGCGCGGCCGAACTCATTGCCGGTAGTGGGTAGGTTATCGTAGAAGTGGGTGGAAGCCAGTTTCACAGTCAGCAAGTTCTTTTCGGCAGAGGTACCGCCGATAACGAATGCGATGTGATAGGGAGGACAAGCTGCCGTACCCAAAGTCTTGATTTTTGAGATAAGGAAGGGAACCAATGTTTCGGGGTTGAGGATAGCCTTTGTCTCCTGGTAGAGATAAGTCTTGTTGGCAGAGCCACCACCCTTGGTTACGCAGAGGAACTCGTACTCCATACCTTCCGTAGCTTCAATGTCAATCTGTGCGGGGAGGTTGCACTTCGTATTCACCTCATCGTACATGGTGAGGGGAGCGTTCTGAGAATAACGCAGATTCTCTTCGGTATAAGTCTTGTAAACACCCAGTGAGAGAGCTTCTTCGTCACAGTAGCCGGTCCATACCTGCTGTCCCTTCTCACCATGGATGATTGCCGTACCCGTATCCTGGCAGAAAGGAAGTACCCCCTTGGATGCTACCTCGGCATTGCGCAGGAAGGTGAGTGCCACGTATTTATCGTTGTCGCTTGCCTCGGGGTCACTCAGAATCTTAGCAACCTGCTCGTTGTGCGAACGACGCAACATGAACGATACATCACGGAAAGCCGCATTGGCCATTGCCGTCAAACCTTCTTTTTCAATCTTCAAGATAGGTTTTCCTTCAAACTCGCTTACTGACACGTAATCTTTCGTAAGCAGATAATACTCAGTAGTATCTTTTCCCTTCTCGAACATGGGTTGATACTTGAACGGAGGTGTTGTTGCCATAATTACTCGTATATTTAATGTTTAAAAGTGATTCGGGTAGCAAAGGCAGCACAAAACCGCCTTTACCGAGCAAAGGTAAAAACTATTATTGAAATAATTCTTTAATTAGAGTAAAAACGCAACAAATCATAATTAATTTTCTGATACCCGCTGCATCCGCCCTATCAGTTCATCGCCCAGCGCCGTCTTCACCTCAATGTGTTTCAGTACAGCCATTACAAACGGATTGCTTTCAAAATCGCCGCGTACCTGCTCAAAGTCGAGTTCCTTTTCCAAGCGTGAGCCATCGGCTCCAAAGCCCGTCATGGAAGCCAGTGAAAATTCTTTCTTGGCATCCTCATACACCATGCGGTCGAGGCCAACTACTGCTTCTTTCCATTTTTCGACAATATGTATGACGTCTTCCGCCGTCATACCTTCCGGTCTGATACCATAGAACTCTTCCAGCTTCTCATACGCCCAGGTCCATTCGTAGGTATAGTAGTTGCTGTGCATCTTCTCAAACTCGGTATTGATAGACTTCAAGCGATTGACTTTGCCGGACTCAATACCGTCTATCAGCGCATCTATCTCACTCTTTGGGGCTATCAATCCGGAAATATCCACCCATTCGCCGCTGCCAATGGCAGTATCGGGCTTCAAACGGGCACGTATTTCTTCATTGCTCCGGAAGTCAATGCCTTCCAAGCGCTTGATGACAGAGTTTCCGAGGAACTTATGAATGGCTATTTCATAGAAGCGGATACCTTTCACCAAAGCCGAGTTACGTATCTTCGCACTATGGAAAGAATAGATATCCGAAAGCTCGCCACTGGCATGACGCAGATTCTGCAACGTTTCCCGTCCCTTGAACATTTTCTGCACCGTGTAGGGGCTGAGAAGATTATAGTTGATGTAATCCAGTTTGTTCGGGTCGGTACGCCCGTCACGTTTCGGCCACTTCTGGGCATCGCGGATGGTACCCACACTACGCAGGTTGACACCGGGCACGAGATAAGTCGTATTATTCTGCTCTATCAAGTAAGAGAACGGCAGGTTCGAAGTATCAGAATGGTTGACATGGCGCCCCATTACCAAGGAGAACGCTCCCACCCTTGCAGGCCACAAGATGTACGAATCGGAAGTCGTCTTGGCACCACGCTCCAAAGTGCCTTGATGGATAGGCCCTAACTTATACATATGGTTGCTCTGATTGGACCCCGAACCGGCATTCATAAAGGAAAACATACCGGCAATCAGCAACGTGGATTTATGGTGCGTCACCGTATAAGGTCCGGCAAAAATAGCGCACGCCTCCCCGTTCTCTCCCTGGCAGTTGCTGAAAAACAAAGAATCCGAGGCAGAGTAGTTGTGTCCCAACTTGCATGCCTGCCCCACGAAGCAGCGGCTCAGCATAGCTCCGTCATCTACATGAGACCCGGTAGAGATGATGAAATCATCACAAATCACCCCATGCCCGATGTGTACCGGCGCCACCTCGTTGCTGTTGATGCTTCCGTTATACAGACGGCATGTACCACAGATGCGGCAATAATCACCGATGCGCACATTCTTTATGGAACCGGTGTTCAATATCATTACATGGTTCCCGATGCTTCCTACAGCAGAAGCATGTTTGTTGGAATAAAAATCCGTGATTTCCTTCATCCGTGCAATCAGCTCCGGGCGATGGCGGTAAAGCGCCAGAATATAGGCTTGGTGTGCGGAGAGTTTATCATTAATCAGCACCTCACGGCCTCCCGTCTCATTCAGGACAGACACTTCTACCCCGTTACCGAACTTCGACACACCGTCTACCAGAATAATATCCACATTCTCAATGAAGGTGTCATGCCCTATTTCATAATTGGCAATGTAGTTCTGGATATTCTCAATGCAACAGTTATCTCCCACCGTTACATTATGCAGCGTCACATGCCGCAAACCGGAATGCTTCCTGATTCCTCCCGGCAACATAAATTCTGAATGGAACACTCCCAAACACACCTCACCCGAAAAACGGGTATGATGCACAAATTCCGTTGAGAACTCTTCTGCAACGGTTACTTTCCCCCAATCATCAGCCAGACATGACTGGCTCTTCAACCGGAGAATTTCATCTTCGGTCAGTCTTCTGTAATTCATCCTTATAACGAGTTATGAGTTATGAGTTATAAGTTATTGCCTTTGCCGGCACTACCGATTCAAACCGCTGCCAGCAAATAACTCATAACTCATAACTAAAATTAAACTTCTTCTTCGTAGGTCTGATAAAGAAAGTCATTATAGGGGTACTTCTGCACGTGCAATTCCTTCACACGCTGATAAACTACACTCTTCAGTTCCTCCATATTGATTTTTTCGCGGGCAGAAATAAAGAGGCAGTTATCCTCCATCTTAGCCATCCACGTCTTCATCAGTTCTTCGAGTGTCAAGTTTTCCTTGGTTCTGGGGGTAAGGTCGTCAGCCGCTTTCTCTATATAAGTATAAGCGTCTATCTTATTGAATACAAGAATCATGGGCTTACCGGCGGCACCGATATCTGCCAACGTCTTGTTCACAACTTCTATCTGTTCTTCAAAATCCGGATGAGAGATGTCTACGATATGCAACAGCAAGTCCGCCTCGCGTACCTCATCCAGAGTAGACTTGAAGGAGTCTACCAAATCCGTCGGCAATTTACGGATAAAGCCCACCGTATCGGATAGCAGGAACGGCAGGTTCTCAATAATCACCTTACGCACCGTAGTATCCAACGTGGCAAACAGCTTATTCTCTGCAAAGACTTCACTTTTCGAAAGCAAAGTCATCAATGTGGATTTTCCTACATTGGTATATCCCACCAATGCCACACGAATCAAGCGTCCGCGGTTCTTCCGCTGGGTAGACTTCTGCTTGTCAATCTCAGCCAAGCGCTCCTTCAACAATGACATACGGTTCAAGATGATACGGCGGTCCATTTCCAGCTGCGTTTCACCCGGACCGCGAAGTCCCACGGAACCTTTACCTCCACCGGCACCGGAGCCACCACCCTGGCGTTCCAAGTGGGTCCACAAACGTTGCAGACGGGGGAGCATGTACTTATACTGCGCCAGCTCCACCTGCGTTTTTGCATTGGCAGTCTGGGCACGCATGGCAAAGATATCGAGAATCAGGGACGTACGGTCCAGTATCTTGATTTTGAGTTCAGCTTCTATATTGCGTATCTGCTTGGCGGAGAGTTCATCATCAAAAATCACCATGCCGATTTCGCGTTCGGCTTCTTCTTCATTCCGGATATACTCTTTAATTTCTTCCAGCTTGCCCTTGCCGACATAAGTCACGGAATGCGCTGCATCCAGCTTTTGGGTAAACCGCTTCACTACTTCCGCCCCGGCTGTCTCAGCCAAGAATGCCAGCTCGTCCAGGTATTCGTTCGTCTTTCGCTCATCCTGCGTTTTAGTGATGAGACCTACCAATACCGCTGTTTCTGCCTGCACTTCGGAAATTACAAATTCTTTCATAGTTTCTATACCTTATTATATATATGTATTGTTGGTTCGGGCAGCAAATATAAATAATTTTGGCGGAAGCGCCTTAAAAAGCGGAATAAAATAAAAACAGACACAATAGAAAAATGGCATGTAAAATGAAGTCGAACTTCATCTTACATGCCATTTCAAATTACATATTATCTAATTGCCAGGATAATCAAAACCCTTCCGGCATCTCCAGCGTTTCCGTGAATCCCTGATACAGTACTCCCCATTTACCACCGTCAAGCACTACTAAGCCCTGCATCGGGAAAGACAACACGTTTCCTTTACGCTCCATACCTGCTGCTGCAAAGTATAGCATACCATAATCCGTCTTGTCATAACCAGTAGGTTGAGGATCCCAACCTATCAGTTCTTGATTGTCATCGCTTAGCGTAAACATGATGGGATATCCTTTCGTAATGCAATCTTCCAGTTTATAGATATTAGCCTCTTTAGCCTTCAGCACAGGTTGATCCCAACCCTCGCCAAATAATTGAGATGCATAGTAGCCTGTACCTATATTGAGCCAAGTATAGTCACGCTTTATATTGACCGTCACCTTAGGTGAACCATAAACGTAGGAATCTTCTTCAGGAATGGTAATAGTATAAGATGCAGTAGTACCCACAGCTATGTCAAACGCAATCTTTACTTCTTTGAGTGCTTCACCGGCAGCAAAATCAACCGTTGTCGGCACTGTTACGTTCTCCGCATCTGTAGTCAAGCGAATAGATGCAGCCGCATCTGTTTTCTGACGGCCGATTTTGACCACAAAAACCTGTTCATCATTCGGATAATAAGTCAAATCAGTGTTATCAGTATAAATATAAGCTTGTACACCCTCGGTAGGAACCGGAGAAGGCTCCCACTCCACACCGTCTGAACAAGCCGTCATAGCCAAACCGCATACGGCCAAGCCCAAAAACAATTTATTGAATATCTTATTCATATACAAATTCTATTAAAAGTTAGTTCATTGGTTAATTGTTACCCGGTGCAAACTCCCCTATCGGAGTAGGACGTTTAGCAATAGCACCGGACGGGTCCGGATTGTTCATTCCCTGAAGGGCAGTATTTGAATCGACCTCGGTCTTAGGAATCATCAATGTCCAGTTGGGCTTCACACCTTTACAGTTTATCTTGAAGATATCTTCTATAAAGTTGGTACCCTCATAATTCTGAATGACATCCGGTTTCAGACGTTTAGCCGTGGGGAATGCGATTCCCTCACCCCAGAACTCGATACGCATCTGTTTCAACACCTCAAGTTGGAAATTACGCAAATCACCCGTACTGAAATTGTAATTGCTCTGGCGGTACTGCTTCATAAAGTTATTCAACAACTGTACGCCTGCTGCCACATTCTGGCTGGCACCTACTGCTTCAGCCTCTATGAGATACATCTCTTCCACACGCATCACGGGAATATCTGCAGCCGCACCCACAGAATAAGTGTTATAGTCACCACCCACGGGGCGGAACTTCAATGACATATAATCCGGTTGTTCATCCAGCCATGCATTGCCTCTCACTGACTGGTAAGCGTAAGTACTTCTGTCCGGGTCAAGGTAAGAATATTTGCGGAAATCGGTAGCAGGAATCGCGTCATAAAGTGAACGTGCCATCTGGAGCTTAGACAAAGAAGCATATCCCCAATCCGCTTCATTGGAAATGTGACCAATGAAATTAGCAAGATTACCCATATTGGAAGCCGTGGGGTGAAGGTACCACATCCATGCAGAAGTAGCCGTATTGAAACCGGTAGTGGGATTATGCCACTGTGATTCGCTCATAGGTGTTGCTCCCGACTTATCAATAGCCTTGCGGGCATACTCGGCAGCTTTAGCAAACTGACCATCCCACATATATACTTTGGCCTTCAGACCATATACGACCGCCAAGTCAGGGAAGTTCTTACTGACAGGTGTATAAGACTCCAGACCTATCTCTGCCTTGTCAAGGTCGGCAAGAATGAAATTCACCAATTCTTCGTGGGTTGCACGCGGATTGCTCTTCGCAATGTCGTTAGTTGTTGCCTCAGTCACGATGGGCACCGTCAGCCCCAGTACCTTGCTACAATCGGTATAGATGTTTTCTACCGGTTCGAAAAGTACCATCAGCGTATAATAGTCCAATGCACGGAAAGCATGGGCTATACTTCCAAGCCCACGCATTTCATCGGTAATTGTGGGATCAGTCACATCAACGGCCGCAATCACGTCATTGGCCGATTTAACGAACTTATATAGGGTGAAGTAAGGCAAATATGAATAATAGCCGGTGTCGTTCATACCATTATTGGCATTGAAGCGCCACCACCAGTCATATCCGTAATCCGTAGCCACGACATCACCCAGCAGTTCTGTCTGGGCCAACATCAATGAGGGATAAGCAAGGTCGGTCTCATGTGTTTGCTTACCGTACACTAGATAGCCTTGTACCATTTGCGATGGCAAGCCATTAAGCGAAGCCTCAATCGCTGTTGCCGATGCACCAATCTGATCGGAGGTCGCTGTAGAATCTTCGGGAAAAACCTCTTCTATACAGCCGGTCAATACCGTGGCCGATACGACCATAACCGAAAATAGTTTGAATATATTCTTCTTCATAATCATTGTAATCTATATATTAGGTTTAGAACTCAAATGACACACCACCGGAGATGGTACGCATCGGTGAATAGAAAGTAGCATTGGTTGTCTCGTCGTATGACTGACGTGGGTCGAACCCTTTACGTTTAGACCAATAGAAAACATTTTCTGCCGACATATACACGCGCAATGAGTTGATGGTCAACTTTCTTGTCCACTTGGAAGGTAACGTGTAGCCCACATTAATATTCTGGATATTCAAGAAGCTTGCATTTGTCAAGAAGCGCGTAGACATTGCCCCTGAATATTGGTCGTTCATCTGGAAACGAGGGATATTAGTATTTGTGTTCTCAGGAGTCCATGAGTTCAGCAAATCCTTATGGTAGTTGTAACCAGCCGTACCATAAGGTGACGACATAAAGTAAGCATACGTACCATCATATTGCTTACCACCAATCTGGTAAGTGAAGTTTATGCCGAAGTCCACGCCATATACTTTCAGTTTGGTACCGAAACCACCATACACCTTAGGTATTGAGCTTTCCTCTGTGATGTAATAGTCAGCCTGAGCATGATTCGTAGTCGTTTCACGTCCGGTGATATTGCCGGCCTCGTCCTTGACATTCTTATAGAACAAAGACTCACCCTTTTCATTCACTCCGGCATACTCCTTCAAGCGCCATGTAAACATAGACAAATCCTCACCAATGAAGAAGCTTCCGTTAGAATAGCCCTTATATCCTTTTCCATCAGCTGTATACTCAGTAGTAATCAACTTATCAGGATCAAGCATCGTAATACGGTTCTTCAAGGTTGAAATGTTCACATTCACATCCCACGTAAAGTTACGTGTATCGAAGATATTCACATTGAAGTCCATTTCCACACCACTATTGACCATGTTACCAACGTTGTCCATATAGGAAGCATAACCCAATGATGGAGCCACGGTAAATGAGAACAACATATCCGAAGTCTTACGTCTGTAGTACTCGATGCTACCGGTTACACGGTTCCACAACTGGAACTCTGCACCGATATTGAAGTTAGTGTTGGTTTCCCAAGTGATGTCTTTAGTGCCCTTAGATTTAAATGAAGTACCAAGGCTGTTGTTAGAGTTGATAATGTTAAATCTATCCGTATAGAGGAAGTCACCGATATTGTCATTACCTTGTGAACCAATAGAAGCCTTCAGCTTCAGTTCCTGCACCCATGAAGCATCAAACCAGCTTTCTTTGTTGATAAGCCACGCACCGCCTACCGACCAGAATGTACCCCAGCGATGGTCCGGATGGAAACGGCTGGAAGCATCACGACGCAAAGAAGCCGAGCCGAAGATGCGTTCGTCATAATTGTATTGCAAACGGCCGAAGAAACCTTCATTGTTACGACGCTCTTTATAGGAAGAAGCACCTTGTCCGTCGATAATGGCACCATCCAATTCCTTATTGCCTTGAGAGAACATCTGCGACTTGCTGGCCCCAAGTTCATAGTAGCGATAATCATAATATTCGTGACCTAAAAGAATATCGAAGTTATTGTCGCCAAACGAACGGGCATAAGAAACAAGTTGTTGCAGGTTGTAATCGTAAGTACGTGTATGATACTTACTCACTGTACCGCCAGTGGAGTCGAACTGCCCGTAGTAAGGATTGTAAACGTAACTATGACGTGTCTCATCCAAGTTGAAAGCACCATTGAATGTCACCTTCAAGCCTTCTATAGGAGTTATATCTACAAAGGCGTTGCCGTTAATGGCATTTCCTTCAGAGTTTCTGGTATTTAGTTTATTGTCTAGAATAGGGTTGGCATCAGCAATGAAAGGACGCTGCATACCTGCATTAATACCACTACCGTAGTCCATCATTCCAATACCATTATTATCCACCATGATGCTGCCGTCAGCATTGCGCACGTAGGCGGGATAGATGGGAGCCATTTGGGTAACAAACGCCCATATATTACCGGTAGACGAACTGGTACCATTGTTACTCAACGAGTTGGAATCAAAACGTGCATATCCCATATTACCACCAATCTTCAACCACTTCTTTGCCTGATAGTCGGCTTTCAAACGGCCTGTCAAACGTTTCAGGT
The DNA here is from genome assembly GCF_003436255.1 of Bacteroides sp. D20. Classification (NCBI taxonomy): domain Bacteria; kingdom Pseudomonadati; phylum Bacteroidota; class Bacteroidia; order Bacteroidales; family Bacteroidaceae; genus Bacteroides; species Bacteroides sp. D20. Next base: position 148,435 of record NZ_QSOO01000001.1, on the reverse strand, counting down.
CAGAGCCTTCAGTGATACCCTCATTTCCAAGATAACCTAAAGAAACATAGAAAGAAGACTTTTCATTGGCTGCGCTCACCGAGAAGTTGTATTCCTGACGCAGACCGGTACGCATTCCCACATCTTCCCAATCATCCGGAGTCAGCAGATAGTCACGTCCTTTATAATTCACAACTCTACCCAATGTGGCGTTGGGATTAAGTTTACCGTTCTGACCAATGAGGAATTGCCCATCGGGAACTGTATATACATTGTATCCCAATCCACCGTTGGAGCCAAACAGATTCTTGTTTGCCTCAAGCCATGCAGCTTGGTCATTCATTCCCGTTGACTTATAATAATTGTTCATGGCACGATAATGCATCTCGTAGTACATGCCAGGATTGTCAATCACTTCATATTTCTGCAACGCTCGAGTGTTAGCACCCCACTTAGCATCAAAAGTCACCTTAGCCTCTCCCGACATATTGGCCCTTTTGGTAGTGATGATAATTACACCATTAGCACCACGAGCACCGTAAAGAGCATTGGAAGCCGCATCCTTCAATACTGTCATTGACTCAACGTCGTTAGGATTGATATTATTAATATCACCGCTATAAGGAGCGCCGTCCACAATAATCAGAGGGTCATTCTTTGCATTGATTGAGCTAAAACCACGAATCTTGATGGATGACTTTGAACCCGGAGCACCGTCATTGGAAGTCAGTGTCACACCCGGCACAGCACCTGCCAAGGCATCAGTAACATTCGTCACTTGCGACTGCTCCAGCTTTTCGGTACCAACCACCTTAGCCGAACCCGTAAATGCAGACTTCTTTGCTGTACCGAAAGCAACCACCATTACCTCATCAAGCATCTCAGTATCAGACTTCATCACCACTTTTAAGCTGGGTTTTATTGCCACTTCTTGGGTCTGCATACCAATATAAGAAATCACCAGAGTTTTCGCGGAACTTGGTACGTTTGGTAATGTAAAATCACCATCTACACCGGTAATAGCACCAATTTGTGTACCTTTTACCAATACAGAGGCTCCAATAACTGGCTGCCCGTCTTCTTCAGAAATTACAACACCTGTAACCTTCTGGGTTTGGGCAGTTACTAGGCCTATTCCGACAAAAAGACAGGCCAATAACAGCATTAATTTTCTTTTCATAAATTCTCTCTTAAAGTTTAACTTTACATTAATTGTTTCTTTACTCTAACAAAGTGCAAATATATTAATAAAACTGAAACGAACAACTATTTTATTGAAAAAACCTTGTAAATCTATCAATTTGTTAATTAAACATGCCACTTTATGCTTAATAACAGATTTTTCACACTTAAAAAACCTAAACTGGCTTATGTTTACTATCACTATGATTCCCTCTTTTAGGATGATTTTTCCAAGAAATACACATATTTTAAAACAAAATGGTTAATAAATAAGCCGCTAAAACAGAGAACGGACCTGATTTTGAAACAAATTGAGAGTTCCCGGAGGCTAAATACCGATTAATAGCTAAACACAAAAAGACACTTTTTAGAGATATTAATTCTTATTCTAATCCCATCGAGCACAGAATATCGTCTTATTTGTTATTGGTATTAATTAAAATCAAGTAAAATGAGTAAGATTATTTACAATCTAGTGTACAACAGAAAAAGAAGCCTGAATAAAAAAGGAATGGCATTGGTACAAGTAGAAGCCTATTTGGACAGAAAGAAAAAGTATTTTTCAACCAAAGTTTATTTAAAGCCAGAACAGTGGGACAATAAAAAGCTTATTGTGAAGAATCATCCTAATGCAGATGCGCTGAATAGATTGATATATGAGTTCATGGCTATGATAGAAAAAAAAGAGTTGGAATTGTGGCAGCAAGGAAGGCGTATTTCATTAGAGTTACTAAAAGATGTTTTGAGCACAAGCGAAAACAAAACCTCTTTTATTCCTTTTTTTAGGCAAGAGATAGCAAACTCTACTCTAAAAGAAAGTACAAAACGAAATCATCTCTCCACTCTTTCATTATTACAACAGTTCAAAAAGGATGTAACCTTTTCTGATTTAACATTCGAATTCATATCCTCCTTTGAATATTTCTTGCAATCAAGAGGTTATCACACAAATACGATAGCCAAACATATGAAGCATCTGAAGCGACATATAAATGTCGCCATCAACAAGGATTATATGGAGATACAAAAATACGCTTTTCGAAAGTACAAGATTAAAACTATAGAAAACAAGCATACGCACTTATCTCCTGAAGAGTTGGAGAAGTTGGAGAAATTAAGCTTGGCTGGCAGATATACTAAATTGCAAAAGACTTTAGATGCATTCTTGTTTTGTTGCTATGCAGGAATGAGATATTCTGATTTTATCAGTTTATCACCCGATAACATCGTGGAGATTCGTCAAGAAACCTGGCTAATTTATAAATCCATAAAGACGAGTACAGAAGTCAGATTACCTCTTTATCTCTTATTCGAAGGAAAAGGGCTTGTTATTCTGGACAAATATCGGGATGACTTACAAAGCTTCTTTCATTTAAGGGATAACTCTAATGTGAACAAGGATTTAATTGTGATTTCCCGCCTAGCTGGTTTATCAAAAAAAATTTCATTCCACACTGCTCGCCATACTAATGCAACTCTATTGATTTATAATGGAGTAAACATTACAACGGTGCAAAAATTATTGGGGCATAAAAGTGTTAAAACCACACAAGTGTATACAAATGTAATGGATATGACTATAGTGCATGATTTAGAAAAGAACCATGCACTCATGCCTTTACCTAAAAAAACACGAACTTAGCATAGTCGATACTACACTTTCATATCATTAGTCATATACTTCTCCTTTAAAGTCTGTTCACTCACTATTCAGTTTCAGCCTGCTCGCTGCAAACTCACTGCATACGTTTTGCAGTACCACTGCATATTGTTTGCAGTATCACTGCATATTGCTTGCAGCCGCGCTGCATATTAGTTTGCAGTACCACTGCAACAGCTTTGCAGTATCGCTGCAATAGGTTTGCAAAATTTTGCAGTAAGAAATTGCTGAGAATCAATTAAGTATAGTATAGTGTAAATAGAAGATTGACATTGGTGTGTTATCAATATTTAAGACTGATTGGAGGTGTGGAAGCAAATTTTGCTTCCACACTTTTGCATTGCTTCCACAGCGTCTGTAATGCCGATGAATAGAGGGATACAAGGAGCGGGTGGAAGTGTGGAAGCAAAAATGATGAAAACTGTTATGAAGAAACAACAGTTGTCTTGATTGTTTAGCTAATCACAAAGTTTTGAGTTTACTGTTTTTTGAAGCTATTGAAATATTCTTTTACATAGACTTTAGTACTTTCGCTAATAAAATGACAATGTAGAGTAAATGCTTCATTGAAAGCAGCTAGGATGATAGATGTTGACAAAAGATATTCTTCATATAAGAGGAAGAATCATTTAAAATCTTTAAGCAACGTATTAACTTTATGATATACATATGATAACCAAGTCATTAATCCAACAAATAGTATCACAGCAGTAAGGTTTTATACATTGTACCCCTATACATACACCTTGTGAGAAAGGAAATTTCGCTATAGTGATTTCTATTACATGGTATAATCGCTTGATTATTAATAAAATAATAGTGTTGTAGTTCCGCGAAAACTCTGGTGATTTCGTACATCGGTATGAAGACTCAAGAAGTGGTAATCAAACCGAGCGTAAAAGTGGTTATGATGCCTGATACAGAGATACTTGATGAAGTAACAGTAGTGGCTTATGGCACTAAACGTAAACAAGATTTGGTGGGTTCTATCAGCAGTGTAAAGAATGAGATTATCAGTAATTCACAAGCTACATCCGTGTCCAATGCACTAGAAGGAGCTGTGGCTGGTTTGCAAGTTGTAAGTTCTTCCGGCCAGCCGGGACAAGATGCCAATATCGTATTACGCGGTATCGGTTCTATTTCGGCCAGCAACAATGCACTGATTGTAGTAGATGGTGTGCCCTTCAACGGCAAGTTGTCGGATATCAACCCTACAGACATTGCTTCAGTGAACGTGTCGAAAGATGCTGTATCCAACTCTTTGTATGGTTCCCGTGCAGCAGGTGGTGTGGTCATGATTACTACCAAGACCGGACGCAAAGACAAGGTGGCCATCAACTTTAACGGTTCCTGGGGTGTGGCACAGCGTGCGTACAAGGACTATGATATGGCTACTGATCCGGGAGAGTTCTACCGTTTGTCTTGGTATGGTCTTCGTAACACCTATTGGGCGGCTGGAAAATCCATTGAAGACTCTAATTTAGCAGCCAGTCAGGATTTGCTGGGCGAACTGGGTAATTACAATGCTTATATCATCCCGCAAGGAGAGTATCTGGTAACACCAGATGGAAAACTTAACCCTAATGCACGTCTGCGTTATAATGATTCGTTTGCCGATGCCTTGTTCGACAATGCCTTCCGTCAAGAGTATAATGTATCTGCATCGGGTGGTAATGACCGCACAGATTACTATGTATCTATGGGCTTTCTGGACAATGACTCTTATGTGCTAGGTTCTTCTTATGAGCGCTTTACGGCTCGTGCCAACGTTAACTCTCAGTTGAAATCCTGGTTGAAGGTAGGTACCAATGTAGGGTATTCCAAAGCAACTCAGAATGGTGTACAAGAGAATGCCGGAGCTGCCTCCAATCCTTTTGAGGTGGCACGATCTTGGGCTCCTATCTTCCCGGTTCATGCCTATGATGCAGAAGGTAATATGAAATATTATGAGGACGGAAATCCTATGTATGATGCCGGAAACGGTGAGACAGACGGTACATCTAAACGTCCTACGGCTACTAACCAGAATGTGATAGCCAATATGAAAGAGGATATTCGTGAAACTGTGTACAATAATCTGACTTCACGCTCGTATCTGGAAATCTCGTTCTTGAAGAATTTCAAGTTTACAGCAAACTACAGTTATGATTTCACGAACAGTAGCCAGACAGTATTCTACACTCCGCTCATCGGTGACGGACAGTCTTTCGGTGGTCGTGGTACAAAAGGAAGCTACAACACTACGACTACCAACTTCAACCAGATTCTGGCCTACAGCAATGTATTTGGCGATAACCACCACTTGTCGGCCAAGATAGGTCACGAGTACTATAAGTATGAATATCAGTATTTAGCAGGACAGAAGACCAACTTCTTTAATCCGAACAATCCGGAACTGGACAACGGTGGACAAATGCAATACATTAACAGCTACACGGCAAACCATAACATCGAGGGGTATTTCGGTATGGCAGACTACGACTATAGCAACAAATATTATCTTTCTGCAGCCTTCCGTCGCGACGGTACTTCTCGCTTCTTAGACCGCTGGGGTAATTTCTGGTCGGTAGGTGCCGCTTGGCGTATTTCCAACGAAGCATTCATGGAGGGTACAAACTCTTGGCTGAACGACTTGAAACTGCGTGCGTCTTATGGTACCCAAGGTAATGAAAGCATCCTTTCGGAGTATGACTATGCCTATGTGTACACGCCTTATCAAGACCAATACACAGTTACTTGGAATGGTTCAGAGTTGGGTTATTCACCGGAATTCTACGGTAATCCGGACCTGACTTGGGAAAAGCAGAAGACTTTTGACGTGGGAGTGGATTTCCGTCTATTCGACAGAGTATACGGTTCATTCGAATATTTTTATCGTCGTACAGACGATATGCTCTTCAAGCGCCCTGTAGCTTACTCTACAGCCGGACGTCCGTATAACTGGGAAAACCTGGGTGCGATGAAAAACACTGGTATAGAGTTTGAAGTGAATGTGGATATTTTCAATCAGCCCGACCTAAAGTGGACGGTATCGCTCGTGGGATCTCACTACAAGAACCGCATCGTGACACTGCCCGAAGAAAACCGTGAAAATGGTATCACTTCCGGTCCGTTCAACCTGCGCGAAGGTAAGAGCCGCTTTGAATACTATACTTATATGTATGCCGGTATGGATGAAAAAGGAAATGCCATGTGGTACATGGATGAGACAAACGAGAAAGGGGAAGTGACAGGCCGTACTACCACCACCACTTATGCAGACGCAACCCGCTACTTCATTGGAAAATCTGCACTGCCCGATTTCAACGGTGGTTTGAGCACTACTTTCTCTTACAAGGGAATTGACCTTTCTATAGCAACGGCTTTCCAAATTGGTGGCTATGCTTATGACTATTCTTATCTGTCCGGTATGAGCTCTTCATTCTACGTAGGTCATAATAAGGATATGTGGAAAACATTCAACCCTGAGACCGGTCAAGGTTCACTTCCTATTTGGAATGCTGACAATGCTTCCAACTCTTTCACTCAGCAATCAGACCTCAATCTGATAAAGGCCAGCTACTTCAGCATCCGTAACATCACTTTGGGCTACACATTGCCGAAGAACCTGATGCGGAAATTGGGTGTTGAGAAACTGCGTATCTATGCTACGGCAGATAATCTCGGCTTGTGGTCCAAACGTCAGGGATTTGACCCTCGTGTAGCAATGGCTGGTTCTGATGATGAATATGGAGGCTATTCTCCGATGCGTGTGATTTCCGGAGGTATCAACCTTACATTCTAAACTAAAAAATAAAATTGTATATGAAGATAATGAAATATATGATGCAGGTGCTTCTTGCTGGAGGCCTGCTTACATCTTGCATTGAAGATGCTGATGTTACCGCTTATTTGACTGAAGACCAACTGGGCAATGTGGCTCAGGAAGATCCTGATAAGGCTTTTTCAGCTGCTGTGGCAGGTATGTATACTGATATGCAACAGTATGTTGACGTCAATATGAGTCACAACTATTTCGGTCAAAAGAGTTTTGATTACTTAACATCGCTGATGGGCAACGATATGATTATGACCGGACGTTTCGCCATGAGTATGTATCATTATTTGCTGGATTACTGGCAACAGAACTATACTCCGACCAACAACCGTTGGAAAGAGTACTATCGCGTCATAGCCAATGCCAACAATATCCTCAAGCTGATTGACCCCAGCAGTGAAGATCCCGCCAATTTGAAATATCGTGCCATTGCCCTTGGTTTCCGTGGCTATGCCTACTTACAACTGACTTACTTATATCAGCATTCCTACTATACCGGTGCGGATGGAACGAAATGGGGCCGTGGAGAGAAATATGACTTCTCCCAGTCTCCGTGTGTACCGCTTATTACAGAGGATACAGAAGGTGACCAGCCACGTGCTACTGTAGCCCAAATCTATGAACAAATCAAGAGTGACCTTACTACTGCTTTCGACTTGTTCAAGAATTTGGATATGACGCGTACTTCCTCACCCACTGATATGGATGGCTGCGTGGTAGCTATGCATTTGGCTCGTGCAAATATGGTTATCCATGAATGGGATGAGGCGATAAAGTATGCGCAAGTGGTGATTGATAATTTCCCTATATTGCAGAGTGAAGACCAGATACTCCAAGGATTCAGTAATATCAGCTTGCCGGATGTAGTATTCGGTAGCGATGTTACAGCAGACAATAGTACAACTTATATGTCTTTCTTCTCGCAGATGGATACTTATGGCGATGGTTATGCCGGCATCGGTGTATGGCGCGCTGCCTTTAAGCCATTAGTAGACCGTATCGCGGATACTGATATCCGTCTGCAATGGTTCTGCTGCGACCGTTCTACAGGTGTAACAGATGCTTCCGGTAATCGTATAACATTGATTCGTGACACTCAGTCTCCAGTTGCCGTGGAATACCAAGCTGTAAAATTTATCGGTACAGGTCGTGATAACATCAAGGCCGGTGTGTTCAGCGGATGGGAACTGGGAGATTATATTTACCTGCGTTCAGAAGAAGCTTACATGATAAAAATGGAAGCTTTGGCTCACAAGGGTTCTGTAGAAGCAGTGACTGAACTGAATAGCTTTATGAAGACTCGCCAGCCCGATTATAATTACACTTTCACGAACAAGGCTGACCTGATAGAGGAAATCATTTATCAGAAACGTGTAGAGTTCTGGGGTGAAGGTTTGGAATATATTGATAATCGTCGTTTGAATATTCCTGTAGATCGTACAGATGAAACTTGGGGCGCAGAAAATAATAATCACTTCTCTGCCGGTAAGTTCCGTTATAACCAAGAAGACAGGCCGTTCCTTTACCAATTACCTCTCTCTGAAATAGAGAATAATTCTCAGCTTTCTCCGAGCGACCAGAATTAATACCTCAAAGGACATGTTATACGAAAAAATAACACAGAAGCGCTATCTGTGCAGACTAATCAAGCTGCATTACCCCAACAATAATAATGCGACAACTATGATGATTCATCCGGTTGAACATACCGGAATTTCATAATAAAGTGTTTTTGAGAAGCCACTCATTGTGAAATGGGTGGCTTTTCTTCTCTTAATCCTACAAAAGACTTCAGGAGAAGTGTTATTTCAAGATTACATATCTTCCCCAAAAAGCCCTTTATAAGAAACAGAGCAGTTTTTCCCATTCTTTGTTGATTGTGAGAAAATATTCTCCTTTTTTCTTCAATATCCCCCAATCTATCCGTTCATTATTGTGTTCAATTTTTACCAATTCGTAAAATGAAAAAATACAATGCCGGTCTTCCATCCGTTGGCTTCAATAAAAGTGAGGTCTTACCGATACGCCTAAAACCGTCATTTACGATTCTTCTTGAGACTGTTCTGCTATATTCTTTAAAACTGCCAATTCTTTTTTCGACTATAGAATTTCATAATACACCTTATCATTTTACATCAAGTCCACTATTATCGTAATGCACATTACGATAATACCAATTAGAGACGATAATTTGTATAAAATGAATTTCTCCTTGAACTTTTACACAAGAAACTATAAAGTAATTTATTAAGCTCCTTTAGAAATGATCTCATAAGTTCATTAGTTTTTTATACAGCAAACACAGACTTCCTATATTTGAAATAGGAATAAACTAATATTTATCTCTATCTGAAATGGGAATGGTTATTCTGTAATTTAAAATAGTATTTACATGAAATGCAATATTCTTATGGATGAAATAAGTAATACAAGTAAATATTCAACGAAAAACAAACAAATAATAGATATTGACATAATTACCCATTCTTTTAAAAAGAGGAATACTAATTTTACAACCGTAGTACATTAATTGACACTCAAACAGCTATTAATCAAAATATTACATTTATTAATGGTATCACATAAGTAAGGTTTTGTTTATTGTAGACCCATATAGGACAGCTTTGAAAAGAGTATTCCTTGTTTTAGCCAATTCTTTGACTTATTGTATATTCTTTATTATCAATATATTATACACATTGTAGTTCCGCGAAAACTCTGGTAATTTCGTACATCGGCATGCAGACTCAAGAGGTTACAATTAAGCCGCATGTACGGGTTGTCATGCAGAGTGATACTGAACTTTTGGATGAAGTTGTAGTTGTTGCCTATGGTACTGCTACAAAAAGATCCTTCACAGGTTCCGCTACTGAAATTAAAGGAGACCGTATTGCTAACAAAAATCCGTCCGAATTATCTAAAGCGCTAACCGGTGAAGTAGCAGGTGTACAAGTTATTTCAACTAGTGGACAACCCGGCTCAAATGCAAGCATCAGAATTCGCGGTTTAGGTTCTGTAAATTCAAGCCGTGCTCCGCTGTATGTAGTGGATGGAATCCCCTTTGGTTCAGATTTAAGTGGAATTGATCCTTCAGACATAGAGTCAACTACCGTATTGAAGGACGCAACAGCAACAGCTCTATATGGTTCAAGAGCTGCCAATGGAGTAATTTTGCTGACCACCAAAAGAGGTAAAAAAGGAAAAACGCAGGTTGAGGCAAATGTAAAATATGGTATCAACACCCGTATAATTCCTCTTTATGACACGATGGAAAATCCTGAAAGGTTTCTTGAACTGACATGGGAAGGTATTAAAAACAAATATATGTACCGCGCGAACAATCCTAAGGATGAAGCTACTGCCAAACAATATGCAAGCGAAGACCTTTTTGATGCAGATTACGGTATTGCCCCCGTATATAATATGTGGAAGGCTGAAGGTAAAAATCTGATAGATCCTGTTACTGGAAGAATGAAGGCAGGTGTAGTCCGCAAATTTACTCCGGAGAAATGGGAAGATTATATTTTCCGTACAGGAGAAAAAGTAGAAGCCAATGTTAAGATATCAGGAGGTAGCGACAAGTTATCACATTATACCTCTTTCGGTTACTTGAAAGATGAAGGATACTATATAGGTTCGGATTTTGAACGTTTTAATGCCCGTTCCAATCTGTCTCAAGACATCACCTCATGGTTGAAATCAAATGTTAATATGGCTTATAGCTATATGGAACTGAATAAGCCCGGTCAAGGTGACAACATGAACAATGGTTTCCAATTCATTAATTTTATGCCTTCCATATTTCCGGTATTCCAACGTGATGCAGATGGCAATAAAATAAAGGATAATGTGGTCGGAGGATATCTGTATGATTATGGTATGGCTGAAGGTTATGGACGTCCTTACGCTTCAGGCGTAAATCCAGCCGGAGCGATTCAATTGGACAAGAATGAGTACCAGTCTCATTCATTCAACGGAAATGCCATGTTTGAAGCAACTTTCTTGAAAGACTTCAAAGGAACGGTAAACTTTGGATTGCAATATCTTGGTACAAAAAACAATGAATTGACAAATCCATATTATGGTGATGCAGAGGGGTTAGGACGTATTTTCAAAAACATGAGTACATTCTTCAGCTTCACGTCAAACCAGATATTGTCATGGAAGAAAAGTTTTGGTGTGCACAATCTCGATGCATTCGTTGCGCATGAATCTACATTCTACAAGTCATCTGACAACTATGGCCAGAAATCAAAGATTGTTCGTCCTAACAATACAGAATGGTCTAATGCTGTAATTATGGACTATATGGATTCTCAAACCTACGGGTTTGACATGGAAAGCTACTTCGGACAAATTAGATATGATTATAACGATAAATATTTCTTTCATGGAACATTAAGACGTGATGGTTCATCACGTTTTGCCAAAGGGCAGAAATGGGGAACATTCGGTTCTATCGGCGCCGCCTGGGCCATCACTAACGAAAATTTCATGAAAGACGTGAGCTGGTTGAAGAATTTGAAATACAAGTTAAGTTGGGGTGTGTTGGGTAACCAAGACTTTATCACCAATCCTACCATTGCAGGTTATTATCCTTACAATGATTTGTATACGATCGGTAACCTGAATGATGAAATCAGTTTTAGCTTTAAATATAAAGGTAATCCTGATTTGACATGGGAACGCAGCGAAACATGGAATACTGGTATCGAGTTTAATATAGCCGATATTTTGGAAGGTGAAGTGGAATACTACAATAAGACTACCAAAGATATGTTGTTCCTAAAGCAAGTATCTCCATCGCTGGGATATGCACAATACCCCGTCAATGACGGTAAAATGGTCAATAAGGGTCTCGAATTTTCTTTGGTGGCACATCTTGTGAAAACGAATGATATAAGTCTTGATTTACGTGTTAATGGTGGACATTATAAGAATAAAATGACCCAGATGCCTATGGATGATACCACAGGAAAAGAAAAGCCATTGGAGATACAAGGTGCTTACGGATGGTCGAAAGGACATTCTCTGTATGATTTCTATATAAGAGAATATGCCGGTGTAGATCCAGAAACCGGTATGGCATTATACAACTCATACTATAATGTAAAAGCCGATGGAAGCAAGGACTTGATTACAGATATGGTAACTTACCAGCAAAACAATAAGATAGAGCGTTTGGAAGTAGAAAAGACCTCCGATTATAACAACGCAACTAAGAAATATGTCGGGAAATCAGGTATTCCGACTTTACAAGGGGGATTCGGTTTTGATTTAGCTGTTAAAGGTTTCGAATTAAATACGACTTTCTCCTATAGCTTAGGAGGATATGCTTACGACGGTGTATATGCTACATTAATGTCTAACAATACACCTGGTAGTGGAAACTGGCATAATGACATTGAAAATCGTTGGCAAAAGCCGGGTGATATAACAGACGTGCCACGTTTAACTTCCGGATATGACGAATATACAAATGCATCTTCTACTCGGTTCATTACCAGTCGTTCTTATTTGAATTTATCCAATGTAAGATTATCCTACACATTCCCTAAAAAATGGATGAATAGAATGAACATTGGTTCCTTGTCGGTTTATGTTTCCGGTGACAACCTGATGTTCATTTCGGCTCGTAAGGGATTTGTCTCAATGGCAGGAAATACCGTCAGTACAGATCCTAATGAGGATTCCGGAGGCTCTGACAGAAGTCAGTATGCTCCATTGAGTACTATTATGGGAGGTATTAAGATTCAGTTCTAACAATAAAATCATTTGAATATGAGAAATGTAATATATAAAATAGCAGCTTGTTCTGCATTAGTAGCCTTGGTGCTTTCTGGCTGTAAAGAATCTTTTCTGGAGGAAGATCCAAATGGATATATTTCATCTGACCAGATAAAAGAAAATGCAGTGTGGAATCCTAATATCATGTTAGGTCAGGCATTAGGTACGTATTCCACAACATTTGCCTGGCAGACAGGCGGTACGACGAATCACGACGATTTCGGACAAAAATCCATTGATATTGCCACAGATTTAATGAGTGGGGATCTGGCAATGAGCGGAGAAACCTACGGCTGGTTTAGCGATGCAGCTAGATTGCAGTGTAATACTACCACAAAAAATAGAACCTACATGCTGTGGAGGTATTATTACCGCATCATCAAGGCCTGCAATGAAATATTTGACACTGTAGGAGGAGATGAAAGTGTACCGGCTAATGAGGATAACCAAAATTATTATGCACAAGCAAAAGCTTTGAGGGCTCATTCGTATTTCAATTTGGTGAATTTATATGCAAAACCTTACGATATTGATAAAAATGCTAAGGCCATACCTCTTTACCGTTCTCAAACCACAGCAGAGACATTAGGACTCTCCACAGTGGAGGAAGTGTATGAACGGGTTATTATCGACTTGAAGGAATCAATAAATATTTTGGAAGAGTTGGAATCAGCAGGTATTGGTCGTCCCAACGGCACTAAGGACCAAATCGACCAATGGACAGCTAAAGGAATACTTGCCTATGTTTATTTGACCAAAGGTGAATATGAGAATGCTGCTGCATTAACTTCCGATATTATCAATAACTCAGGATATCCTTTGATGAGTGAAACTGAAATTATCGAATCTGGATTCCGGAGTATCAATATCGGTTCATGGATGTGGGCATTTGATATTACCAAAGATAACACCGGAGGTTTGCCCACATTCTGGGGACAGGTAGATTATTTCACTTATAGCTACTGTTCTGCAGGTGATTATAAAATGATAGACCATAATCTGTATAATGAAATACCTGAAACAGATACTCGTAAACAGTGGTTTCATCCGTCTGTATTGATTAGCTGGTATAAATTTTATGATGCCGGAAGAAAAGCAATGGGAGACCGTACATGGACAAATGATATTGTTTACATGCGAGTTGAAGAGATGTACCTGATAAATGCTGAAGCCAATGCACGGGCAAATCATCTGCCCGAGGCAAAAGCAGCATTGAAGGCTCTATTAGAACAGCGGGATCAGGCCACGGCTGCAGAAGTGGACAATATGAATGCTGATCAATTACTGGAAAACATATACTACAACTGGCGTGTAGAAATGTGGGCCGAAGGACGAGGTTTACTTACCTTGAAACGTTTCCACAAATCAATGGTACGTGGTGACAACAACTACGCATTGACTGGTGAAACAATCTCATACGATGACTCCAGATTGATCTTTGAAATTCCAGAGCGTGAAGTAACGAATAATCCCAATTTGCAGAAATGATAAAGTGCCACATTAGATTGTGCAAATCAGATGAATAAAAGAGGGAGAGTATCTAAATTTAGAATACTCTCCTTTTTTAATATAACGAAATCTGGTTCTTGTTGTATAAAGAGGGCAACACAAATCATTGCAGATGCACTGACATATCAATCTTATTTAGACTGCTTCAATAACCATATTTCAAAGAATTTATCGTAAACCTTGTATTCTCCAAGTTCACAAGTAACAAAATCCTTGTCCAACAATCCTTTTATAGCTCCTTGTACTGAGCTGGCTGTCAATTTATAGGTTTTCAAGAATCTGGAAGAAGTTATTTCCCTTGCTTTTCCTTCTTTGCAAATGGCAAACAATACCTCCTTTTGTTTGGGAGGAAGTTGATAAAGAAGAGAGGAATAAGTAAAATTCAACTGAGACTAAATGTTTTCGATCGCTATGCTCACTTTGTCTGCCGTACAAATTTCACCTGTAGCTGTCATTGCATACAATGAGTTGGAGATGAATTGAATATACCATGTAATGCCCTCAAAACGTTCATATACGTTCTGAACAGTTTCTTCTGTAATGTCTTTATTGGCTATGAGGAAATGTTTCCTAATAAACTTTGTGTAAGTTCCTATGTCTATTGGATGTAATTCCATGATGGCTGTACTTTGATAGAAAGGGCGTGCTGGACTTGTGAATATTTCGCCCATCATATGCCGTTGGGAACCTGCATAAATAAATCTTGCATTTGCGCAATGCTGAATATGGGTACGCAATACAGCTTCAATATTTTTTCCGGATATTTGGCAATAGCTTGAAATTCGTCAATAGCCACCAGGCAGGGCTTGTCGGCCTTCTCCAAATAATAAAAAATTTCATCCAAAGTAATAGAAGGAGTTTTTATATCTCCCATCTCCAAATTCCAACCGGGATTTCCTGCAAAATCAAATGAAATTCCCGCCCGAAGCGATGACAAGCAACTTAAAAACAAATCCCACGCTTTTCTACCTCGTGGTTTCAGACCATTCATAATTCCTTTGCCAAGCTCAAAAACAAACTCTTGAAGATTCTTAGTCGCATATATATCAATCAAGAAAATATAATATTCCTTTTCGATATGTTTTTTGATGAAAACAATGTTCTATTAAGCCCGTCTTTCCTAAACGACGAGAAGATATTAAAGCTACATTGTTACCATTTGTGATATAACGGGTTAATGTTCCGGTTTCAGCTACACGGTCACAAAAATATTCAGCGGATATATATCCATTGGTTATGAAAGGGTATTCTTCTCCATAAAGTGAATGCTTTATACAAAAAAAATTATAATCTTATTATAATGCAAATATCACAATGCTTTTGTATCGATTCTCCAACTTTGTTTCATATAATCTGTCAGAGGAAATCTGTTGATTTACTCTTCTCATATTGGAAATTAAATTATAGATTTACAATCTTTCTTTATCCTCTGCCAACAAAAAGTTTCGCAGTGAAATCTGTTTAATTCCTTTGTAATTTCCCCCGCTTTGCATTTCATCCATTGTAACTACATATTTGGGGTAATTGTCTGCTATTTCCAAAAGATTGCCAAATTCTCGCCTAACAGTTGCATCATCGGGAAGCATATATGCTACTTGGATATAGACTTTATGGTCGTCCTTGGAAGCAATGAAATCAATTTCCTTATTGCCACTCTTTCCGACATATACTTCATATCCATATCTTAATAAATCAATGCATACAACATTTTCCATTAACTTGTTGATGTCTTTTCGAAAATCAAAATGCTGTATGGAATTATGTAATCCCAAATCTTCAAAATAATATTTCTCACCAATCTCAAAGATTTTCATCCCTCGGATTTCAGCTCGTTGAATTTTGTAAATAAAGAAACTATTGCACAGTGCCTTTAGATAGTTCAGAATTGTCTGCGTGGGAATGTTGACGTGTTGCGACTTTAAATATTTACTAATATTCTGGGCAGAAAAAAGAGAGCCGGTATTATCTATCAGATAAGCTACGAGATTCTCCAAAAAAGATACATTCCGGATTGATTCACGTGCAACCACATCTTTTAGTAGGATAGTAGAATAAACGTTTCTCAAATACTCGAATATGACATTCTTGTCCATTGTTAGATTATGAATGTATGGCATACCTCCGAATGTAAGATAGAGTTTTAGACTTTCGGTGGAGTCTTGGCGTTGATTGAAAGTTAAGAATTCCCCATAGCTAAGTGAGTGAATGGGAAATTCTATATATCTTCCTGCCAATTGAGTAGCAAGTTCACTGGACAGCATTTTAGCATTACTTCCGGTGCAATAGATATCACATTTATTTTCGTTCAATAAACTCCGCAGACACAATTGGAATTCTTCAATCTCTTGGATTTCATCTACAAAAAGATAGTTATGATTATACCCAGTAACCTTCTTTAAAACATATTGATAAAGATCCATGTAGTTCCTAATTTCCGTGAAGGCAAGTTGCTCTTTATCTACAAAAATGATATTGGCTTCCGGTATGTTTTTCTTTATGATATCTGATATCTGTAAAAGAATGTAGCTTTTACCTATCCTACGTTGGCCGGTTATTACTTTTATTATACTTTTATCAATAAACGGTTCAATTCTCTTTATGTATAAAGGACGGGAGATATAATTTTTCATATTCAAACATGATTTAGTTTATATGCAAAGATATAAAACATTTCAATTATAATTGAATATTTCTATGTATATTCCGCATTCATACATTATAAATAATATATGTAAACTAAATATTTCTCAACAAAAAAGAATTTTGGGACTTTTATGGATAAAATCTATATTTCAAGATAAATTCCTCTATATAATTTATCGTTATTCTTGAATAAAAAACATTTGTTGGGTTAATTAGTACATCACAAATTAAAAGGGTAGAATGAAATTTAATAATAACGTGCTTATTATCAGCTTTTAATTATTCAAAATGGTATGAAATGGGTACTTCAAACCACTTACCTCCCTTCGCCATATACCTTTATATAGAATATATAATAGAGTAAGCCTTGTTTTATAATGATTGTAAATTATTAATTTTCAACAATATACATATATTGTAGTTCCGCGAAAACTCTGGTGATTTCGTTTGTTGGTATGCAAACCCAAGAAGTAACGATTAAACCTCATGTAAAGGTAATTTTGAAATCCGATTCTGAGCTGCTTGAAGAGGTTGTAGTTACCGGTTACGGTACATTTAAGAAAGCATCGTTTACCGGAGCTGCTTCTACTGTAAACACTTCCACCTTGGAAGATGTACCTGTTCTTTCTGTTGCCGACAAACTTTCTGGTAATGTCGCTGGTGTTACTTTTGGCTCAAGTTCAAGTAATCCGGGTTCTGTAAGCAGTATCCGTGTACGTGGTATGGGTTCCATCAATGCCGGAAACAATCCGCTTTATGTTATTGACGGAACACCGGTCACAAGTGGAGACTTATCCGAGTTCACTTATAGTGATGCAGGAACTGATATTTTGTCTTCACTCAATACCAATGACATCGAGTCTATCACAGTTATCAAAGATGCGGCTGCTGCCTCTCTTTACGGCTCGCGTGCTGCTAACGGTGTTGTGGTCATTACGACGAAAAGCGGAAAACAAGGCAAAACAAATGTAAGTTTCCGTTCCGACTGGGGTTTCTCAAACATGGCAATAGATTATCGTCCTATGCTCGACGGTGACTCGCGCCGCGAACTCTTATGGACCGGTCTCAAGAATTACGGGTTATACACCGGAAACATGTCCGATGCAGATGCCGCAACTTTTGCAGACCAGAACATCGAGGATTTTGCTTCAAAACCCTCGACCGGATGGACGGATTGGAAAGACCTGCTTTTCCGTAACGGTTCTCATCAGAACTACCAGTTGAGCGTATCTGGCGGTAACGACCGTACCAAGTTCTACACCTCAGCTGCTTATACCAATCAGGAAGGTATCATTTACAAACAAGGTCTGGAACGTTTCACTGGTAATGCAAACCTCACTCATAAGTTTGGAGACTTTGAAGTTCAGGTTACAAGCCAATTCTCAAAAGTAAGACAAAACAAAACTAATGAAGCTACCTCCTATGATGGACCTGTGGCCAATTACGCATTCTTCCAAAGCCCCTCATCAACCCCTTATAATGAAGACGGCACATTAAACAATGGTTGCGGCGTATTTGGAGTCAATCCTTTGTATGAAAGAGAACACAGCTCTGACGTTTATACCCTGATGAAGGCATTCAATACAATCAAGTTGACCTACAATATTTGGGACAAGTTGAATTTAAGTGAAAAGATTGCTTATGATTACGCACAAGGAACCAATGACGTTCTTTGGGACAGACACTCAAACAATGGTGCCCCCGGTGGTGTCATGCAGCGTATCGTCAATCGTAATGACCAGCTGAATACACAAACCCAGCTCTCTTACATCAACTCTTTCGGTCTGCACAATATTGACGCCCTGCTTGGTTTTGAAACACAAGATACGGAATATGCTTTCAACTACATGGCAGGCCAAGACTATCCGGGTGATTTGTACGAATTGACAAATGCCGGTTCAACAAGTGCCGAAACCAACAGACAGAGCTATCGCATGACTTCGTTCCTCGGACGTGCCAATTATAACTACGCAGACAGATATTATCTCGGTCTCAGCTATCGTACCGACGGAAGTTCACGTCTGGCAAGAGAAAACCGTTGGGGAAGTTTCTGGTCGGTTTCCGGAGCATGGAGATTCATAGACGAAAGTTTCCTGAATCCTGTCAAGAATGTATTGACAGATGGAAAGCTCCGTGTGTCATACGGTGTAAACGGAACGCAACCATCAGACTATTACGCTTATATGAATCTTTATAAATACGGAATCATATACAATGGACAGTCAGGAATGTCCATCGTCGGAATTGCAAACCCGGACCTGAAATGGGAAAAGAACAAAACATGGAATATCGGTCTCGACCTTTCATTCATCGACCGTATCTCTGTAACATTCGACTACTATCAGCGTAAAACCAGCGACCTTATATATGACCTCCCCGTATCACAAGTCGGCGGATATTATGATGGCAATTATGGGTATACCACCCCGCAAAACATCGGTTCACTGAAGAACTCCGGTTTTGAGTTGACCATTACATCAACCAATTTCAGAAACAAGGATTTCACGTGGACCACTTCTCTGAACATGGCACACAACAGCAACAAACTGACCAAATTGGATGGCCAGCAGAATGAAATCGTATCAGGACCGCTGATTCACCGTGTAGGCGAACCTTACTATTCATACTATGTTTATGAATACGCCGGAGTCGACGCCGAGACCGGTAAAGAAATGTTCTATCTGAATGACGGAACAGAGAATGCCCGCAAGACAACTACAAATATCTCTGAAGCCAACAAAACTATTGTAGGCAGGCATCAGGCTAGTATAGAAGGTGGTCTTACCAACAACCTCAAATGGAAGTTTATCGACTTGGGCTTCACTTTCACTTATTCATTGGGTGGTGATGCTTTTGACTACTCCACTTGGCAGCACTCCAATGGCGGTTCACATCTATACGGTGGTGCCGTACCGACATACTACGACATCTCAAAGATGTGGACCGGCCCGGGCGACACGAATGCCACATTGCCTAAATTTGAATATGGAAGCGTAGCTTCACTGTCTTCACGCTGGCTGATGCCTACTGATTATCTACGTCTGAAGAACCTCACATTAGGTGTAAGCATTCCGCAAAACTATATCAACAAGCTTGGACTTAGCAAGGCAAGAATTTACTTCTCGGGGTCCAACCTGCTTACATGGAAATCTAAAGACTTATTTGTAGATCCGGAAATGCGTGTAGACGGACTATGCACATTTGAGACTCCGGCATTGAGAACATATACATTCGGAATAGAATTGAATTTCTAACTAATAAAGATACGAAAATGAAAATATTAAAGACATTATACACAGCAACGCTTTGCGCAGCTATGGCAGTCAGCACTTCATCATGCCTCAACAGTTGGCTGGATCAGTCACCCGCAGACGGAATAGATGCTGAAACCGCAATCAAGAACAGCGATGATTTGGCCAATGTGCGGACGGGACTTTATGCTGCCGTTAAAGGTAACAGTAGCCTGATTAATTATTATGGACGCCTCATGTTCGTATACGGTGACATGAGAGGGGAAGATATCCAATATGAATATAACGGTGGAAGTGGAAGAGCAAACTTCTACTACTATATGGAATATACAACTGCCGACAATTTCACCACCTCAACAGCCGTATGGCAGATGCCTTATGTAGTCATAGCACGCGCCAACCGTCTGATTCAGGCAGCAGAAAGTGGCAACCTGACCGACGCGGCAGAGGCAAAAGCCACTATTGACCAATATGATGCAGAAGCAAAAGTTCTGCGCGCCATGGCACTGTTTGACCTTACACGTATCTACGGTAAACCTTATACGGTAGATCAAGGCAGCTCACCCGGTGTGCCCATCGCTACCTCCCCGCTGGAATCGACAGAAAAGCCAAGCCGCAGCACGGTAGCCCAATGTTATGAGGCTATTGAAAAGGATTTGACAGATGCAATCAACTCAAATGCACTGCCCAAAACCAATGAAGTGGGTTATGTCAACCTTTGGGCTGCCAAAGCCTTGCAGGTACGTGTATATATGACAAAAGGCGAATGGAGCAAGGCTTTATCCGTAGCTGAAGACATCATATCAAACTCGTCTTACAAACTTTGGGAACCGTCAGAATATGTTGCTGCATGGAGCAAAAGTGATGCCAATCATTCAAAAGAAATCATGTTCGAGATTTCCATCAACAACAATACTGACTGGACAGACCGTGAAGGTATTGCCTACTTATATGCAGACAAGGCTGGCGCTTCTCCCGGATATGGAGATGTAATTGTCACAAAAGACTTCTCTGACATGCTTACATCCGACCCGGCAGACATCCGTAACGACATATTATTGGCAGCGGCAGCAGGAGGATTTGACAAACGTAAAGTTTACATCAACAAAATGCCTGCTGTAAACGGAGATGTACGTTACTCCAATGTCCCATTGCTGCGCTTGTCAGAAGTTTACTTGTCAGCAGCAGAAGCAGCTTTCCAAGCCGGAGACAAGAACAAGGCTGCCAACTTGCTGAACGATATCATCTCCAACCGCACAACGGATGAAAGCAAACAAGTAACCAGCGGAAACATCACATTAGACCGCATCTACATCGAACGCCGCAAGGAACTTGTAGGTGAAGGACAGCGCTACTTCGATGTTATGCGCCGAGGTGAAACCGTTACACGCTACACGGACGTTAATGACAGAGGATGGCACGACGTATTGAGCGAAGAAGCGCGTACATTCAACCGCGACTCCAAGAAAGCGCTCCCGTTGATTCCCGTCGGTGAAATCAATGCCAATCCGAACATAGAACAAAATCCAGGCTATTAATCAATAGTAGCCTAAAGAAACTTGGGAATTTTCCCAATGTGTTTTTATAAATAAAGTGTTTAGAGGAGGTGTGCCAGTGATGGTATGCCTCCTTCTTTCAATATATCCACCAATATAGGTTTCACTCCGCTGACAAAACACTCAACGGCAATAACCATCAGGATAAGTCCCATTAGGCGCATCATCACATTGTTTCCCGTCTCACCCAAAATTTTGACCAACCGCGTGGAAGCACGCAATATGAAAAAGGTAATCAGATAAATAAAGGCAATCATTCCTATAAGAACTCCTTTCATCTGAATGGTGTGGGCATCCTGCATCAGCACAATGGCATTGGCTATGGCACCGGGACCACAAAGCATCGGAATTCCAAGAGGAGTAATGGAAATATCATCGGCATAAGTCTTGATTTCCTCGTCTTTCAGCTTCATTGGAGTATAACGGGCTTGCAGCATATCGAAGCCAATCTTAAAGATAATAACTCCACCGGCAATACGGAAACCATTGGTAGAGATACCGAAGAACTTAAAGAGGAACTGTCCCGCAAACGTAAAGACCATAATCGTAATAAAGGCAACCAAAGTGGCGCGCGATACTACCGACTGCCGTTCACGGTCCGTCATTCCATGCGTCATGGTCAAAAACACCGGCATGGTGCCGAGAGGGTTTGTCAACGTAAAGAAGGAGGTAAAACAAAGTAGAGCGAAAGGTAAGATTGTGTCCATAGCTGTATAATATACGTTTCTGCAGACAAAAGTACAATTAAAAATTTCAATGTCACAAAATCTGCATCAATTCTTTCAGATTACTGATATGATAAGTCGGTTGAAAAGGCAGTTCTTCCTTCCCGGTTACATTATAAAACACTTGGTGCATACCCACTCCTTTGGCTCCTATCACATCATTTTCCCAACTATCGCCTATCATCAAAGAATCATGCACCTCGGATTGTGTGGCAGAAAGTGCAAAATGAAAGATTTCGGGCCAGGGCTTCAAGATACCGATGTCATCAGAGAGAACAATCTTCTTAAAAAAGCGGTCGATACCTGCCGAACGCATCTTATGACATTGCAGTTCTTGGAAACCATTGGAAAGGATATAGAGGTTATATTTCCCCGCCAAATATTCCAGCACCTCATAAGCATGCGGCATCAGCCGATTTTTTGTGGGAATGACCGAAAAGAAATCATCAGAAAAAGCCTCAGCCAAAGCAACATCCCTCGCCCCTACTGCCTCCAGAGGATATAGGAAACGCTGGCGGTTCAACTCTTCCTTACTGACCTGCCCTCTACCGTATTCTTCCCAGAGTTCTGTATTACGATGCTGATAAAGAGTATAGAAATGCAGGAAAGAGCGAAAGAAACGACCATAGTCATACTTGTGATACATTTCTTCGAATGTATCACGTGCATTAAGGGAAAATGCCCAAAGCGTATCGTCCAGATCAAAAAAGAGGTTTTTATATTGAGATGCCATAACTTAAAGGAAAGGTATATATAAAAATAGACGCAGATTATCAATTCCAATAACCTGCGTCCGTTCTGTATCAATCTTATAACAGTGTTATTTTACTTGGATTACCAAATACTTGGACACACTCCAGAAGTCTTTCGGATTTGTAATCTTCAAAGTCAGCTGTCCTTTATCATCTTTCTCCAACGCATAAGAGCCAGCAGGATGAGTGGTCAAGATATCAGCATCTTTGGAGTATAGTTTAATCTCTTTTGTCGTACGGATATCCACTTGTGTAAAGTAGTCCTTGTTGATATCAGAATCTTTCAGCACCTGGCCTTTTTTGAAAAGTCCGGTATTTGTCAATATCTTCTGGTCCTTCAACTCTTTCTTCGTACCAAATACAAACCAAGCCGTATTGAGTGCCTTATCTTGTTCGGCAACGGTTTGAGCCTTCGCCTCATTTTCGGCAGTCAATTCTTCTTTCTCAGTAGACAAACCGGTTACGGCAGCATCCAGTTCCTGGATACGGATATTCTTGGAAGCCAGCTCAGCCTGCAATTCCTCGATACGCTGGGTCTTTGCCACCAACTCCTGAGTCAGGGACTCCACAGCCCTCTTCAACTGGGCAGAGTTATTTTTACTGTTCTTCAGCATGGACTGTAATTTGGCAATCTGTTCCTTGTTCTCTTCCATCTGCTTACGGATAAATTCAATATCCGACGCAATCTGCTGCTTGGCATTCAAAGAGCCTTCTGCCACAGCACCACGCTGCAAATCCACACGGCTCTCTGCTGCATTAATCTGGCGGAATCCCTCTGAAATATCATTGAAAGTGCCCATCATCTCGTCCAATTCAGCATTACGCTGAGTCAGTTCCATCAATAAAGAATCATTTTCAGCTTTCAGCTGGTTCTTACTGCCACCAGAGAAGCTGTCACACGAAGCCATTACAGCCGCGCATACAATTAAAACTGCTAACTTTTTCATACGCTTTCGTTTTACGTTTGGTTAATGAAGTTATTTAATCGTCTATTCCTGTTACTACAATCACAATTTCACCGCGCGGTTCGTTCGCCGTGAAATGTTCAATCAATTCTGTAAGCGTTCCACGCACCGTTTCTTCGTGCATCTTTGAGATTTCCCGCGAAACAGAAGCCTGACGTTCGGCACCGAAATGTTCGGCAAACTGCGTCAAAGCTTTTACCAATCTGTGGGGAGACTCATAGAACACCATGGTACGACACTCCTCGGCCAATGCCTTCAGGCGGGTCATCCTTCCTTTCTTCTGTGGAAGGAAACCTTCAAAACAGAACTTCTCATTCGGCAGTCCGGAAGCCACCAATGCCGGTACAAAAGCTGTCGCTCCCGGCAAGCATTGCACTTCGATGCCGTTACGCACACACTCTCTGACTACCAGAAAGCCCGGGTCGGATATACCTGGCGTACCTGCATCCGAAATCAAAGCTACAGTTTCTCCCCCCTTTATTCTATTAACAACACTTTCAACCGTTTTATGTTCATTAAATTTATGGTGAGATTGCATCGCATTCTTTATTTCGAAGTGTTTCAGCAATATGCCGGAGGTACGTGTATCCTCAGCAAGAATCAAATCCACTTCTTTCAGAATCCGGATAGCACGGAATGTCATATCTTCCAAATTTCCTACCGGGGTAGGCACTACATAAAGTTTTCCCATACTTATCGGTCGTTTAGCTGAAATATTTTTTGAGGAGTTCCATAAAATCGACGGCGGCTTCATTTTCTTCATCCGGGTGCACTTCCGAAGCAAAAATATCCATAGCCTTGTCCAAAGAAGGAGCCTCACCCAAACGTCGTACCACTTCATTCATCCGTGCAGCATCGCCTGCGAACAGTTCGCGGACAAAACGGAATGAATCGTTCAGACTGATGGCATGTTTCAAATCCTTGGCAGGCTTGATGCGTTCTGCCAAAATAGGAACTGTTTCCGGTTCCTCACATACCATCTTCACTGTATCAGGAATAACCGATTCGACCGGAGAAACCGGTTCGGTCAAAGGAGTAGTAACAGCAGGGGGTTCCTCCAGGGGCGACACAACAGCCGTTGGCGCCTCCTCAAGCAGTTCTTGCAACGCCTCCAAGCGTGCCTTCATCTGCTGGATATTCCGTTTTGCCACAATCTTCAATGTCGGATTGGCATCACTTGAAATGGCCTGCATCAAACATTTCAATTCCTGAATATCTAATTCTATGTCGTTTAATAGGGTTTGCATATCCTTTACACAGTCCGTGTTAACGCTACAAATGTAGAAATAAATAATGAAAAAATATCGGAAAGCAAACAAAAGTGTTACTTTTGCGCTTAAATATAACACTTGAAAACATGGTATTATTTTCAGAAGATCATATACAGGAAACCAAACGCAGGGGAAGAATTGAGGTCATTTGCGGTTCCATGTTCTCCGGCAAAACCGAAGAGCTGATAAGGAGACTGAAACGGGCAAAATTTGCCAAACAACGCGTAGAGATATTCAAGCCTGCCATAGACACCCGTTATTCCGAAGCCGATGTCGTATCGCATGACAGTCATTCCATAGCCTCCACTCCCATCGACTCGTCTGCCAGCATTCTGCTCTTCACTTCAGAGATAGATGTAGTGGGCATTGACGAAGCCCAGTTCTTTGACAGTGGCCTGATTGATGTATGCAACCAGCTTGCCAACAATGGTATACGCGTCATTGTTGCCGGACTGGACATGGACTTCCGGGGTATTCCATTCGGTCCTATGCCGGGACTGTGTGCCATTGCAGACGAAGTTTCCAAAGTACATGCCATCTGTGTGAAATGCGGCCAACTCGCCTCGTTCTCCCACCGTACCGTCAAGAACGACAAACAAGTACTGCTGGGGGAAACCGAAGAGTATGAACCGCTATGCCGAGAGTGCTATCAGCAAGCCATCCAAGCCGACCAAAAGGAAAGCGGTCATTAACAAATACAAAAAACAGAGCATTATGGAACGCAAAAAGATTACATTCGACAGTTTTATCCGCGGTGTCATACTCGGTGTCATCATTATCGGCATCCTTATGCTCTTCAAGCGTTTGAGCGGCGTATTGCTGCCATTCTTCATCGCATGGCTCATAGCCTATCTGATTTACCCCCTGGTCACCTTCTTCCAGTACAGATTAAGGCTCAAGAACCGGGTCATATCCATTTTCTGCGCCTTGTTCAGTATTCTGATTGTAGGAGGAACCGCCTTCTATCTGCTTGTGCCTCCCATGATGGACGAATTCGTCAGGGTAAAAGATTTGGTAATAGACTACTTTTCCAACGGAACCCACGACGGCAATGTGCCCAAAACACTCTCTGAATTCCTCCGTGAGAACATAGACACCCAGTTCGTCACCCAATTGTTCAAGGAAGAGAATATGCTGAACGCCATCAAGGAAACCGTTCCCCGGCTCTGGTCCTTGTTGTCAGAATCCGTCAATCTGCTGTTCAGCTTCTTCACTTTCTTCCTCATTCTTCTCTATATAGTTTTCATATTGCTGGATTACGAAAGCATTGCCGAAGGATGGACCCACCTGGTACCGCAAAAATACCGGCCTTTCGTAGTCAGTGTGATGAACGATGTAAAAGACGGCATGAACAGATACTTCCGCGGACAAGCATTCGTGGCATTGTGTGTAGGTATTCTGTTCAGTATAGGTTTTCTGATTATTGATTTCCCACTGGCCATTGGGCTCGGCTTGTTCATCGGTGCTTTAAACCTAGTGCCCTATTTACAGATTATCGGCTTTATACCTACCATCGTGCTGGCCATACTGAAAGCAGCGGATACGGGAGGAAACTTCTGGATTATCATTGCATCGGCCCTTGCGGTATTCATCATAGTACAAGCCATTCAAGACGGATTCATCGTACCGCGTGTCATGGGGAAAATTACGGGCCTGAACCCTGCCATCATCCTACTGTCTTTATCGATTTGGGGGTCATTGATGGGGATGCTGGGTATGATTATAGCACTTCCGCTTACCACCCTTATGCTCTCCTACTATCAACGTTTCATCATAAACAGAGAAAAAATTCACAAGTTTGAACAGACTGATAATCAACAAGAAGAGTAAAAGCAGAAGTCGTTCTCAAAACTTTTTCCCTTAATCCATTTGTTTTTTAAACAAAAGTAGCTATCTTTGCACCCGCTTAACAGCAATAAGGTCTGATTCGCTAGCTCAGCAGGTAGAGCACAACACTTTTAATGTTGGGGTCTTGGGTTC
>NZ_QSOO01000001.1:0-121348 GCF_003436255.1 Bacteroides sp. D20 | reverse complement strand
AGGTAGAGCACAACACTTTTAATGTTGGGGTCTTGGGTTCGAGCCCCAAGCGGATCACTCAAACAAAAAGCAAAACAATGAAAACCGCTGATAATCAATCATTATCAGCGGTTTTTCTTTTTATCCATACCGCAAATTGAAGCAGAATACCGCATCTTACTGGAGGTGAAATAGGTGGACTTAATTTCCACTTAAAAACAAGTCCACCTGATTGGATTATATTTCACTGATTCTCTGCGTTTTGCATAAAACAAACTCTTTTCAAAACATGTATTTTTACACCATCAAAAAAAAGAAGAGTATGGCAATGCAAAGAAACTATTTTACGGTATTGTTTTTCCTGAAGAAATCAAAGCTGCTTAAAAATGGAGAAGCACCAATCTGTATGCGTATCACAATAAACGGAAAACGTGCAGAGGTACAAATCAAGCGAAGTATAGATGTTACAAAATGGAATACGCAAAAAGAATGCGCGATTGGCAGGGAAAAGAAGTATCAAGAAATAAACCACTATCTTGATACGATAAGAACTAAAATCCTTCAAATTCACCGTGAACTTGAGCAGGACGGTAAACCTATTACAGCAGATATTATAAAAAATATCTATTATGGAGAACACTCTACTCCCAAAATGCTGCTTGAAGTATTCCAGGAACACAATTCGGAATATCGGGAATTAATGAACAAGGAATATGCCGAAGGTACTGTACTTCGATACGAACGTACAGCAAGATATTTGAAGGAATTTATCAGTGAACAGTATAAACTGGCTGATATTCCATTAAAATCAATCAACTATGAATTTATAACCAAATTCGAACATTTCATTAAAATACAGAAAAACTGTGCGCAAAATGCAACAGTGAAATATCTGAAGAATTTAAAGAAAATCATCAAAACTGCATTGATAAAGAAGTGGATAACTGATGATCCGTTTGCAGAAATACACTTCAAACAGACCAAGTGTAACCGTGAATTCTTAAACGAAATGGAACTTCGCAAAATCATCAATAAAGATTTTGATATTCAACGATTACAAACCGTAAGGGACATATTCATCTTCTGTTGCTTCACCGGTTTGGCTTTCACAGACGTAAAGAATCTGAAAAAGGAACACCTTGTACAGGCTGATAATGGTGAATGGTGGATAAGAAAAGCAAGGGAAAAGACCGATAATATGTGCGACATTCCATTGTTGGATATACCAAGACTTATTTTAGAGAAATATCAGTCAAATCCAATCTGCAATGAAAAAGGATTATTACTTCCTGTTCCCAGCAACCAACGAATGAACAGTTATTTGAAAGAAATAGCTGATGTATGTGGTATTCAGAAGAATCTTTCCACACATATTGCAAGACATACATTTGCATCACTGGCTATTGCAAATAAGGTTTCCTTGGAATCCATTGCCAAAATGTTAGGACACACGGACATTCGTACAACTCGTATTTATGCCAAAATAATGAATTCTACCATTGCCAATGAAATGAAAGTACTGCAAAACAAGTTCGCAATATAATTTTCAACCATTATTTCATTTCTTACAGCAAATATCGCCCTTTGCCACTGACTGTGCAAGGCGGCCCTGTCGGGCTGGTTGGCTGGAAAAAAATCATCCTCGCTTCGCTCCGGTATTTTTTTCCGCCAAGCCTTGCACCGGTCATTGGCAAAGAACAGCCGGGCCAGTAAGAAATTGAAATACTGGCTCCACGGAGCCGGTCATGTCTAATTTAAATAAAAGAATATGACTGAAGAAGTTGGAAAGAAGGTATGTGAAGGTACAGTAGCAGACCTCATGAAGGACAAGACCGGAAAACAGACGGTTGTCACGTTGACAAGAAAGAATGCTTACCGAGTGAAGAAAATCAGAGAACAAGGGACGGATGACGAAGCCGTCCTTTTTCATTTCCGTAAACGCTGTACGGGAATGGGCTCCTATGTACACACAATCGAAGCGGCAGACGGAGAAACAGAACTTCATCCGTCTGAATTTGAAAAATGGGAAGCTGTGGAATTCCTGTATCCCGGCTATCTGGAAGACCTGCTTGATGCTGCATACAACGCGTACAGATGGAGTTCCTTCGAACCTGAAGCAAGGGCGGAAACAGACATCATGCAATATGAAAAACAACTTGTAGAGGATCTGAAACAGATTCCGGAAGAAAAGCAGAACGAGTATGTCAGTGCATACCATAGCAAGTTCTCTGCCTTGCTGGGCAGTCTCTCACGATGTGCCAGTCCGATGGTGACAGGGCCTGCCAAATTCAACTGCCAGCGCAACAACAAGGCCTTGGACGCATACCAGAACAGATTTGATGAATTTCATGACTGGCGTAACCGCTTCAAGGCTGCCATGGAAAGGATGAAAGAGGCAGCCAAACCGGAAGAACAGAAGCAGGAGGAGGCATGGAACCGCCTGAAGCGTGACATTGCAAGCAGCGCACAGACCATTCATGATATTGATACCGGTAAAGCAAGAGGATACAGCCGTGCCCTGTTCGTCAGCAGTATCCTTAATAAGGTAAGCACCTATGCGGGAAAAGGAGAAGTGGAAATCGTACAGAAAGCGGTAGACTTCATTACAGACTTCAATGCGCAATGCAAGAAACCGGTTATCACTCCGCGGAACCGTTTCTTCCAACTGCCGGAAATGGCACGCCAGGCCAGACTGAAACTTCAGGAAATCAGAGAACGGGAAAACCGTGAACTGAAATTTGAAGGCGGAACGCTGGTATGGAACTATGAGGCAGACCGCCTGCAAATCCTGTTTGACAATATTCCGGATGACCAGAGGCGCAAGGAACTGAAATCATACGGTTTCAAATGGTCGCCGAGATACCAGGCATGGCAACGGCAACTTACACAGAATGCCGTATATGCAGTCAAAAGAGTGTTGAACCTTCAAAACCTATAAGACATGAAAGACCGATTGAAATATGTAATCGATTCCCGCTACTTCGACGGAACATGCCTGACAAGTATGAGTGACGGATTCCACAATGACTATGGTGGGGAAACAATCGAAGAGCTGCGCATACGGGAAAACAATCCCTATCTGAAAGCCGTAACACCTTCTGATATAGACAAGAAGCTGCGTCTTTACCATCAGTCCCTGTCCGAACCCTTCAAGGAAATCACCGAAGAAGATTACTATGACCTGCTGGATGTACTGCCACCCTTGCTCATGAGACAAAACTCGTTCTTTGTGGGAGAACCGTATTACGGAAATATGTACTCTTTCTGCTTTACCCGTCAAGGAAGATATTTCAAGGGCCTGCGCTCCGTACTTACTCCGCAATCCGAACTGGACAGTCAGATAGACCGTCACATGGAAATCATCAACCGGAAAGCCGTGATCTCAAAAGAGGAAACAAGCAAAACGGTCACAACCGGAACCAGACTCATTCCCTATTATTTTTCACTGGACGGAAAACAGTCCGTATTCATCTGCAACCTTGTCATCCAATCAGATTCCAGACAAGCAAGGACGGACATGGCGAATACCCTGAAAAGTCTTCGCCGGAACCATTATCAGTTCTATAAAGGGAAAGGACATTACGCAACTCCGGACGAACTGATAGACCATGTATCTGGAAAGAAGCTCACTCTTGTTTCCGACGGACATTTCTTTCAATATCCTCCCGGCAGGGAATCCGCAACTTTCATTGGACACATCAAGGAGACATCAGAGGAATTTCTCTTCCGGATCTATGACCGTGAATATTTCCTGTATCTCCTAAAAAGATTGAGGACCGTGAAAAAGGAGTCCGCACAGGATATAACAAATATCAAATTATAACATTCGGGGAATGCGGTAAAATGACTGCCGTATTCCCTCATAAAAACAATACAAGTATGAACAAATCGAACACTCTATACTGGAAAACAGCCACAGATCCGGCTGAACGCATTGAGGTCAGACTCGTCCTGAACAGTTATATCGACAATGACAATCTGTATGCAGGACTTGAATCCCGGTCTAAAGATAATTCGGAATGCTGGGAATCCTACACGGACATCACCGTCAACCTCAATTCCCTTCCACCGTTCCATGCCTATGTGGACAACCGGGACTGCAACAGACACGTACATGATTTCCTGACCAGTAACAGAATAGCGGAGTCTGCCGGATTTGAATATCAGGGATTCAGAATGTTCCGCTTCAATCCTGACAGGTTGAAGGAACTCGCACCCGAACAGTTCAAGACAATCAGCGCCAAACTGCCACCACAGGATGACATGATAAAGGACATCATCTATCAGGAAAGACGTTTTCCTTTGAGAACTGTTCAAGACATTCACGGAATATATCTTGTTTCAAGCAAGGAACTGGAAGAATCTCTGATCGAAGGAGTACGGAACCTGGATGCTGCGGCAAATGAACTGCTGGATGGCATCTGCCTGTTCTGTTCCACACAGGAACTGCGCTATCTTACGGATGCAGAACTGATAGAAACAATCTACGCACAATAAAAAGGAGGAACAAATATGAAAACCGGAGACATTGTATTTCTGAAACGTCCCTATAAGGGATACCGTGCCGTCGAACTGATGGAAAGACTGGAATGCCGCTGGCTGGTCAGGATTGTCGAGAGCGGCCTTGAACTGGAGGTATATGAAGATGAACTTATATCAGAATTTTAATACGGACAAAGTGTTATGGAAAAATATCAGTTTGCATTCCATTCGGAAATAATCGGCTATACCTCACCCCATATCGGCGAGGTCAGAAAAGCCATACACAGAAAAGTGGAAAAGGAAAAGTCTGCCGCCATAAAGAATGATATTGAGCTGCACATGTACAAGGTGCATGACGGCATACCGGTTCTCCTTAACACCTGCTACCTGTACGATGAAAAAGGATGTATGGTACACGGAAGTATCAAGGGAACCAAGGATTATCTGCTTGAGACATGGAGATACCATACAAACAGACATTCCAAAGGTTTCAGTTCCACAAGAATCAGGCCCTGCACGACAAGCAGGGCTTTTTCGTTTGTATAACTCTTAAAATCAGGAATCATGAACCAGACATTACAACTTACAGACTATATTCCACAGTATGTAAGCCTCTACTACGTGGACTACCGGGATGATCTTGATGAGCATGAAGACATCCAGGAGGAATGTATCCGTTCCAACAATATGGAAAAACTCTATGAAAAGGCATACGAATGGTATGAGGAACAGGAAAGCTCAAACATGCACGACTATCTGGAGGAGACAAGAAAGAATATGGAAACGGACAATTTAGCCGGAGAGTTTGAAGAGCATGAAGATGAAATCAGGGAACTTATCTACGACCGGAACGATTCCGACCCGGTAAAGGATCTGATACGCAACTCATCCGTCACTAATTTCTTCTATTCGCTCGGAGTGGAAATCAGCGGATATCTGACCGGTTGTTCACTGCGGGGAGAATCAGTCGCCATGGCCTGCCATAAGGTACGCCGCGCACTGCATCTGAAAAAGGGGCAGTTTGACGAGAAGATTGAAGAACTGGTAGAGAATGCCACATACGGCGGAGAACTGCGCATCTACTTCAACGCCATGTTTGACAGGCTCATCAGCAAAGACCCTGAGAACGATTTCAAAAGCATCCGTTTCCATGGGAATGTAATGGTGGCCATTGCCGACAGCCGGAACGGTTCCGGACATCATGTACGGATTCCGCTGGATATCACTTTCCCTTTCCGAAGGGAGAACCTGTTTGTCGATTCACAGGTACACTATTCCTATGCCAATGAAGTCTGCGGCATGACCAATGACTGGTGTGATTCCACAAAATGGGAAACGGGCATGATACCTTTTACCGGATCTGTCCGAAAAAGCCGGATGGCTGAATACAAGAAACAGGAAGCCGCTTATGAGCAGACATTCCGAGACGGGAAATGCACCTTCGGTGACATGAACTACAAACGTCACCGTGACGTGCGGTATTCGAATGAATATCCTGCCGGATGCAGGTGCCCTCATTGCGGTACTTTCTGGATTGACTGAAAAAACATTTACCAACCAATAAATTCAAACGATATGAAAATCTGCTGTTCACAAGAGCATTACGACAAGGTCGTACAGTATGCAAAATCAATCAATGACAAGACACTGGAAAACTGTCTTGAACGTCTAAAACAATGGGAGAAGAACGAGAACCGTCCATGCGAAATCGAACTCTATTACGACCATGCGCCGTATTCGTTCGGATTCTGCGAACGTTATCCGGACGGAAATACAGGCATTGTCGGAGGACTGCTGTATCATGGAAATCCGGACGAGTCCTTTGCCGTCACCATGGAACGTTTCCACGGATGGAGCATACATACCTGACATATATGCAACAGTCTGTATTGGGGAGCCTCATGCAATATGGGGTTCCCTTTTTTTATGCCGCAGACATGATGACAGCATCCTCATTTCTTGCTGCAAAAATAGCTGTTTGCCGCGCAACTCCCGCAAGGCGGCCCTGCCGGGCTGGTTGTCTGGAAAAAAATCATCCTCGCTTCGCTCCGGTATTTTTTTCCGCCAAGCCTTGCAGGGATGCGGGCAAACAGACAACAGGGACAACAAGAAATAAGAATGCCTGTACCTTACAGGCAGACAATGTATAACAATAAATATCAGAAGTCATGATTACAGACCAGAAGACACAGAACAGGCTTCATGCGGATACCGGAACAGAACTGTTCTCCATCAGACAAAGGAAGGAAGCCGTCACAAGGATGCTGGACATTCTGAAAGAAACTCCGGAATACCTGCAGGTTATGAACCATATACCGGCTTATGCCATGGATGACGATACGTTAGAATGGTGGAATTCGGAAGAATCGGAAAATTTCATGAACTCACTCCTGGAAGTGATGGAAAGCTATACTCCGGACGGATACAGGTTCGGACCTAAATCCGGCACGGCCGACCTTTACGGCTACTGGGAAAGCAAGACCGGGCGGACAACCCTCTTCCATCTGCTTTTCAGTCTGGAAAGCGGATATGAATGGGGAAAAGGTCTTTCCCATGAGAAAACGGACGCATTCTACAAGGAAATAAAAGAGAAATTTCATGGAGAGGGATTCGACACGGACAGAACAGGCTGTACATCACAGGCCATGTATCTTGTAAAAGGAAAGACACGCCTGTACGTGCATCCGATGGAAATAAGCGGCTACTGTGAAACACTGCATATTCCACAGATTACAGCCATACTGAAAAAAGGAGGCCGTACATTCCGTCTCGTAAAGGATACGATAGCGGAAGAGGTGTATTCCTTCACCGATGAAGAAGAAATGGAATATTACCGTGCCAGATACGGAACGTGCATCCACAGGAATATACTGGATGCCTTCAATAACCGCCGGGCAGGGAAAGAAGACACCCTTTCCATGATGGCATCACGGATAAATGTGGCGACGACATCACATCTGCACGGTATCGGATATGATTCACCGGCATACAGGTTCGTGCATGAGGCATACGACAGACTGGTAAACAACGGAAAGCTGAAGGAGAATATCAGGAAGACAGGTTGCTGCAACATCATAATAGCCATTTCAAATACCAACGCAATATGAGACTGAATTACAATGACATACTGCTTCTGGCAATATGGGAATACAACAGAAGACAGGACGAGGATCTGACCCTGGAACTGTTTCAGGAAACATTCGGACAGGTTCCCGGCGCACATTTCCATGACAAATGGGTGCATTATTACAACAAGAACCTGCTGATGATGGCCGCCTATTTCAGGGGTGAGGAAGAAAACGGCCAGAAATTCTGTGATATGATCACCCGACAGGTTGAACGCTATACACAAAACAGGAGGAGAACAGGATGAATACAAAGATACGATATGACCTTGACAGTCTTGAACTGGCAAACGGTGACTTCGGATATCCCATTACAGAAAAGGAAGTACGGAAAGTGAACCGTATGCTGGAACTGATGGAGAATGTCCGAAGCAGACAGATGTGCCCGACAGAAGGAGACTGCGTGGAATTTGTCTCACGTTCTGGTGACTATTTCGGAAAAGCTCATATAGAACGGATAACAGGAAAATATGCGGATATATGCCTGATACCGGAAACGGTATTCTGTTTCGATGACATGGGAAAAGCCGCCTATGATACCACCGGAAGTCCCTGGACGCAGGTCAATATCCGGAACATGAAACTCGTAGGTACAGAAATCCGCATATTCAGGACATGGGGATTCGGGAAGCGCAGCAGTACGGGCAGTCTAAGGTTCGATGCTCCGGTCAGGAAATGGGAATACAGAGAACCGAATCCGTTGTATGACGGTTACACCACCCGTAACTGGTTCCGCTATCATATCATGAAACACCGGGACAGGGAAAGGACAGGCGAATACACCTTCCGCAGCGATTCATTCACGCTGTACAGCCGGAGCGAGCTGGACGAGCTGGCCGCAATCCTGAAAGGCAGACTCTACAAGGGAATCCTGCCAGACTCTCTTGTACTTTGGGGATACCGCATGGATATTAAGGAAATATCACGTGAGCAGTGGAACGGTATGGAACAGCACGGACAAATCCGCATGAAATTCATGGGATACGGTCCGGTCAGAATCCACACGGACAATGAAAACCATACCGTAACAGTATACAGAATCAACGACAGTCTATAACCAATTATAAAATAAAGGAATATGGCACGATATGAAATCTCCAACGAAGTCAGGCCGCTCGACAGGCTCATCACAGGCTTTGCCTCCTCATGCGGCTATGAAATACAGACCGTATTCAACGACCTGCTGCGTTTCATCATCCACGGTTTCTCTCCTGGAGCACCGCCAATAAGCAACTGGAAATACAAGCGTCAGCAAAACGCCTCGTTCATGGAAATGACAGCCGAATGGATACGTATCATGCAGAGGCAGATAGGCAGGTCGGGCTGGTTCGACGCTTTCGGTGAACTCCACATGGCCTACTGCTCAAAACCGGGACAGCAGGCAAACGGACAGTTCTTCACGCCGTCACATATCTGTGAACTCATGGTCATGTGCGCGGCAGGTAAAAAAGAGACCGGACAGAGGATGGGAGACCCTACATGCGGCAGCGGAAGGCTCCTGCTGGCATACCATGCGCACAATCCGGGAAACTATCTGGTCGGAGAAGACATCAGCCGGACCTGCTGCATGATGACCGTATGCAACATGCTCGTCCACGGATGTGTCGGGGAAGTGATCTGTCATGACAGTCTCCAGCCGAAGGCATTCACCGACGGATGGAAAGTCAACCAGGCTCTGCCCTTGACGGGAATACCTTCTATAAGACGCATGAAGGAAGAGGAATACAGGAATCCTCTTCCGGAAAATATCGGACGCTTCAAAGAGGCAGTCCGTATCATCAACCTATTGAACAAATAATTACCAACCATTTAAAAATATAATTATGGAAGCTTTAGCAACATTGAACAATCAGAGACAGTTTGATTTCCAGAACAACGGAATCGAAGTAATGGACCTTGAAACACTACAGCGTACCTACAAGGAGAACGACATCTACGGCAATCCGGTAAGGGGAATCTACCACTACCAGGTCATCCAGCGCATGACGGACATCTGCCGCCGTCACAACCTGAACTACGAGGTGGAGGAAATCTTCGCCGCCCAGAACAAGAACCGGACACAGCCCGGAGTGGTCATCTTGCCGCAGGTGGAACAGACCTATGGAGAGAAGGCGGTAGAAGCACATGTACTGCGCAGAATATTCACCACCATCCGTATTCTGAACGGAGATACCGACGAACTGACAACCACACTCGTGGTAGCCTACCATCAGGACGGTATCCAGGCGGCAATAGGTCCCTGCGTACGTATCTGCCACAATCAGTGTATCCTTTCACCCGAACGAAGCGTTGCCAACTACGGTAAGGACAAGGTGACTACCGAGGAACTGTTCGGGAAGGTAGATGACTGGATGCGCAATTTTGAGCGTGACATGGATGCGGACAGAAGCCGAATCCAAAGGCTCAAGGAAAAGGTGTTGACACCCGGTGAATTGTACATGATCATCGGTATGCTGACGGCTCTGCGTGTATCCCATGACAGTGCAGACAAAAGACTGGCATCACAGGTGGACACCTATCCGCTTAACCAGGGACAGATTTCCGTATTTACGGAAGAACTGCTCAAACTCTCACTTGAACAGCCACGCATTACAGCGTGGGATGTCTACAATGTAGCGACAGAAATCTACAAGCCTGGAAAGACTGATTTTCCTGCCATGATTCCACAAAATGGAGCAATGGCCGATTTCCTGCTTTCATATAACCAGAATTAGAATCTGAGACCGAAGACAACAGACCCGGTTCCGTCACCAGCGGAATCGGGCTTTGTATTTTATTAACTGTAATAATCAGATAAGATATGGCAGCAAGTAACAGAAAAAAGGCTGAAATGTATATCCTTTTCAGCTGCAACGCATGGCACGAATACAGTTCATTCGAGCCAAAGGCGGTTTTCTCTTCCCTAGAAAAGGCAGCAGACTTCCTGCAAAAGAACAGAAGAAAACTGAAACTGGAGGAAGATGACGTCGAATGTTTCAGACAGCACAGTCAGACTCAGGGCAGGAATACCAATTACCTGGTACAGTCCTGTCCCTACAATCCAGTCCGCGCAAGAGACTTGGAATGACAAAGAATCCATTCATAAACAATCATATAAAAATATACGACTATGACAAATGATGAAAACACTTACATCGGAATGTCCCTGCCGGAAGGAATACGGTACATCACCGTTTTTGAAAAAGGGGATTTTGAAAACTGCGGAAGAATACTCAGGACATTCTATCGTACGGAAGACAGGGTGAGAAAATTGCTCGCTTTGGGGAACCTGCTCCATCTGGGAGGCAGTCTCTCATCAAATGAAAACAAGACAAGCTGTTGGCCTTTGAATAATGGGAATCCCATTCACGAAGCAAAGGAAATATCAGGCAAGGAAAAGTTCTTCCTGCTCGGTGACTGGACTTACCTGTATGAAAATGGCAGATGGTTTCTGGGCTATGAAGGAAAAATCTATGAAATCAGCAATCCTGAATTTTCTGTCTTTGTTCCCGACAAGGATCATACACCTTCCCCTCTGGACAAAGGACTTTCCTTTGCCGTAATCGGCGAAACGGGAAAACTGGAATTCACTCCGGAAATTGTCAACGGATGGGATACCTGGAAAAGCCTTCCCAAAAGAGTCAGTGAAAAAGGAAAAACGGTATATGTATTCCGCAAAACACAACTTATAAAAGTCATCAAACCTAAAAAATTGGAATCATGAAAGAAATCAATATGACAAAGGCTATATCATGTATGCCGGACAAATTCATCACAATGGAAATGGTTGAACTGGCCGCGACCGAACACCGTCCGGAACTGGTCAACTATCTGCCGGAGAAATATATTACCTCTGAAATACTTGACAGTATATTCAAAACAGATGATTACGGATGGCGTTCCTGGCAGCTTTCGAAGATACCTGAAGAAAAACGTAATCGCCAGATTTGTCTAAGGGCAATAAAGGCCGAAAAGAGTAATTTTCCTGACATACCGGAAAAATACAGGAACAGTGACATACTTGAATCGCTGTTCGCACACAGGAATTTCATGCACTACCTGCATCTGATACCTTCATCCTCATGGAACAACGGAACAGTCCGTGATGCAATATACTCCCTTTACCGTGACGTACAGCAAAACGGAGGTTACCGGTACTGTTCAGAGAGGTATGAACAGCAGTTCTTATATGAAACAAGCGTCATGCTTTCTTTCGTTCCGCGACAAGCCAAGGATTTCAGACTTTGGAAAGAACTGATCCATGACGGACGTATCGCAACCATGACTATCGACAAAATGATGCCTAAATGTTTCAAACAGGCAGCATACTACAAGGAATGGGCCATACGCTGTATCAAGGAAGTGGATACACGCTGGCTTGACTATGACACCGTATGGAAGGCCATCTGTCACAAGACAGGCAACCTGCATGGCATTTTCGATTCATACGGACATTACGAGTGGTTCTCCAAACATGCGGATGATGCCATGGCTGACAAAGCAATGGAGCTGGAACCTAACCTGTTTAACAAACTTCCCAGACGGTTCCGGACACCGGAAAGACTTATTCATACACTTGAAGTAAAAAGAGAAATCAACAGTTACAACTTCATTCTTGAACCGAACCTGATGACGAAAGAGGTTTGTATGGCACTGGCCAGAAGGGATTCGTTCTACCCTGATATTCCATCGGAACGCTGGAACAGGGAACTTGTGGAATATTTCACCGAATACGGCCATAGTCTGCGCTGGCTCCCTCAACTGCCGAAGAAACTACAGACCAGAAAACTTGCCGAGAAGGTTCTCAAGGAGAAACCTCAATACTTCCATTATCTGCGGATGGAATTCATCACACCTGAAATGTCCAGGCTGTTATGTCAAAAAGACCAGGATAATATCCGGTATTTCAAGGAACGGGTCATGGAATTCCAAAAATATACAGGGCTTCCAGCCGAATTCTATGGATGTGAAACGGATTTCAAGCATATCAGGGACCGTGATAACAGCCGCCGATACTGCCGTATAGGACTCGCTTACATCGCCTTACAAAAATGTAAACGCGGATGGCATGAAAGTGAATACTATCTTATCATGACACGCCATCCCAACCGATATATGCCTGCCAAGACAGTGTTCAGAAAACAGATTACTACATTCCACCGGACATGGCTGGAAAAGACAATATGTGACAACGACCCGCAATTCCGGATTCCGAAGATTCAAAAGGATTTGAAGGATGTACAGGCCATGCGGTATTATGAGGTGGAACATATCCGTACCATACTGGGTTGCGAAATATTCCGCAACTCTTTCATGGGGCAGACAGTGGAATACTGTATCCGCAAGGACGGGCTGACCTACCATGACAGGAACATGGAAAGGCTCGCCTCCGGCCTGCAATACAAGATCCGTCAATTGAAGGAGCAGGCTGTACTCCCCAAAGGAACAGATGACTCTATGGAAATCAATGCAGAAACGGTACACCGCAATATGGGGTATTGTCTGATTGGAATAGAAGCCTTTGCGGAAGACTACGGACTGGACATAGCCCGGACCTATACCCTGAAAGAGCTGAAGGACGTTATCCATGAACAGGGATACAAGCCTTCACTGGAGAAATACAAAAAAGAAGTCCAACATCTAAATCTTATCTGAATATGAATATTCTCCAAAAAAGAATTGAAAACCTGTGCGATGAAATCATCGGCAGGATACTTGCACTGATGAAGGTAAACTCGGTTTCCGAAGTAATACTGACAGACAATGACAATCCGGTTTACGTAATCTGGTTTGACAAGATAGGTGATCCGTGCGAATGTTCCGTACACAAGGTAACTGCTGTCGGAAAAGGAATCACACTTGAAGTCCATGATAAGATAACCGGAGAAAATTACAAGGTAACAAGCCGCCATGAGGCGGCTCTAGCCAATCCGGTATGGCTTAACGATATTCTGGAAGCCATAACAAACATCTTCCATATAAAAGAAGATAATGTTATATGCTGCAAATGCGGAAGTACAAACGTAACCTGTGAAGCGATGATAAATCCCAATACAAAGGACTTTGACCACTATACAGATGACTCTTTTCAGTATGGGTGGTGCGACAACTGTAAAACCGGAGTAGTCATAAGCGACACATCTGAAGTAAAGAAGGGAATATCTCAGAAATATAAAGAGTTTACAGAGACTTACAATACCGAACCGCAACTGGCCTTATGCCGTATCATCTGGAAAGATGATATGAAAGAAACGGAAGTTTCCATAGCACTCGAAAACATTCCGGAAGAGCATGATGATGCCATCTTCTTCTATTGCGACAGCCTGTCCGATTTCATGGCGTTGGCAGAATACGGAGGAGAAGACTTCATCGTTACGGAATGTTTTAACTTTACCAACTTGGAAAATGAGGAATAATTTATTTTCATCTTTTCAAAGTTGCCTGATATGTAAACTTTATATATATTTGCAGCATGAAACAGGAAAGGACCATATCAGCCTACAAGAATTATTTCATGGACTTTATCTCATCTCTCAGAAAAGAGGAAGCCCGTAAGATATACTACATTCTTGATATGCTGAAAGTACAGGAAAGGGTAAGCAGCAAGTTCGTAAAGTATCTGCGCGAAGAGCTCTATGAAATCCGTGCTGAATATGGAGGCAACATCTTCCGGGTATTCTTCATATTTGATGACGGGAACATCGTAATCCTGTTCAACGGATTTCAGAAAAAGACACAGAAGACACCGCCTTCTGAAATAGAAAAAGCATTAAAGATAAAGGAGGAGTATTATGAAAGCAAGAAATGAAAACCTGACCAGCATCGATGCTATCATGGATGCGGAATTCGGCAAGCCGGGAACACCTGAACGTGAGGAGTTCCGTAAGGAGGCATACGCCTACTGCATGGGACAGATTATATGCGATGCCAGAAAGAAGGAAAAGATGACCCAGTCCGAACTGGCTGAAAAAATCGGGACCAACAAGTCCTATATCTCCAGAATAGAAAAAGGTATTGTAGATCCGGGTATCAGTACGTTCTGCCGTATCATTGATGCACTCGGATTGAAGATTGAAATTGTCAAACCGGTATTA
Source organism: Bacteroides sp. D20 (assembly GCF_003436255.1). Classification (NCBI taxonomy): domain Bacteria; kingdom Pseudomonadati; phylum Bacteroidota; class Bacteroidia; order Bacteroidales; family Bacteroidaceae; genus Bacteroides; species Bacteroides sp. D20. The sequence continues at coordinate 106,689 of NZ_QSOO01000001.1, read as the reverse complement.
TAATGGAAAATTATCAGGAAAAAGCCAGAGAAAACTTTTACCGCAACCGTCCATACGGCATTCACATTGATTATGCCCGAAAAGGATTTGTACTGTTCAATCACTATACAAATAGTCTCGGCAAACAGGAAACCGGTTCTATTGAAGGCCTTCCCCTTGAAAAGTTCGAGGATGTGGACGCGATACCATTGAACGGGAAAATTATAAAAAATGGTAACCAGACAACAGACATCTATTTCTATACAGACGATTCAAATCCTTACAAAAACATGAAGCTGGATATGGATGCTCTGAAACAGTATAATCGGTTCATTTATCCCCTGTCACTTTTTTTAGACAGGATATTATAACAAGACAGCCGTGAATCATGATAAATTCACGGCTGTCTTGTTTTCTATGGCATAAACAGTAATCTGTATTCTTCTTTTCTTCTCCTTTCAATTGACGGAATTTTCTTTCCCTTATAGTGACAATATCGTATGAAGTCCGCATAAATGTCCCGGTTACCGGCTTCCAGTTTCCTTATCAACGTGCTTTTGGGTATCCTGCCATAACCGAGCAACCTATATGGTCCCACCTGGTATGCCAGACATGCAACCAAAAGCGAATCCTTTCCCAGATGACGGAACAACGCACACATTTCCTTCAGGTCTTTTCTCAGAATACTGTCTCCCTCACTTTCTGTCAGACTGACGGGAAACTTTTCCCCTTTTCTGATACGGTGACCGTATGCAACATACGGATAATGTTCCGGACCATGCCATCCTTCGTATTTCTTGATACACCTGACAGCCGTTTCCCAACGTGAGTCTTCCACATTCTCCTGTGCACGCAGGGAAGTTACCGTCATGGCCAGTACCACCAATGGCAGTACTGACCTTAGAAGTCTAACGGTTATTATAGGGCACCTCCTTCCTGAACTGACAAAGAATCTTCCACGGCATCCGTCTCTTCATCGCCTGCATCATTGAAGTCAAATTCCATTTCCGTCATGTTTCCCCAATTGTCCTCGACAACGACAATGAAGTTCTGCGCCTCGTCACATAGTGAAGTATAATACATCCTGAACTTCCGGTTCTCCAACAGATAACGGTCATTCGGTTTGAATTCAAGACCGTTGTCCAGTTTCAGGGAACCTTCCCCGTCATATTGGAAATAACGGATCGTATAGACCGTACCGTCAAAATCGCCCTCACTTTTGAGTTCACACCGTATTTCCGCCGTCTCATTCCTGTTCAGTTCCTTGGGAACCGGCATTGTTTCCACGGTAAACGGATAACTCTGCTGGATTTCCAGCTCGGATTCGCACGAGGTCAGTACAAGACTGACCAGAACTATGCAGAACATGGCAATCTTGCCTGCCAGCCCAAATCCTTTTCTTATATTCTTTTCTGTCTTCATTTGTTTTCCTTTGTTTTTGTCAGATATTCATTCAAGTCCTTTAATCCATCATACAAACCGGAACAGTCCATAACCTTATTCCCGAAATGTATGTTCAAAGTCTCCAGTGCAGTAATCCCGGCCCGATCACGGTCAAGAAAGCACAGGATTTTACCGTAACCCTCCAGAACGGCATACGACCGTTCCAGATTGGATACAGAGTTCAGCACCAGGCAGTCCTCGTCCTTCACAATCCGCAATACCAATGCCGAAAGGAAATCCACAAATCCTTCAAACACACAGCACGTATCCTGTTTCTTTCCGGACAGGGACACACAGGAAATGTCCTTGGGAGAGATGCATCCCTTGAACATCGGGTTACGGAGTTCATAGCCGCCGCTCCGGTTCATGAAGCCTATGGCAAAATACCGTTTGCCCCGTATTCCGTATGCCACTTCCTTGCAGAATCTCCCGGCTATGGCCGGATCAATGCCTCTCTCTTTCAGGTAACCTTTCAATGCCTCATGACTCAGTTCCGTCACTTTCACGTCCTCGAATCCGGAAACGCGGGGTATCTTCTTACGTTCCTGTAAAGGCCGGAGGGGAAGGATGCCGGATTTCCCTGAAAGGAACTCCAGCTGTTCCATGAAACCGGTACTTCCGGTCAGTTCTCCGGCAAGATGGAAGATGTCACCTCCCTTTCCGAGGCCAAAATCAAACCAGACATTCCGCTGCGTATCCACCTTGAAGGATGCGGTTCTCTCATTTCTGAAAGGGGATCTGAACCAGACATCATTTCCTTTACGGGATACAGGCATATGCCCCAGATTTTCAAGAAAACCGACAAGGGAAATCTGTCTAATCTCTTCCAGTTCCATAACCCACTAATTTATCATAAAACGGATGCCATATGTTAGCTTTCAATTTATGTTGTATAATAATTGTATTTAACTTGCGAACGGTTAGTTGTGTGTTTTTTGGACAACATATTTCTGGATGTCTACCTATGCTTTATTACTAATTAAAAAAACTGTGCTTATGATAATAACAGAACTTATCAAAGACAAGAGTCGTCATCAAGAGTATCTTGAAGCTCCGATGCTATCTGAAAGGGAGTCATATATTGAATACCTCAGAAGCAAGGGAGGCAAAGACGATTATCTAAAGAAAACATCACTATTCCTGTTAAGAATAGTTCGTATTCTCCCAATTGACAACAAACCTCTCGTATTTGAGACCGTTTCTGTATCCATTAAATGTTTCTGCCAGCAGAATCAACTTGGAATCACTTCTGAAAAACATATGATCAGAACGGCAATGAAATGGATACGCTTTATTGGCTTGTCTAATCTTGACGGACTTATGGAAGCCCCTGTTTTAAACAGCTTGTTTCCTCGACGTCAGTCACGTGTAAAAATGGCGTCTGCTCCAATGCTTGTAGAAAGGGAAGCTTTTCTAAAGCATAGTCGCAACTTGGGATATTCTGACAATTATCTCAGACTGATAGCGTATATCCAACTTCATGTCGTTCAAAATTTATCCATATGCACTCGGATTTCATTTTCAACAAAAGAAATCATTTCAAGCGCAGAAAAATACGCATGTGGAGGTAAACAAACAGATTCTAATGTAATATACCGAAAAGGGGTATTTACAAGAGTTGCTATGGGCTGGCTTGATTTTTTAGGCATACAAGTCACCAAGAGCACTTCTTTTTGTTTTAATGAATATGCAGAAGAATATTTACGTTTTCTTTCTGACGAGAAAAACTATTCAAAACATACCATTAAAGGTAAACGTAAGGTTCTATGTTGTATGTTACCCGTCCTTGGTCAAATACATCCAGAGTTGTTCTCTATGCAACCCAAACATATTGATATGTTCTTTACAAGAATCCATAAGGAATGGTATATCAATCGTAGAACATTAGCCGAATACATCAGCCATCTGCGTTCGTTCCTTCGATATGCCGCTACTCAAAGCTGGTGTTCAGACAAGTTATCCTTGGCACTCAAAGCACCACGTTTGTACTCAGAGGACGGTCTTCCTTCCGCTCCAGAGAAAGAACATGTACTCGGAGCCGTTCAATTTTATTCAGACTTCAATAGTAAAACAAACATTCGGAACTATGCTATAATGATGCTTCTGTCCGTTTATGGAATCCGCACGCATGAACTGGTCAGTCTACAACTGAATGATATAGACTGGGACAAGGAGACAATCCTGTTCCGTCGCTCCAAAGGTGAACGGGCTCAAGTCTTTCCGCTTACCGTGAACGTCGGTAATGCCATCATACGTTATCTGACAGAAGTAAGAGTAAATGATTCTTCGCAAAAATCATTGTTCCAATGTATGGTACCACCATATAGAGGAGTTAGCCACAATGCAGTATATGCTATTGTGAGCAAGGCTCTAAGAAGTCAGGGGATGGAACTTAGACACTATGGTCCCCACGCACTGAGACATTGGACTGCCACACGGCTTGTCAACGAAGGATTCCCGTTATATAATGTCAGTCGACAACTCGGACATGAAAGCCCGGATTCCACAAGGATATATGCCAAAGTGAATCTGAAAACACTAAGTATGGTCGCAGAAATGAATTGGGAGGATTTGCTATGACTGTCAAAGAAGCTGTAATCAAATATATTGAGTACAGACACAGCCTTGGAGAAAAGTTCAAATCTGCCGGTATTCTTCTTGTGAGCTTTAGCAAGTTTATCGGTGATACGACCGATATTTCCTCAATCAATATGGAATCCGTGAACTCGTTCCTCTATAAGGGGAACAAGGTTACGGCTATGTGGTTTGCTCGTCACACGTCCCTGAAGGGATTCTTTCAATGGGCTTTTCAACGAAGCCTTATTGAAACAATTCCATTGACATTGGATATGCCGAAGAGACCTGCCGGACTTGTTCCCTATATCTATAGCCGGGATGAACTCAAGCGGTTGTTCAGTTCTGCTTTGAACTATACCAGGAGAACTCAGAATGTAATCATCCCTTTTGTATATCAGACAATGCTGATTACCATGTATACGATGGGACTTCGCACTTGTGAAGTCATAGCACTGAGGGTAGGCGATATAATTTGGGAAGAGTCTTACATCATTGTACGTACTACAAAATTTTACAAATCAAGGATTGTCCCATTCAACACTCAAGCAAAAAAAAGACTTTTGAGTTATTTTGACTGGCTCAAAGAGTCCGGTTTTTCGGTTGATAAGGACGCTCCCTTTTTTGTAACCAAGCAAGCTCAGGCTGTCAACCTCCATACTTTCCGGAACAGTTTTAAACTGATACGGAAAAAGGCAGGAATAATCCGCACGGACTCGGATAGATACCAGCCACGGATACATGACCTCCGGCACACGTTTGCAATCCATCGTTTGATTCAATGGTACAAGGAAGGAGTAGATGTACAGCAGATGTTACCTATCCTTTCCACCTATCTCGGACATACTTCTATCAAGTATACAAGTGTTTATCTAACGATGACTCCTGAATTACTGGAAACGGCATTGCAACTTTTTGAGAATTACAGACTATCAAAATAATAAAATATGAATACCCATAATGAATACATAAGCTATTGGCTACGCCGGTTCTTACTGGAATATGCCACAACTGTTCGCAATCTGTCAAAGAACACTTTGTTGAGTTATCGTGACACGTTCAAGCTGCTGCTGCCGTACTTGTCAAAAATGAACAAGATCGGGATAGAAAGACTTTCCGTGAACCTCCTTACAAAGGACAATGTGCAAGACTTCCTGAAAAATCTTGAAGCCTCGCGCCAAATATCCTCTGCAAGCAGGAACCAACGGCTTACCAGCATACTTGCATTTGCCAAATATCTCTCAACTTATAACCCGGAACATGCAGAACTTTATCGGGAACTTAGACTCATACCCATGAAAAAGCACCAGAAACCAATGATTGGTTATTTGGAGAGGGACGAGATGGAAGCATTGCTTGATGCCCCGGATAAAACTACACAATATGGTTATAGGGACTATGTCATTATCCTGTTCATGTATAATACGGGAGCCAGAGTGGATGAAGTTTCCAAACTGGTTGTTGCCGATTATGACTATACCACCTCTACTGTTATACTGCATGGAAAAGGCAATAAAACACGTAGGTGTCCTCTTTGGAAAAGTACCAACCGTGAAATACGGAAACTTGTCAAAAACTTGGCTCCTACACAAAGCATATTTATAAATCGCCATCACGCCCCACTTACCCGCTTTGGTATATATGGACTGATAACAAAATATGCCGCTGAAGCTGCTAAAAAATGCACCTCTCTTAGAAAAAAGAATGTAACGCCTCATGTGATAAGGCACACGACAGCTACACATCTTCTTCAAGCTGGAGTAGACATTAATACTATCCGAGCATGGCTTGGACATGTTTCTGTGGATACAACCAATGTCTATGCAGAAGTTAGCATGAAAGCCAAATCTGAAGCACTTGATTGTTGCGAAGTGATTAGTTCCACAAAACAAAAGTGCTGGAAAGATAATCCTGACATCATGGCTTTTCTCAATGGGTTATATAAATAAATATGTTGTCCCCAAAATACACAACTAACTGTTCACGAGTTAAATACAATTATTATACAACATAAATTGAAAACTAACATATGGAATCAAATGTTATATATAACATTTGATGCCGATTCCATACTGGGTATGGCAATGTCCGAGACTTCCGCCCCACAGGAAACGTTCACGCAAGGAAGCCGTCAATGCCACACGGTCGGCAAGGTATAGTTCCATCTCCAGCGTCAGGGCACAGCCGTACACAAAGGCATCGCCGTTTTTCAGAGTGGCCCCGTCATAGAGTTTTTTATCGGACCAGTTTACCGTCTCATATCCAGCCAGTGCCGATCCTCCCAGATTGAGGAAGAACACTTTTCCCGCATCGGAAAGGAAATTCAGGTAATATCCGCCTTCTGCCGTAAACTGCGCCGAAGGGATGGTCACATGACGGTAACCGTGTTTCATATGCAGGTAATCCGCTCCATATACCCATTTGTTCCCGCCTTTGGCATAGCTTGAAAGTATCATTCCCATATAGTATCCGTTATCGGAAGCCATACCTCCACGCATTTCCACACCCTGCATCCTTGGCAGAATCCGCTGGGCTTCTGCCTGTCCTACGGAAAGGACAAGCAGCAATGCCAGCATATACAATACTTTCGTTCTCATCGTACCTTCAGTTCGTTGATGGTTTCCGCACGCACCAGGTCTTCGTTGACCACCTCAAAACTCTGGTGACGGCCACCCTGTTTCTCATACATCTCCACAACCAGTTTCTTATCGTTCGGTATTGTAAACTTGGGAAGGGCAAATACCGTACATTCCGAATCCCTGCCGTTTACACGTGTCACATAATTGTAGGCACGCAGCGGATAAATCACCTGCTCCTGCATGGCCGTACGCTTCATCACCTTTTTGTCCACCACCTTGAACGTAATGAAATCCACGTCAAAGGGCACATTCGAGGAGTTCTTTACCTGGGTATGGAAATAAAGCAGGTCATTATGGGTGTACAGTCCTTTGAGCAGATACTGGATACCGAAACGCTTGCAGCCGATATGACGGATACGGCGCTTGTCATTCTCATACACGGATTTCATGATAAGACGTACCAGACGGGGTGACTCGTTATCCAGCTCGGTCAGATAGATTTCCATGGCATTGTTGGGACGGTTCACCGATTCTCCGTCATGGATGAAATCACACATCTCCACATTCAGCAGCAGCGGCTCATCGGCATACTTCACGTTGAAGGTATAGAAGTTCCCGTCTTCGGTTATTACAGACATATTGGTCTCCTCCCTGAAATTTCGTGTCGTGGCCTTTACTCGGATTACATTCTCGGCACCGTCGGCCTTGCCGGCTATCAGGTTTGTAGAACCAAGATCCACATACTTGACCGGAGCAGGGAAAATGACATGGACAGTCTTGTCATACGTTATTTCCAGTCCATGCGGCGGAATCATCTGGCTGAAACCGATCTTGCGGGTCAGCCCCTCATAATAATCACCGCTACTCTGCTGCGCCCAGGCAGCCGATACGCCCAGTAAAAGGGCAAACATCATCAGAATCTTCTTCATGTGCTTTTGTTTAATGGTTGTCTTTTCTTTCATAGTTTCCTGTATTTCATTTCTCCGGTGAATGGAGCAGTACCCGGTGTCCGGCCTTCAAAGTAATCTTTACCGTACGCATCCGTTTGGATATGTACTGGGAAACGCCCTGTATCACACCTTTTCCCAGATCGGAGGCAATCTGCGCCCCGGCATCTGTGGAAATGTTGATGCTGCTGTTCATCGAGGTTCCCATGTTGGCGGCAATCTCCCTGGCAGCGTCATATTCCAGTGAACCCGGCACCAGGATTCCCTGCTGTCCGTCTAGATCATAGACTTCTAGCTCCACCGGCAGGATAGTTCTCTTGTATTCCACGGCATTGACCATGATTTCCAGCCGTTCACCCTGTATGCGTGTGCCACCTACCAGTACGGTCCCTTTCGGTATGAAACGTCCGGCAACGGACATGGGCTCGGTAAGCCGCAGGCGCAAGGCCTGTCCGTCGGATACGGTCTGTGTTCCGTGTACACAGGCAGCAATGGTATTGCCTTCCGTTACTGTCTTCCGGCCGACAGCCGTATTGAAACCGGCATTGCGTTCTCCCGAAAAGGCGGATATGAACTCTTCGTCGCTCATAGGTCTGGAAAGCGAGGATACCACCTCATTGTGAACCTGTTTCACCGGTATGGCTTTTTTGTCCTCCGCTTTTCTGACGGGAGAAGGAGTCTCCACTGCCTGACGGTTATTGTATTTGGCGGCCAGTTCGTATGATTTTTCCATCAGGGCCATCTTTTCCTCCATGCCTGACAGTGGCTCCTGTTTCTGCTGCTGTTGCTGCATACGCTCCAGTTCCTCAATCCTTTCCAGAAGCCTTTCCTTTTCCGGATCGGTCCGCGGTTCATAGATGCTTCCCAGCGTACGGTTCATCTCACGGTAGGCTCCGGCCGAGGAACTGACCGGTCCGGCATTTCCTTTTTCTGTTTCCGTTTCCGTGTTTGTTTGCCTCTCCGGTGGAATGTTATCGGGAAGACGGACACTGTCTTTCCGTTCCTCTTTGGCAAACATGGACTCCGCAGCTTCAAAGAATGTCTTCCTTTTCCTGCTTTCCTGTTCCATCAGAGCCTTTTCATAGGCATCCTTCTTGTTTCCTTCCAGGCGGCTGTCCTCGGGAGAAGGGATTTCCGTATTGAATCCCTGTCCTTTATCCTGCCGCTCCCGTTCCTGTCCGGAAGGTGAGAATATCAGATAGAAACTTCCCAGACACAGCAGGAACATCAGCGGATACACCACAAATCCGGCGCGTTTGCGTTTCTGTTCCTCACTCAGCGGCTTCCTGTCCTTTGAAGACCGGAGCCTGAACGGTTTCATCAGCCGTTCCATTACTTTCTTGACTTTTTCTTTCTCCATTTCTTACAATAGATTGAATGAACTCCATACGGAGTGAATCCTTTTCCATAAATTCCATTCCGGACTCCCGATTATTACTGCCTATAAACGGTCTGCATGCCGTATAGACACATGCGGCGGTAAACGGGACAAACAGTATCCAGAGAACGGCCTTGCGCTGTTTAACGGTAAGTCTGTGGCAGAACCTCCTGAGTTGAAGGTTCGCCTGTCTCGTCAGGTTCCTTTTCATCGCTCTACGCTCCTTATGTCCTTGTTTTCCAGTATGGTCAGATGTTCGATGATAAAGCCGTTGGGGTTGTCATCGGAACGGGACGTATTCTGAAGCTGGCAGTCAGTCACCAGCGAACGTTCCGTCACATTACTCTCACGGATAATCATCTGGCGGGCATACGTCCTGGCCCTGTAGGGGTATCCGGAAAAGTCGCAGACCACGCTGTCCACCCGTACCACCTGATTGATATTACCGGAAATGAGACGGTTGTAATATCCTTTCTCGGCAAAATCCACATAGTAATGATAGGCGCTTTTGTCCGCCAGCTGCAAGGCACGGTTGATATTGTGCTCGATGGCATCCTTCTGTGGTGACAGCCCGAAAAAAAGCTCATGGAACCTTCTTACATGCTCCCTAGCTTCAGCCGGACGGTTCTGTGAAAGATCCTGTGAAAGGGCAAGCATCAGTGACTTGCCGCCATCGAGTACATAAATTTTCTCACGCTGTTTCTCCGCAAAGCGGTATGAGTTCCACAGGGCAAAGACGGTCACGAGCGTGCAGCATCCGACAAAGACCGCAAGCATCAGGCGTATCCGTCTGAAACTGCTTTCAATATTGGTCAGTGATTTGAAATCCATCTGTTTTCATGATTTTAATGTTCCTGTTCAGTTTATTTTCCACGCAGACGCCCTCCGATATTTCCCAGTCCGGAACCTGCGGCACCGGCTGCAAATCCTCCGGTCTTGGTCGCGGTACGGTTGATGTTTCGGTTGTAGTTTCCGGCACCGCCTGCCTGCACAATCCATCCGGCCACGGTCGGCACGGTAAAATATCCGATGATACCTATCAGCATGAAGATCACATATACCGAATTGGAGTTGTCCAACGAATAGTTCGGATTGTTCTGGAGCTCCAGGATGTCGTTCTGCAGCATAAGTACCTGAATCTTGGCCAGCATACAGCTGAAAAGGTCACTCACGGGAAGCCACAGATAGACGGAAATGTAACGTGTGAACCACTGGCTGAGCGTGGACTGGAAACCGTCCCACACACTGAAGGCAAAGGCAATGGGACCGAGGATGGACAATACAACCAGAAAAAAGGTCCTTACCGTATCTATAAGCAGGGATGCCGCGGCAAAAAGCAGTTCCAGCAGACTGCGGAAGGCGTCACGGATATTCTTTTCCAGATTGTACATGCCCACTTCCATATACATGCCCATGCGGGTTGCCATGGCATCGGGCGACCATCCGAGCTCGTCCAGCTGACGGTCAAACTCCTCATCGCTGACCAGATAGGCCGTTTCCGGATTACGGAGCATGGCTTCACGTTCCAGCCTGTCCTTCTGTTCACGGTACTGCTGCATGTCCATCGTCTGCCCCTCAAGCATCTTGTGGGTTCCCTGCACAATCGGACTCAGCACCGTATTCATCGTTCCGAGTACCAGAGTCGGGAAAAGCATGATGCAGATGCCTATCGCAAACGGGCGCAGAAGCGGATACACGTCTATCGGTTCGGCACGGGCAAGCGACTGCCAGACACGGACGGCCACATAAAACAGGGCACCGAGTCCGGCAAGTCCCTTGGCCACATCCAGCATATCCCCGCAAAGGGGCATCATTTCATTGTAAAGGCTCTCCAGAATGGTATGGAGATTCGAGAAATCCACGGATAACAATACCATAGGTTACCAGTATTTGGAGGTGTCATTGCCATAGAGCTTCAGGACACGGTCAAGGTCATTCTTCTTGCGGGCACGCAGAAAACTCACGGCTATATTCCTGTTCGTATAGTAATTCACGAGATTGCGGTAACGGCGCATACTGGCATAACAGTCATCCACCACGTCCATACGGTCCTTGTCGGTCATGGAAAGGGTGCTGACGTTGATTACCTGCTTGAGGTCCTGCAACACCCCGTTGCTCTCTTCCAGAAGTTTGGTATAACCGAAAGCGATGGCATCCAGTTCTTCGGGAGAAAAGTTCTCGTCACCCAGCATCTTTTGGAAATTGGTCACGTAGATTTCCGACACGTCACCGACCATCAGGATGATCTCACTGACCTTACGGGCATCCTTCACCAGATTGTTGACGGACTTCAGGGCATCATAGTATTTCTTGTACTGCTGGTATATCTTCACCGTCTCCGCAAAATTCTGGGCGGTACTTGTCGCGGTTGAAGAGGTATGCACGATATTGTCCGACATGTTGATGATACTCTGGGCAAGGTTTCCCGGATCGGTCACCACCCACTGTGCCCGTATCTGTCCGGCAAGAAAAAAGGTTCCTGCACAAAGCAGCAGCAGTCTTTTTCTCATGGACGCACCTCCTTCCTTACATAGTCACCGTTCGGAGAAAAGGTCAATACGTCAGCCGCCTCATTGTAGGCGATGTCTATGCGGTAGCCGGTATTGATGAACAGGTTACCGTTTTCTTCCACCAGCAGATAGGTTTCCGGCTTCAGCTTCCGTGTCTTTCCGCTGCGGGCGAAAACCGTCACCTTGTAGGCGTCCCCTTCCTTATATATAAGGACATCGGGCTTGCCTTCCACACTGCTCCATGAACCGCACAGGCGGTCACAGTCCTTGAACCTGCTTTCACTACAGCTCTGCAACAGCAGTGATGCCGCCCCGATCAGGCAGGCGGCCAGTCTGTACAACTGTCTGTTTTTCATGTCTTGTCTTTTTAATGATGTTGTTCTTGTTTTACTGAATCTCTCAAAGTCCCATCTTGCGTCTCTTTGGCTTCGGACTGACAGGGATGCGGACTTTTCCGGTCGGCCTGTCCTTACAGGCTGGCTGCCGGCATTCCTTGCGGATAATGGCATCGTCCTTTTTGTTTGGGGACTTCAGGCCAACCATGGTTTCAAACCTGGCATAAAGTTCCTTATAGGCCTTTTCTGACTGTTGCCGCCTGATTTCATCCGGGGAATTCCGGTCAATGCCGTATTTCATGAGAAAACAGGAATTAATGAAAGGGCTGTCAATATTCTTCGGGTTGGCGATGAAACCTCCCAGCTTTTCCAGTTCCCCGTACAGCTTGTCGAGATACTGTACGGGAGGAGGGGAACAAAGCCGCTCGAAGACCTTCTCCACAGCATGTGTCAGTCTTACATCGACCTCTACGGCATCAGGTATCTCGCCTCTGAGCCTTCTTTCCCTGTAATCTTCCGGTTCCATACTTTCAAGCCGGTGATACAGCTCATAGTCTTCTGAAAATCCGTAATATTCACGGATATCCTTCGGTATGTCCCATCCGTTCATCAGGGACCAGTAGAGACATTCAATGGTCTCCTTACGCTTTCTTTCATCCGATTCAAAACTGTCATTCATAACCGTCATGCTTTACCGTTTGACCTTTTCCTTTCCCTTCTCATTTCCGCAATGCGTTTCACGGCCAGTTCCAGATTTCCGCCCAGTTCCCTGGCCAGCTTCTGCAATTCCAGCTTTTCCGACTCTTCCGTGGTATATACGGCATATTCCTCATCGCTGACTTCCGTGGCATACACGGCCGAGTGGGTACCGCCAAGACCGATCCAGACCTCACGGTAGAAACGTCCGGGATGGTTGGCTTGGTTAATGGACAGGATCTGTCCGCGTTCCTTGTCGGTCAGTCCGAGAAGCCGCTGGATATGGTCGAACTTGTTCATGTATTTCCGCTGGTCAAGAAGAATCTTGCAGTCACTGTTGTTGATGATAGCTTCCTTTACGACAGGGGAACTGATGATGTCATCCACTTCCTGGGTGACCACCACGGCCTCACCGAAATATTTTCTGACGGTCTTAAGTAGGCTAAGCACCCGGCGCCTTATCATATTTCTATGGCAGGTTTCCAAAAGCTCGCCCCCGAACCGGACTTACACCTCTCAGCGTATCCGGCTCTCCACTAATTTCAGTCTATCTTTCCGTCATGTATCTTCTTGTGACAACTCCTGCACACGGCAATCGTCTTGCGTTTACGGGCAATCATGTGTCGTTCCCAGCTTTCCTTGCCCTGTAAGTTCTTTAGTTTCCTTACATGATGCATAACAAGGTCGTCTGTCGCTTCACATAATTCACACTCACGGGCTTTTAGTCTTTCAACAAGGCTTGTCCGCCCTGCGGTATAAATTGTCCGTGGCATAGTGTCACATTCCGATTTATAGGTGGGCTTTTTTCGTTTGAACCCACCATTATAAAAGTATCTTTCCTTTACACCTGTTTTAGTCATGTGCTTTATGGTAAACCTACCGTTCTTGCGATATTTCTTGTTTACCTCACGTGTGCGGCACTTGTATTTGCCTGCAAACGTTTTGTACATGCTGTATTCCATGATGTAACTGAAATTATTCAAGGCATGGGCGCAGTTGTTAGCTATGGAGTAATAGTTATAGAAACCCACGATTTCTCGATTATAACTATCAAGGATTTCAAGGTCGTCATTGAATATCAGTCCCGATTTACATTTCGGTTTCCATATTTCCTTTCCGTTACGGTTTGTCAGTTCCAAGACTCCCAAATTGAAAAGTTTTTTACGGACAGTTTCCATACTGACATTTAAGCAGACCCTTTTACCATAGGTTCTTCTTCTTAATCTACCCCGTTTATCCCTTTTTTGGTCGTTGGACTTTCTTACAGTGATTTCATATCCGAGAAATTTGGCAGGTCTTTCCGTGTGGGTGACAAGTGTCTTTTCATCGGACAGTTCCAATGCCAATTTATCAGCAAGGAAGTTTTTAATATCTTCCTTTATCTGTAGCGCATCCTGCTTGCTTCCGATAATTCCCACAAGAAAATCATCTGCATATCTTGCATATTTCATCCTTCTGTAATCGGCATCCATTTCTTCGCCGTTGGGATATTTAGCCCGTCCTTGTTCTATTGCTTTCAGTTCAAGGATTAGCTTTGTCCTTTGCCTTTCGTCTTTTACGGACTTCAATCTTCGCACAGTACGGCTTCTTGCATTTTTATAGTCCATACTTTCTCTACTGAATTTTCGTTTCTTCCCTTTGTCGAATTTGGCAGTGTATTCCTTTATATACTTATCCAGCTTGTCAAGGTATATATTAGCCAATATCGGGCTGATGATACCACCTTGCGGTGTGCCACTGTAAGTATTGTGGAATTGCCATTCTTCAATATATCCAGCTTTCAAAAACTTGCGTATCAATCGGATGAATCGTTCATCCGCAATGCGTTCCGAAAGAATGCTTATCAATACATCATGGTTTATATTATCAAAGAAGCCTTTTATATCTCCCTCTACAAACCATTTTGCACCGCTAAACTCCTTTTGGATATGAGTTAATGCAGTATGGCAGCTTCGATTGGGACGAAACCCATGCGAGGTATATTCAAAACTCCCCTCGTATATGGCTTCCAATACCATTCTTACCACTTCCTGTATCAACTTGTCATTGAAAGTCGGTACGCCAAGAGGTCTTTTCTTACCGTTTTTCTTCGGTATGTACACTCTCTTTGACGGTTGGGGCTGGTACGTTTCGTCTTTTAACGTATCAATCAACTTTTTAATTCGTTTCAGGCTCATGTTGTCAATGGTCTGACCGTCCGAACCTTTAGTCATGTTACCTTCTTTAGCATAAATACGCTGATAGGCAACATAGAACATTTCCTCATTGAACAAAATTCTGTAAAGGCGTTCAAACTTATAGCTTGCATCCTTACTGTGTTCTGACAGACTGTTTAATACTCTTTCTGGACTTCTCATAATGTCTCTCACATTTTCCGTTAATTGTATTAATAATTAGCTGCTTCCCTTCGCCATGTACAAGGTGTTACCTTGCTCGGACTACTATGGAAGCTCCGTTACCACTCCGAATTTTCATAGGTCAAACCTAATAGCCTTTCGGCACTTCGGGATAGGTAATCCCCGTTTATCACATCGTAACTGTTGGCATGATAGATTGTCGGATACGACTTCCGTCCTTTAATCGCTTACTGCGCTTGTGTCGTGATAAGTTCTTGCTACATTCATACCTATTCACTGAAGTATTATCACGATATGGCGGTTGATAGTTACCTTACGCCATAGCCTCAAGGGGGACCACTCAGACTATCGTTCAATCAATTCGGACTTTATCCTCATATCTATCTTTTCATCTCGCCATTCAGTCGCAGTTTGGTAACTAACTGACTTATGACTTTTCCGACATGCTACACTCCCTGCTCGGTTAAGTTTTCCCGAAACAGATAAGTCGGCTGATGATAGGTTATTTTTCAAAGAACACGTTCCTAATCTCTTGCCAAAGAGATATTTACGATGCAACCTTTACGGGCGCACAAAGATACTTTATGTACTCACTCATATTGGCGGACATCAGGGCTTTCCAGCATTCCTCAATGAGTATCATCTTACGGATGCCTTTCAAACGGCGCATCTTAGCGATGAAGGTTTCCATGATTATCAGCGTGACCACGGGCAGAAGCACCTTGTTTCCGCTGATATTGTCCAGTTCAAATACGATAAAGCGCTTGTTGGTAAGATCCAGTTCCTTGTCCGAATTAAGCAGGAAATCATAATCACCGCCACGGTAGAACGGTTCCAGCACGTTCAGGAAACCGTCGATGTCAAAATCCTTCTCACGGACTTTCTTCTCCTCAATCATCCGGCGGTAGTCATCACGCACAAACTCGTAGAATCCGTTGAAATCGGGTCTGACATCCCTGTTTTCCGTTATCCTGCGGATGTATGCGTTCACCGCTCCAGAAAGGGCCACTTCTTCAGAACGCCTTGGGGCTTCATCCTCACGTTTCCAGAGTGTGAGTATCAGTGTCTTGATGCTTTCACGCTTTTCCACGTCAAATTCCCCGGAATCCGTATAGAACGGATTGAAGGCGATGGGATTGTCCTCCTCATAGGTGATATAGATACCGTCCTCGCCATGTGTCCGGTCATGAATCAGGCTGCAAAGTCCCTGATAGCTGTTTCCGGTATCCACCAGCAGGATATGGGTACCCTGTTCATAATACTGGCGGACAAGATGGTTCGTTAAGAAGGATTTACCGCTGCCGGAGGGACCGAGTATGAACTTGTTGCGGTTGGTGATGATTCCCTTGCGCATGGGCAGGTCACTGATGTCCAGATGAAGCGGTACGCCGCTCTGCCTGTCCGTCATACGGATACCGAACGGGCTGGGCGAACTGCGGTAATTCGTTTCCGAAGCAAACAGGCAGACAGCCTGTTCCAGAAAGGTATAGAAACTTTCCTCAGCCGGAAAATCGCCCGCATTGCCGGGAATACCAGACCAGTACAGCACCGGAGTATCTATCGTGTTGTAATGGGGTACGCATCCCATCAGGGCAAGCTGGCTGCCGGTATCGTTCTTGATACGCCTTAACTCTTCCTCGTCTTCCGCCCAGGCCAGTACGTTACAGTGGCACCGTACCGGAACAAGCCCTTTCGTATGCGCCTCGTCAAGATACATTTCTGCCCATTCATAGTTCACGGCATTGCTGCGGCTGTATTTCGACAGGGACAGCATGTTGCGTGAGGTCTTTTCCATGCGTTGCAGGATTTCCTGCGCGTCATCGATGAACACGTACTGCGAATAGACATGGTTGCATGAAAGCAGGAGTCCTACCGGAGCCGCAAACGAAAGACGGCAGTCGCTACGGTCCGTGGATAAGCGCTCATAGCGCATGTCCGTGCCCACACTGCCGGGAAGGTCTTCCGTATCGGAAAGTACATGCAGGCAAAGACGTTTGTCACCGATGCGCATACGTTCCGGATCAAGGCAGATGTCCTGTAATACGGGGTGCGTGTCCTCCATACCGAGAGTCAGGTATCTTTCAATCAGCCCGGGACATTCTTCCGTTCCGACCACCTCTTCCGTTCTGAGACGCTTCATCCTGACATGCCCCGAATCGTTCATGATACGCTCGAACTGCTCCACCGCCTCCAGGAATTTCACGACCGAATCCCAGTCCGTGATTTCCTTGGGAAGGATATAGCCGCGGCACAGGGTACTGAAATCACTGCGGCGACGGGCACGTTCGCGTGTGGTCTTTGTCAGATACAGGAAGCAGCGGTGTCTGAGATACGGGCGTTCGTTGAAATGACGCTCATAGCTGCGGGACAGGAAACTTTCCGTCCCGTTTCCTTCGCTCCGGTAGTTTTCCTTGACGAACCAGTCCTGCTTGTACACGACCGAATAATTTGGAAGCACCTTCATGGCCTTTACCCAGGTACCGTGAATGGCTTCATATTCCGCCGCCGTCACCGTGTACAGTTCAGGCAGCTCGACCTCGAAGGCTACCGTAATGTCCGCATCCTTGCTTACGATGCAGTTGTTTTCCACGGCCAGAATCGGGAATCTGTCTTCCAGATCACAGGCCTTCAATACACTTCTCATTTCTTTCTCTTCTTTTTGGTTAATGCTCTGAATATTCTGCGACGGGCTGACAGATAGCGCGGATGGCGTTTCTCGGCCAGCATCTTCATCAGCCCATGCTCACCGTAGCGGGCATTCATGCGGAAAGTCAGCCATACGGCAAGGGTACCGGATATCGCCCCGAAAGACAGGCATACCAGCTGGCTGACACCGGCCATATACAGGACAACCACCGCAAGAAAGACCGATACAAGGCCTCCGGCAAAAAAGAACAGGTACTGTGATTTCAAGCCCTTGAACTCAATCGGACGGCCTGCTCCTTTGTTGATACGGTAATCCATGGCTTATAGGAAGAAGGAACGGAGAATGGTGGCGGCCACAATCAGGAAGATGCAGGCGAAGAACCAGCTTGCCGCAGTCTTGGACGTATCCGGGTCACCGCTGCTGAACTTGCCATACGTCTTGATACCGCCGACCAGACCGAGTACGGCTCCGATGGCATAACACAATTTGGTGGCCGGATCGAAATACGAAGTCATAAGGCTGGTAGCCTCATTGATGCCGGCAAGACCCTGTCCCTGTGCGAAGGCACCTGCCGCTGCCAGCACACATAATACTGAAAATAGGATTCTTCTCTTCATTGTTGAATCATTTTGGGGTTTGACATAAATGTTGAATTCGACTGCAAATATATAAGGCTTAAACCGCTGTGATACAACACCGTCATCAGGTGTCACCAGATGTCATCAGATGTCATTCAGGAAGCCTTACAGACATAAAAAAAGCATCCCGAAAAGATTTCCGGGATGCCTGAATATATCGGTGTCAGATATATTTCCGCCACTCGTCAGACGGTTCATTCCCATCCTTTACTTTAAGCGGTTTGGGATTGCCGTCCTCATCAAGATACCTGTCTATCAGTTCCTCTACAATCGCGGAATTCTCCATATTGGAAAGGAACACATCAATCAGGCTGGTCTGCCTGATGGAGAACAGGACACGGGCCGCCTGCATGGCCTTCTCATGGTCGGCTTCATCCTGATGTGTCAGATATTCGCCGAGTACTTCCATGTCCCTGCTGGACAGAACAGGTGATACGGATTCCACTTCGGGAGACTCCTCATCAAGGTCTTCCTGGACTTCCTGCAGGAGTTTCATTTTATCCAGCTGAAGGTTGCATTCCACATCTTCCTGCTGCACATCCTCCTCCTCACCGATAAAATTCCTTTCAAGTGGCTGGCTCATGAAGGGAGCGGCAGTCTTTCCGGCATTCTCGTCCAGATAGACATAACGGGTACTTCCCATCACTTCTGCATCTGAAACCGCAGATTCCGTTCCGGCAGCTTCTTTATTTTCCTTCTTCACGCAAGGTTTCCCATAAAGCAGGGTACAAACAGTTTCGATACGCCTTCTCCAGCCATACACGCTGTACAGCAAATAGCCTATACAGACAATCCGTACACAGAAGTATATCAGTTCTTCCATAAAGAATCCTTATAGAGAAAACATTCAAGTTCATTCTTCAGCAATTCTCCGTGGCGTTTCAAGTGCTCCTCCACGATATTGCTCACATAGACTGAAACACTCATGCCGGGAGCCATAAACGGAATAAGGCGGCTTGCCTTGTTGTACAAACCGCAACGGATACGAATCTGACGTCCTTTCCCGACTGGAGTATCGTTCAGATACACACGGCTATATTCGGGAAAGCAGTTCGCTATTCCTATTTTCTCATTCAACTCTCTGACCTGTCTTTTCAGTGAACAAATCTTATTGGACAGTAAATAAACGCAACATAACAGCAGACCGCAAACCAATACGGCAACAGTCAATACAATCCATATCATTTTCAGAATGTTTTTGGGGTTTTTCGGCGAAACAGCTCGCCAAGCTCTTCACTGTAAGTCTCAAGATGGTGTGCCAGCACATTATCCAAAAAAGCGGGCACACTCATGTCATCACTCAGAAGGGGAAGGATACGGGCCAGCCTGCAATACATGTCATAGCTGATATAGGTCTGCTTTCTGTGTACGGACTTCTTTCTGTCCAGAAACAGTTCCTTATACATTTCCACCTTCTCTTCCAGTCCGGGATCGGCGCGTATCGTTTTCCGGGACTTTTCCTGTCCCTGTGTCTTTACATCCGGTACATTTTTTTCCTTTTCTGTGACAGGAAGAACATTCTCGCCGACATCAGTTCCAGATTTACCGCAGGAAATGGATTCACTGGCCATCATGTCTTTCAAGGCATCCTCGTCCACCTTGAATATCTCTCTTTTCTTTGCCATAGCCATTATCCCGGAAATATGATACGTTCCATCTCCTGGGCAAACGCCTCAAGACGGCTGTCTTTCAGTAGTGATTCGGAAGGAGGAAGAAGGGTGCAGCGGAAATGCTGCCTGGAAGAAGGTGTCATTTCCTTGTTAAAACGTTCAAGATCCGGAAGTACGGTTTCAAAGACCTTCAACCCCATACGAAGCACTATTGCATTATACATTACATACAGTTCTTTTGAAGTACGGCTGTCCATACGGTTCCAGAATAAACGTATGTCCTTCAGGGGAGCTTCCGGATGCTGTCCGATAAAATCCTGAACGGTCGATACAAAGGAAAGGCTGCTCTGCATGACCATACGGTCCTTTACAATGGGAGTAAAGATAAAATCCATGTTCATGACGGACTCGAATACACCACGGGAGTTCACCGTTCCGGGAAGATCGAAGAATATCAGGTCATAGTCGCCTTCCAGTTTGCCGGGAATCTCTGCGGCTGCCTCCGGCGTGGAAGTGACGATCGGATAGGCCTTACGGGAACCGTCTTCAAACTGACGGCAGAAAAGTCGCTGGTGATACTCGCTTTTCTCAAGGTTCTTCAAATCCCTTCCCCTTAGTTTTTCCAGACTGAACTGGGGATAGTCACAGTCAACGACAGCAACTTTCAGACCTCTTACATAATTAAAATAACTGGCAAGAACCGCTGTTACCGTGGACTTGCCCACACCGCCTTTCTGATTGCTGAAGGCGACAAGAATCGGACGTTTGTTCATACCTTTTGTTTTTGGGGTTAATATTCACTTTTTCTTTCACTAATCTTACAATGGCATTACGCTATTGTGATACTATATTGCCATGTTATTATGTCCTCATGTTATTACAATATTATGTTGCCGCGTTATTATGTCCTTATGTTATTGCAATACTATGTTGCCATGTTATTATGTCCTTATGTTATTGCAATACTATGTTGTTACGTTATTATGTCATTATGTTATTGCAATGCTATATTGCCATGTTATTATGTCATTATGTTATTGTAATACTATGTTGCCATGTTATTATGTCCTTATATTATTGCAATACCATGTTGTTATGTTATTATGTCATTATGTTATTGCAATATTGCACGCTTAAATCGCGTCAAAAATAAGGTCTTTCAAGCATACAGGTAATATGTAACCAATACCATGACATCAGATGTCATCAGGCGTCATTATATGTCATACAATCCGCTATTTCACAACTGTTTACACGGTCATAATTTTGCAAAGTCAGAACCGATGAACGGCTTGGAACATCTTCCGACGGACAGCAGCACGCCGCTCACGTCGCGCAGCAATCCGCTGGAGGTGGATTCTCTGTTCAAACGAACAGAGCAAGTTGTGTTTTTGTACGACAGAAAGTATTCTGCCATACAAAAACCAACTTGCCCTCCCTAACGGTCGGGAGATTTTCCTCCAAAGTCGGAAAATCTGACGGAGAAAGAAAAATAACCCAAAAGCAGAAAAGCATGGAGAAAAAACAGGCAAGAAGGACAGGCAGAAAACCGAAGACTGATCCGGCGGACTACAAGTACAATTTCCGTCTGAACGCACAGGAGAAAAGCAGATTTGAAAGACTGTTTCTGGAATCCGGAGCAAGGGACAGGACAATCTTTATCAAGAAATCAATCTTTTCAGAACAGCTGAAGGTAATCAAGGTGGACAAGGTTTCCATGGACTATTACATCCGGCTCGGGGAATTTTACAGACAATTCCAGGCAATAGGCAACAATTACAATCAGGTCGTAAGGGCCGTACAGAAAAACTTCGGGGAAAAAAGGGCGATGTCCTTGCTTTACAAACTTGAAAAGGCTACCCTGGAACTGATACTGCTCAACAAACAGATTATGGCCTTAACTAAAGAATATGAAAAGAAATGGTTGCAAAGATAAGTCACGGAGAAAGTCTTTACGGGGCACTGGCCTATAATCATGAAAAGGTATTTCAGGGGACGGCGGAAATCCTTTCCGGACACCGGATGATTTCCGACCGCCCGGGACTGCCGAGCGAGGACATGCGTCTAGCTCTCCTTTCATTTGAAAACCATCTGACGGCAAACAGGAGGACGGATAAGCCGGTCCTGCATATCGCCCTCAGCCCGGCACCGGAAGACAGGCTGGACAATGACAGGCTGGCGGAACTGGCAGAGAAATACATGCAGAAAATGGGTTATGGTGACCAGCCGTTCATCGTGTACAGACATGGAGATACCTGCAACACGCACATACATATCGTGAGTGTATGCATTGACGATGAAGGAAGGAAAATCAATGACTCCTATGAACACCGCCGTTCAATGACAGCCTGCCGGGAACTGGAACAGGAATTCGGACTGCGTAACAGTGCGGATGCGGAAAGACGGAATCCGAAAGCGGAACTGAAAAAGGTGGATGCCTCACAGGGGGATATACGCCATCAGATAGGAAACACACTAAAGGCCGTACTGGAAAGCTACCGTTTCCAGACTTTCGGAGAGTATTCCGCACTGCTTTCCACACTGAACATTGAAGCCCGACAACTACTAGGCGATTACATGGGAACACCCTATACGGGTATCATCTATTCGGCTACAGATGATATTGGAAAAGTAGTCAGCCCTCCGATAAAAAGTGCAAGGTTCGGCAAGCGTTTCGGAAATACGGGACTGTCCGAACGTATGTTACGGCATACACAGGACTTCAAGGAAGGCAGATGGGCTCCTGCCATATCCGGCAAGGTCGTATGGGCCATGCGTAACGCAAAATCGGAACAGGAATTCAGGGAACTGCTGAAACAGGAGCACATTGATGTGGTATTCCGAAGGAACGATACCGGACGTATCTACGGTGTCACATTCATAGACCATGAACGGCGCGAGGCGTTCAACGGTTCACGTATGGGAAAGGAGTTTTCCGCCAACGTATTCAACGGCCTTGTCAACTGGTGGGAAGGAATACCCTGGCAGGACAGACAACAGTCCGGTCCGGAGGAACTTTGGAAACGGTACGGCCACCGTATGGAAGAAAACAGTGCGCTTGAACAGGCGGCAGGCATCTTCTCCTTTGAGGCAAATCCGGCAGTCGATTACGAGGAAGAAGCGTTCCGTCGCCGCATGAAACGGAAAAAGAAACCGCAGAAACGCAAATCACGCGGTATCTGATCAATCAAAATGAGTCAACAACAGGGGGAACAACGGATTCCCCCACAATCATCTACATCATTATGCAACAGGAAGACGATTTGAGAGCCCTTGCCAAGATTATGGAATTCGGCAGGGCTGTCAGTATTTTTATTCTGGTAGTCCACGTTTATGTATACTGCTATCCCAGTATGAGTGCCTGGCATCTGAATCTGGATGTCATAGACCGGATACTGATGAACTTTGACAGGACAACCGGTATATTCGGCTGTATCCTTTGGACAAAACTGATGGCAGTGCTTCTGCTGGCCATATCCTGTATGGGTACTATCGGAGTCAAGGGTGAGAAGATTACATGGCAGCGTATATGGGCGGTACTCACTGCCGGGGCGGTTCTGTTTTTCATGAACTGGTGGCTGCTTGACCTGCCTTTTCCACACGAAGCGATTACTGCCCTGTATGTGGTGACACTTGCAGCCGGTTATCTATGCCTGCTCATGGCGGGACTGTGGATCAGCAGGCTTTACAGGCATAACCTGATGGAGGATGTGTTCAATATGGAAAACGAATCCTTCATGCAGGAGACAAGGCTGATGGAGAATGAATATTCTGTCAATCTGCCCACCAGATTCCAGTATGGCGGCAAGCTCAACGACGGCTGGATCAACGTGGTCAATCCTTTCCGCGCGACCATCGTATTGGGAACACCGGGTTCCGGTAAATCCTACGCAGTGGTGAACAACTACATCAAACAGATGATTTCCAAAGGTTTCAGTGTATATATCTATGATTACAAATTCGATGACCTTTCAACCATTGCCTATAATACATTGTTGCACAATATGGACAAATATAAGGTAAAACCGCATTTTTACGTCATCAATTTTGATGATCCGCACCGTTCACACCGCTGCAATCCCATCAATCCGGAGTTCATGACAGACATATCTGACGCATACGAAGCAAGCTATACCATCATGTTAAATTTGAACAAGACCTGGGTGTGACCTGTAAAGTCACGTAATTGATTGTTAGACAGTAATATTAATTGCATGATTTAACCCGCTGTTCCGTCAGCGGTAGCCTACTATAAGGTGCATCTCCAGTGATGGGTTGTGCCAAGCTTATAGGACAAAGTACACTTTCCGAAAGGACAAGACTGAACCGTGAGGGAATGTCAAGGGCGGTTAGTATCATACCGTTGAGTGGCGAGGCTGGATAGCATGGTTAACGTAAGTGAACTGACTTTAGCCGTCGTAAGGTTTGAAGGAGCGCAAGATACTTTAGCTCTCACCAAAAGGTAAGCAGTCGGATAACCCTTGCCCATGTTGGGGTTACACGGACACAGCACTGCCGGCGGACTTGGCAGAACCTAAACTATCCGTTTGTCAATTACGTGGAACAGGGCAAGCCTGTATCTCTCTCGTAAGAATGCGAGTAAGCGAACCGCAAGGCAAGCCGAATGGGGTGCAGGTATGAGATAACGGAAAAAGCGAATGCCACCCTGTAATGGGGTGGATACGGATTGAATCAACATCACGGGTTGTTATTGGTGACATCATCCGACACGAAAGTGGGCAGACTTCCGTATATGGTAACTCTTTACAAGATAACTTTTAGAACTTTCAAAAGGAGGAAAGCAAATGAACGAAACTAAAACATCGTGTGCGCCTGCTGATAGTAGGAATCTAACTTGGGACGGAATGGACTGGTCCAAGTGTGAAGCCTATGTCCGAAAGCTACAAGCGCGTATTGTAAAGGCTCAAAAGGAAGGCAGACATAACAAGGTGAAAGCCTTGCAGTGGATGCTGACCCACTCTTTTTACGCCAAGGCATTGGCGGTAAAGAGGGTTACTTCCAACAAAGGGAAGAAAACGTCTGGAGTAGATAAACAGCTTTGGGATTCTCCCAAGCGCAAGTACAAAGCAATCGGTGAACTGAAACGTCGTGGTTACAATCCGCAGCCGCTTCGTAGGGTTCACATCAAGAAAAAGAACGGTAAACTCCGACCGCTGGGAATACCGACAATGAAAGACAGGGCGATGCAGGCATTATATCTCATGGCATTGGAACCGATAGCCGAAACGACAGGCGACCGCTTTTCTTATGGTTTCCGCAAGAGACGCAGGACAATGGACGCTATCCGTCAGATTGATACGGTTCTAAACCGCCAGCATTCTCCCGAATGGATTTTGGAGGGAGACATTAAAGGCTGCTTCGACCATATCAGCCACGACTGGCTTCTTAATCATATCCCTATGGATAAGACGATACTCAGAAAATGGCTGAAATGTGGAGCTGTATTCAATGGCAAACTATTCCCGACAGAAGAGGGTACACCACAAGGAGGTATCATATCACCGACACTTGCAAATATAGCACTTGACGGACTTCAACCACTCTTGGCTGAAAGATTCAAAAGATTATGGCGCAACAATAAGACATTCCACTACAAGGTAAACCTTATTCGTTATGCGGATGACTTTATAATCACAGGTCGAGAAAAGGAGCTATTGGAAAACGAAGTCAAACCTATCGTGATAGAATTTCTCAAAGAAAGAGGGCTAACCTTATCCGAAGAGAAAACTACCATTACGAACATATACGACGGTTTTGATTTCTTAGGTTTCAATGTGAGGAAGTTTGGCAAAAGGCTATACACATCCCCGTCCAAAGATGCACAGAAACGCTTCAGGGCAAAAATCGGTGACATCGTTAAAGGACATAAAATGTGTAAGCAGGAATCGCTGATACGAATGCTTAATCCTGTAATCACAGGTTGGGGCAACTATTACCGATATGGTGCATCAACCGATGCTTTTCATGGTTGTGACAATCACATTTACAATCTCACGAAGAAATGGGCTTTACGTCGCCATCCAAAGAAACGCAAGTCTTGGGTTGCAGACAAATATTGGCATGAAATTCGGGGGCGTAAATGGACGTTTGCATGGAAATATGAAACCAAGAGCAAGAAAGTGAACTACCTGACCCTTAAAAGGTTGTCGGATATACATTATACTCCGTACAAGCAAATCAAAGGTGAGGCAAACCCTTTCGACCCGGAATACGATGATTATTTCTTTCAGCGAAAGGAGCAACAAATGCTGGAATCTCTCAAGGGACGTAAGTCTCTCTTATATTTATGGAACAAGCAGAACCGGATTTGTCCGTTATGTGGCAAGGAAATAGATTGTACAAAAGCATGGAACGTCAACGAAATATCTGTTGGTGGTTCGATTGTACGGCAACTTGTCCACAACAACTGCTACAAGC
Organism: Bacteroides sp. D20; assembly: GCF_003436255.1. Classification (NCBI taxonomy): domain Bacteria; kingdom Pseudomonadati; phylum Bacteroidota; class Bacteroidia; order Bacteroidales; family Bacteroidaceae; genus Bacteroides; species Bacteroides sp. D20. The sequence continues at coordinate 80,558 of NZ_QSOO01000001.1, read as the reverse complement.
GAAATAAACGAAAATGTTGAAAGTATGAGCCGATTTCTAACAACAAATAGAAATATTGAGTTGCTTGAGCCGTATGAGGGGAAACTCTCATGTACGGTTCTTAGGGGAGAAGGGGGCAGCAATGCCCTTGACTTACCCGATATTGAAAAACAGGGTGACTTCTTTGTAGAGTCTCCTATTATCCTTTTGGCAGCTATAATCTGGTATTTGAAAATATACAAAAATGGTATCTATTGCAGCTTCCCTCATGCCGTGGAACTGCTGAACAAACCTTATTCTGATTTGTTTACCATATTGACTTCCTATCCGGAACTGGAGAACTACCTTTCTCCTTTCATGGATGCCTGGAAGGGTGGGGCACAAGACCAGCTTCAGGGCCAGATAGCTTCGGCGAAAATTCCGCTTACCAGAATGATTTCTCCACAACTGTACTGGGTCATGACAGGCAATGATTTTTCTCTGGACATCAATAATCCGAAGGAACCTAAAATCCTTTGTGTGGGCAATAATCCGGACCGACAGAACATCTATTCCGCAGCGCTCGGACTGTATAATTCCAGAATCGTCAAACTGATAAACAAGAAAGGGCAGCTTAAAAGCACGGTCATTATAGACGAGCTTCCTACCATCTATTTCCGAGGACTGGACAACCTGATTGCAACGGCACGTTCCAACAAGGTGGCGGTCTGTCTGGGATTCCAGGACTTCAGCCAGCTTAACCGTGACTACGGTGAAAAGGAAAGCAAGGTGATTCAAAATACAGTCGGCAACATATTCAGCGGTCAGGTGGTCGGCGAAACGGCCAAGACACTTTCCGAACGCTTCGGAAAGATTTTGCAGAAACGGCAGTCCATATCCATCAACCGTCAGGATGTCTCTACATCTATCAACACCCAGCTGGACTCACTGATTCCAGCATCCAAAATTTCCAACCTCTCACAGGGTACGTTTGTCGGTTCCGTATCGGATAATTTCGGTGAGAAAATCGACCAAAAGATTTTCCATGCGGAAATTATCGTGGACCATGCCAAAGTAAGTGCGGAAGAAAAGGCTTATAAAAAAATCCCGGTTATCAACAGGTTCAAGGACAGTGAAGGAAATGACATCATGCTCCAACAGATACAGCGCAATTATGACCAGATAAAGGCGGATGCACAGGCTATCATCAACGATGAGATGGAACGTATCAAGAGCGACCCGGAACTATGTGAACGGCTGGGAATAGAAAGTGCAGAAGAGGAGAAAAGAAAAGCTGAATAGATACAGAATGACAAATAAATCCTGAATCAGTTTGATTTTCAGGGAACATTCCTTATCTTTGAAATTGAAATAGAACATAACGGCGGATTACGGGATGTTTCCGTCGATTATATACATAAGTCGCAAGATGTCTCGAACAGGAATCTGACAAATTCAAAAACACGGAGGCTATTGCGTGAGGCTTATGCTATACCTTATAGCGTGAGCCCATGCGAGTTTCTGTGTTGGGCTTTGTCAGAGCCTCTGTTCGAAATAAGCATGGGTTTCATGCTTTTATTTTTAACAAGCAGAGGTATGGCAAAAGTACAGATTATTATGCCCGTCACATTGGACGGATTTCTACCGGATAAAAATGAGGAACTGATGGAATGGCTCAGGACAGACCGGAACGGTTTCCCTTATTGGGAAGAGCGGGCTACATTTAACATGTATCCGCATTACGGTATGCTTGATTTGATGGATGCCAAGGAAAGACATGAAAAAGACTGCACATTTTTCATGAAGGTAGAAGATGAAAAAAGTGCAGAATATGTGGGTGGTGTATTTCTCTTCCGACTCGCAGATGAACTGGTCATTTACCTGCTTCCAATATCATACAAAAGCGGGAAAAACATAACCGGAAAGATTCAATTCGGACAATGGACTTTGCGTGAGTCCAAAACATTCCGAAACAATGTATGCAGACTGGTATACCGCCTTAAAGAATAAAGATTACTTCAGACCAAGTTTCTTCATTTTCTTGTACAGGGCTGTACGACTGCAACCGAGTTCCACTGCTGTCTTGCTGACATTACCATGATTTTTCTCAAGCAGGTTTCGTATCTTTTCCTTTTCCTGAATGATACGAATATCCGGATTGTCACTACAATCTACATTGTCCAGTCCCAAGTCACAAACATCCAATAATACATTATCCGCAACAATTACCGCACGTTTGATTTTTGCGTTCAATTCCCGCACATTACCAGGCCAGTCATATCCCAGCATGCATGCTTTCGCTTCTTCGGTAAATCCCTCATTCTTGACACGGATTCTACAGGAATGTTCTCTTCTGAAGAATTCGGCAAGCGGAAGAATATCGTCTTTGCAATCTTTTAATGGCGGTTGAACAATTTCGAGTTCTGCAAGGCGATAATACAAATCCTCACGAAAGCGACCTTCCTCCACCGCTTTTTTCATATCCTCATTGGTAGCAGAAATGATACGTACATCCGTATGTTTCACTTTATCACTTCCTACCGGATTAAACTCCTTTTCCTGAAGGACACGTAGAAGAAGAATCTGCATGGAATACGGCATATTACCAACTTCATCCAGGAATAAGGTTCCTCCATTGGCCGTCTCAAAATGTCCTTTCCTATCAGCAACAGCTCCTGTAAAAGCTCCTTTGACTACACCGAAAAATTCAGAAGCCTGCAAATCGTTAGGTATACTTCCACAATTGACGGCAACGAATGGTTTGTCACGTCTGTCACTATAACGGTGTATCATCTGGGCTATCACCTCTTTACCGCTTCCACTCGAACCAAATATCATAACAGAAAGATCCGACGGTGCCACACGACGAGCCAGTGAAGCGGATTTTCTTGCTGCTTCACTGGTACGTTCAACAAAAGAACATTCTTTACGTACAATAACAGGTTGTTTAAGCATGCTATGTACTAATTCTATCAGTTGCTCTTGATGAACAGGCTTTTGCAAATAATCCTTAGCACCGAGCTTGATGGCACGGACCGCATCCGTGATACAGGCATAATCTGTCATGACAATAAATGGAACTTCCACATTAGAACGCATCATCCATTCCAGAAGGCTGATACCATTTCCTTCCGGCAGACGTACGTCTCCCAACACAAGATTGATTTCGTTTTTCTTCAGAATACTACGTGCTCCGGGCTCGTCCATTGCGGTTAGAACTTCGTAACCGGCTTTTTGCAACCATTTTTCAATCATACCGCAGAGTATCATATTATCTTCAACTATGAGGATTTTCATATTTCTTCAGTTCCTTTTTTGTTTCTTCTATTAATTTTTTAAGCCACTCCATGATTTGTATTGCATGTTCATGAACAGTTTCGTTTTGGCTATCACTGTCATGCAATATTCTTTGAAAATCACGTAAAATATTATCTTTCTCGAGCATTTCCCATACAGGCATCATCCGGTGTATTATTTTTCTCATGGTCTCACGGTCGGTTATCCTGTCAGCAGATTCCATCTCCTCCAGTTCTTTTTCAGATTCCATAACAACGAGAGAAAGCATATGACTATAATCATCCGTATTCTCCAGTAAACTGGAAAAATCAAAATCTCCGGAAACTGAAACTTGTGTACGAGATACAATGGTGGATAAAAAAGCGAGCAGTCCGTGGATATTGAACGGTTTATGAATACAGCCTGCAAATCCTTCTTTTTCATAAATTCCGGAATTTCCATCACCACGGGCAGTCATGACTGCTACTGGAACAGTTCTAAAATTGCCGATGTCCGAATTGCGAAGCAATCTTAACAAACAGAATCCGTCAGTATCAGGCATTTGTACATCTGTCAAGACCAAATCATATTCAGAATTTTCAAGAGCGGCCACTACTTCACGTGCATTCTTACAGGTTTTACAGGATATACCTTTGCGCCCGAGCATATCTTCTGCTATTTTCAGTTGTATAGGATCATCGTCCACTACAAGAACATTCTTAGGCAATATAGTTATTGTATTATGGTCCGATTTGTCTTCCTCAACTAACTCATCCGTTTCAGGCAAAGGAAGTTCCAGCCTGAATACGCTTCCTTTACCGAGTGTACTTTCCACATCCATTTTTCCTTCCAAAACCTTAATTAATCCTTTGGTAAGAAAAAGTCCCAAACCAAAACCTTCAGAATTGACATCCTGTGCGGCACGCTCAAATGGAGCAAATATTCTTTTCATTGTTTCCTCGTCCATCCCTATACCGGTATCTCTAATTTCAATCCGAAGTTTTCCCTCTGAATATTCAGTATGAAAATTGACGTTTCCTCTGGAAGTAAATTTGATAGCGTTTGTAAGTAGATTGGCCAGTACCTGTTCGAGTTTGTCCGCATCACCTTTTACAGTTACATTTAATCCTTTGTGTTCAGAATATAAAATAAGACCTTTTGAAGTCGCTTTACGAGAAAACTCATCTGAAATTCGTTTTAAAAAACGGTTAAGATAAAAAGGTATATCATTATGTAAATCTCCAGCTTCATTAATACGGTAAGCATCCATCAGATTATTGACCAAATGCAAGACGTGCTGGCAAGAATGGCGGATGTCATCTAAATATATTTCACGCTTTTTCTTCTCTCGCGTTTCCGATACTAGATCGGCACAGTTATGGATATTACCAAGTGGGCCTCTAATATCATGTGAAACTGTCAGGATGATTTTCTTGCGCATATCAAGCAAATTCTCGTTTTCCTGAATAGCTTGTTGTAATTTGGCTTTAATTATTTCTTCTTTACGTAAATCTGATTGTATAATTAAAAATGAAATTAATATTATAAAAACCGCAATACTCATCATTACGATAAATAATCGGAAGGATTCTTGTTTGACTTCTGTTACCTCTGAGTTTCGTTCTGTAAATGACAACTGTACCTGATTATCTAAAAACGATACAAAATCATATAACTTCTGATTTAACATCCTATTATGCAAACGCAGGCTATCCACATAGGTTTCAATCTGATTGTTTCGCAAATCTCTGGCAGAAACCAATCTATTATTAAAATCTTGTATTTCATTAGTAATATAGGGAACTTGTATCTTTTCCTTCTTTCCAAATAATCCGGCAATTCCTTTCTTTTTCTGAGTTATTGTCTTCACTTTTACTGTTTGAGTAGCTATTATAGGCAATTCATTAGTAAGAATACTATCAGATTTATTCGCAAATTGGATTGCTTTCATTATTCGAAACAAGTACATTTCTTTCGTTCTAAGCAATCCCCGTAAAGAATCAATTTGAACCGGACATAAAAAATCACCACTCCTTAATTTAATTTCAAGTAAAACACTATCTGTTTTAAAAAGGTGATTATGAAATATGTTATAATCAGACTCATCCCATGCTATAACCGATTCACCTAAAGTTGCCAACTTAGTAATATACAAATGAACTTTATTGGAATTCTCATAAGCTTCATTAATTTGAATTATCAGATTCTTAAGTTCTTTTAACCGACAACGTTCATTTATCATCGCAGTAACCATACTTATGACTATAAATCCAGTAATAAAATATCCAATAAATAGTCTTTTACGCAATAATGAAGTCATCAGGAACATTCTATTGATTTTTTGACATCATAATTTTATATATTTAACTAGTCATAGTATATATCATTCTCAAATATTTATTTCAAATTCAAGCAATAAAAAAGCACTTCATATTACAACTGAAACTCATTAATGAAAAAGTTGAATATATGAAGTGTTTATTAAATTACGATATAAACTATAAAAATCCTATTCTTCTGGGACCAGTGTATAAACCCTTATCCAGTCGACAAGGAAAGTGTGATCTTCCACATTTTTCAGTTCCTCATCCGTAGGGCTTAAACCTTTAACGGCCCTCCAGCTTTGGTCTTCCATATTTATTATGATGTCCATATCCTTAACCAACCCCGTGCCACCAGTGTAGTTGTTGGGATCAATAATATCCTTACCGCTTATAGTTCTGACGAGTTCTCCATCTACATAATATTCAAGTGTGAAAGGATCTTTCCAGAATACTCCAACACGATGAAAATCATCGCGCCACAATGTTCCCTTGTCATCCTTATACCATGAACCTGAATCCTTTGGCTGATAATCCTTGAATGGCTGACGGATGAATATGTGATGGCTTAAGTGAAGTCTGTCGGCACCATAACCTCCACCGTCTCTATCACCACCGTATGCCTCTATAATATCGATTTCCTGAGTATCATCAGGGCTAAGCATCCATACATCGGATGCCATGGTTGAATTTGAAAGTTTGGCGTATGCTTCTACATAAACCGGATATTTTACACGAGTCTTCGATGTAATACATCCTGTATAGGTTCCCGGGAGTTCCTTTGTGTTAGGTCCGCTTACAACTTTCTTTAGAGGGACATCTTCAGGACGGCTGGCTCTGATTTTAAGGAATCCGTCTGAAACGGAAACATGGTCTCTCTGCCATATTGTAGGAGCAGGCCCTGTCCAATGATTATGATAGAAATCAGTCCATTTGGCATAGAACTCTTTTCCTTTATCCTTTTCGTCAGCAATATAATTAAAGTCGTCCGACTGTGGATGAAGTTTCCACACCATACCGTCACCAGCATTAGCTGGTACAGGATAGATGTCCCACTCGTATGATTTATTATTTAAATTTTCTGCTGCACATGCAAATTGCAACGATGCTAAACAAATAGTAAACAGTTTTCTCTTCATGGTATCTTAATTTAAATTAGAATAATTTATTTACGTTCTTTTGATTCACCCTTAGCAGTATGTGTCTGCAATGTCCAAGTAGAAAATCTCATTATACTCTGGTAATCAGAACTGTTGTATATATGAGTAAGACCCCATCTCAATATTTCGGTAGGTTCTTTTTCGGCATCTGCACTACGGTTCAGACCAATGGCATGTGGTGCACCCTTTACTACAGACATTATCTCAAAGTTTATTCCGTCAGGCGACCACTGAAGTGTATTCTTTTCAGGACCATCGGTAGTAATAAGAGAAGCTATACCTCCTTTATAAGGCCAGACGCAGACTTCATGCCCACTGTTTGAAATAGGATTATATTCCGATTTCACATACGGACCCATAGGATTTTCAGCAATAGCCACACCGTGTTTGATTTCACGACCACCCCATGTTATTTCTTCTCCCATACGTTCTCCTTTGTAATACATATAGAACTTACCATTATAAGGTATTATACACGGGTCGTGTACCTTATGACTGTCGAAATCGCCTTTCGATACAACCTTGAATCTGTTATCCTCATCGCCTTCCCATTCGCCGGTATCAGAAGGTTCCAGTACTGGCTTGTCTGTCTTGGTCCACAGTCCTTCGGGGGAATCAGCACATGCCATACCGATAGTATTCTTAACACGGACTGTATAAGGAGATTTTACAGCCTGATAGCAAAGATAATACTTTCCTTTCCATTCCATTACCTCAGGAGTGAAAACAGAACGATCGTCGTAAGCACCCTTTTCACCACGCTTCACTGCAATTCCCTGCTCTTTCCATGTCAATCCATCCTTTGATGTGGCATACCATATATCGCATCTGTCCCACGGGAAAACCTTATCTTTCTCTATATCTCCAGCAAATCCCTGGGTAGGTCCATAGCTCTTTGAATACCACACATAATATGTATCACCTATTTTCAGCATTGCACTCGGGTCTCTTCTTACTACGCCCTCTTCATAAGCAAGATCACCTTTAAGTGGTTCCATCTTATACTCAAAGAACCATTTATTGTCGTGATTTTCCCATTTCATGGCACGTTTCATAGCTGCACTTAACTTATTTCCCTTAGGTATTCCCAATGAATCGGCCTTACGCTCATCATAATTCTGAGTGTCGTCAACGGCAATAGTCTGTGTATTGCCTGTATTTCCGCATGCTGCCAATAGCGACATCATGCCGGCTGCAAAAATAATTTTTCTCATACTAGACTTTATTTTATATTAATTGTTAGTTTATTCGACTGTAATTCACTTGTTTCTGCACTGATATTCAGTACCGATGTTTTTTCTGTTGACTGAAGCATCAGCATACATCTTCCCTGATATGTCATAATCTCCTTGCTTTGATATGGAGATACGTTCTTTACATTTCCATTGTCTATACCCAACAGACGGTACTCTCCATCGATGTTGAACTTAAGCATCTGTTCTGTTGTCTTTACAGGATTACCTTTTTTGTCTGTAAGCTGGGCTGTGACATGCAGAACATCCTTTCCATTTGCTGCGATACTTTGTTTGTCAACCGCTAGCAATATCGAATGTTCTTTGCCTGAAGTCCTTATAGCTGTAGTGGTATTACCTAACTTATTTTTTCCTTTTGCGGTAATAGTGCCAGGCTTGTACTGAACTGCCCATTTATAGATATGATCCTCAAAATCGTCTATATACTTCTTTCCCATCGACTTGCCGTTAACGAAAAGTTCCACTTCATCACAATTGGAATATATTTCTACTATTACCGAGTCACCTTTCTGATAATTCCAGTGAGAGTTTACATCATCCCAAACCCATAATCTTCTATCCCATTCATGTCCTTTCTTATCAGTAAAGCCATCTTTTACCTGGAGATACGAAGATTTGTCTGGAGTCTGTGAATATATAGCAATAAAAGGCTTGTCAGTCCACAATGATTTCATCATGTCGTACGAAGGCTTCACATAGCCGCACATATCCAGGAGACCACATCCTATTGACTTTTGAGGCCATCTTGAAAGGCGGCTTCCACTTTCTCCCAGATAATCGACTCCTGTCCATATAAACATACCCGGAACGAAATCTCTTTCAATCACCGCCTTCCATTCGTGCCACTGACCAAGATTTTCTGTACCCATTATAGGTTTGTCAGGATAATTCTTCTTAGCATAATCATACATCACGCGTCTGTAGCTGAAACCAGCCACATCAAGTGCATCGATATATCCTGTCTCAAAACTTATGGAAGGCAGGATGCAGTTGGCGGTAACCACTCGTGTAGTATCCATCTGGCGTGTCCATGCTGCTAATTTTTGCGCTGTACGACCAATGTCGTATGCTTGTTTAGGCTGGATTTTCCACATTTCTCTGATTTTTTCTTTAGAGTATGGAGGCTGGTTCCAGAAGTAATTACCGTTGGAATCGGCTCCAAAGAAACCTGTTGCCTCACGGCATCCGGTATAAGTCCATTCTATTTCATTACCTATACTCCACTGGAAGATACAGGCATGATTACGGCTTCTCCTCATTACGTTTTTCAAATCCCTTTCAGCCCATTCCTGGAAATGCTCACAATAACCATGAGTAGGATAGTCTTCTACCGTTTCCTTCATATTGAGCCTTTTATCTTTGGGATAATCCCACTCATCGAAGAACTCTTCCTGGACCAGAAGACCTATCTCATCGCACAAAGACAGAAACTCATCCGCTCCCGGATTGTGCGAAAGGCGGATGGCGTTACATCCTCCTTCCTTAAGGGTTTTCAGACGTCGGTACCACACATCGCGTATCATTGCTGTGCCAACTATACCGGCATCATGATGCAGGCATACTCCTTTTATCTTCATATTTTTTCCGTTAAGGAAGAAACCTTTGTCTGCATCAAAGTGGAATGTTCGTATACCGAACCTGACAGTGTTTTCAGAAATGACTTCATCGCCATTCTTAATACGGGTCTCGGCTGTATAGAGGACTGGTATCTCGACGCTCCACAAATCCGGCTGTTTTATCTCCGATACGATGTCGATAATTTTCTCCTCACCAGCATTCAGTTTTATACTGAAGACCTCAAAGGCTGCGATATTGCCTTTATTATCTTTATACACTATCTCAACAACAGCTGTTCTGGGTTCAGAGTAACTGTTGCGCACGGTAATTTGGTTGTTTACTTTAGCATATTTATCAGTAACCACGGGAGTAGTGACAAATGTTCCCCAAACCGGAATATGCAGTCTGTCGGTTACAATCATTTTCACATCCCTGTATATACCTGAACCGGTGTACCATCTGCTGTCGGCATAATGGCTGTGGTCGACCCTTACAGTCATGCGGTTATCCTCATTGGGATTGAGATAGTCTGTGACATCAAAATAAAAAGGAGCATATCCCGAAAGATGATATCCAAGTTTTTTGCCATTTATCCAATACTCAGAATTATTATATACTCCATCGAACACTATATAGCATTTCTGATTTGCGCTGATTGTTGTGGGAAATGATTTGCTATACCATCCTATTCCTCCCTGAAGGAAAGCTACACACCCTTCGCCAGAGATGGAGTCGTAAGGCAGACCAACACTCCAGTCGTGTGGCAGGTTCACTTTCTTCCATTCATCACCAGGGACATAAGAAGTATATGAATAATGAGCAGAATCTTTCAGTACGAATTTCCAATCTTTATTGAAATCAACATTTGAATCAGATGCTGAAACCTTTAGGGTTGATAATAGGATTATTAAAGCTAAAAGATTTTTATTTCTCATAATCTTAGGTTTTACATGTTTTTTTGATGTCATAAAACTATATCTTTCACTTATAATATATGAGGGGGATATTAATGTGATATAGGGTGGGAAATCAGAATTTTACATCTGCCCTGTATTCCACCGTCACCTACAACCTTTACAAAGGATGTTCCTTTCTTCCCTCTTATGGTTCTCAGGACAAACAGACACTTTCCGTTATATGTCCTTACACTATTGTTTATGACGTTGATGTTCAAATCTTCTATCGAAGGCGATCCATTGTCGAGTCCGGCAAGTTCAAACTTGTCGTCGAGGATTATCCTCACATCCGAAGGTATATCGACTACTGTGTTTCCTTTTTTATCTTCAATGGATACTTCTACATGGATAAGGTCATAACCGTTGTCGGTAGCTGTTTTGCGGTCGCAGTTCAGTGCCAGACGGCACGGCTTGCCGCTTGTGGACAAAGTGTCTTTCGACAATATTCTGTCGCCGTCCTTGCCTACCGCAAGGAGTGTTCCTTCCTTGTATGCCACCTTCCACATCAGTATATTATGCTCCATGAAATCGCTGCGTTTCTTTGTTCCCAACGATTTGCCGTTCAGAAACAGTTCCACTTCTGGGGCGTTGGTATATACCTGTACCAGTATGTCCTCGTCCCTGCGGTACTTCCATTTATCGCGTGTGTCGTACCACTCCCAGCGTCTGATCCATCCCGGGCGTGGAGTGTAGGTGAAACTTCCGTCAGCATCCATCTTGAACTCGCTTTCTTTTTCAGGTATTGTTACAATATGGGTTTTCGGTGTGTCTTTCCACAGACATTCAAAGAAATGGCCACGCGCTGTCTTGTTGCCCACGAAATCGAAGAAAGAACAGTCTCCACCCCTTGCAGGCCATGGACCGTTCTCGCCAAGATAGTCGAATCCTGTCCACACGAAGATGCCCGCTATGTACTTCTTGTCGGCCACGGCTGTCCATTCAAAGAGCTGACCAACATTCTCCGAACCGATAATAGGCTGATATGGATATAGCTTATGGTCGATTTCATAATATTTGTCTTTATAGTTATATCCCACTACATCAAGCACGTCTGTATATCCGGAGAGACGCGAAACTGACGGAACAACGACTCCTGAAGAGACGGGACGGGTAGTGTCCACATCCTTAACCCAACCGGCAAGGACAGCGGCTGTTTCAGCCAAATCGTCTTTTCCTCCTGACAGACGGTTGAACTCTTTCAGTATAGACTTGTTGTCTGTTTCCGGGTCGCCCGTATGGATAAGCCCCTTGAACCCTTTATTGTCTTTGCTCGATGCCCAGTAATATGGATAGGTCCATTCTATTTCATTGCCTATACTCCAGAGTATCACGCAAGGATGATTTCTGTCTCGCCTGATGAACGACTTGAGGTCGTGCTCGGCATGCGTATCGAAGTATCTGGTATATCCTATTGATATGCTGTCGGGCGCATCTTCCTTAGCTCGCTCAGTAATCCACTTTTTCTTTGCTACCTTCCATTCGTCGATAAATTCATTCATTACAAGAAGTCCCAGACTGTCGCACATTTCCAGCAGACTTTCCGAATGCGGATTATGGGCTGTACGTATGGCATTGCAGCCTATGGAACGAAGTTTCAGAAGGCGTCGCAACAGGGCATCATCGTATGCGGCAACACCCATACATCCCAAGTCGTGGTGTATGTTCACTCCTTTTATTTTTACGGATTTTCCGTTTAGAAGGAAGCCTTCATCCGCATCGAATTTAATGTTGCGGATACCAAATTTTGTTGTTTTCTTATCCATCACATATCCGTCAGAAGCAATCAGAGTAGTATGAAGCTCATACATCGAAGGCGTTTCAAGACTCCAGAGATGACAATTCTCCAGTTCAACAGATGCAGTGAACTCATTGAAATCGCCTTTCAGGGCAACAAAATCATCGGAAACAGAAGCTATTGTCTTGCCGTCGTACACTACTTCGTGCTTCACGGTGACTCCTTTTACACCTGTTCCAGCATTCTTCACCTCGCATACCACATTCACCATCGAACGGTTGCCTACCTGTGGTGTGGTAACGAATATTCCGTCTGAAGGAATATAGAGCTCGTTTCTTAGAATAAGACTCACATTCCTGTATATACCGGCACCGACATACCATCTGCTGTCGGCATACGCTCTTCTGTCAACGCAGACAGTTATTGTATTCATCGAACCTTTTGGTTTCAGATATTGAGTAAGTTCATATTCAAATCCCACATATCCGTTAGGACGGAATCCCAACAGATGCCCGTTTATCCAAACCTTTGAGTTATTATATACACCTTCGAAATGAATGAACACTTTTTTCCCATTCATATCATCCGAGGTGAGAAAATTCTTCATGTAAATCCCCACACCGCCAGGCAGAAAACCATTGCTTCCGGCTGTCTGAGTCTTGGTATATCCTTCGCTGATACTCCAGTCGTGAGGCAGACACACATCCTCCCACTTTATATCTGGACTCAGGAACAAAGTGTCCTGAGGCACGAAGCCTGCTGGTTTGCTGAATTTCCAATCGAAGTTGAAATCCACTTTAGTGGAGGTTCCGGCATAACAGAATCCGGACAGAAAGATAGTTAAGACTGTGATAATGTTTTTTATGGTCATATCGATTTTCAGATTAATATTAATGACAAAAATAATTTCAAAAGTGTAAAAACAAAAAAACTCTCCATTTATATTTCAGATATCAACGGAGAGTTTCATCATTTAAAAAAATAAAACATTTTATAAAGTTACTCCTTGCTTAAGGATAGCTATTTCCCGGTATCCCTTCTTTTCGTTCAGTGCCTGCTTTCCGCTTGCCACTTCCACCACAAAGTCTATAAAACGTCTGCTTAAAGATTCCATGCTTTCTCCCTCTACCAGAGTTCCGGCATTGAAATCAATCCACGTATGTTTCTGCTCGTACAGCGGTGTGTTGGTCGATACCTTCACGGTTGGAACGAATGTTCCGAACGGTGTTCCTCGACCTGTTGTGAACAGTACGATATGGCATCCGGCAGAAGCAAGAGCCGTACTTGCCACAAGGTCGTTGCCCGGTGCGCTCAACAGATTAAGTCCGTGTGTTGTGACATGGTCGCCATATTTCAGAACATCCTCCACCATCGAGCTTCCCGACTTCTGTGTACATCCCAATGATTTCTCCTCAAGTGTAGAAATACCTCCCGCCTTGTTTCCCGGCGAAGGATTTTCATATATAGGCTGGTCATTGCAGATGAAGTAGTTCTTGAAGTCGTTTATCATGGTCACTGTATCGTCGAATATCTCCTGCGTACGGCAACGGTTCATGAGCAGTGTCTCGGCTCCGAACATTTCAGGTACCTCCGTGAGGACTGTTGTCCCACCCTGGGCAACAAGATAGTCAGAGAACACCCCAAGCATCGGATTGGCCGTGATACCGGACAGTCCGTCAGACCCGCCGCACTTGAGTCCTATACGCAGTTTTGACAGGGGGACATCAGTCCGCTTGTCTTCCCTGGCTATGGCATACATCTCACGAAGAAGTTTCATACCCTCTTCTATCTCATCATCTACTTTCTGAGAAACAAGGAAACGGATCCTTTGGGTATCATAGTCACCTATAAACTCGCGAAAGGCATCAGGCTGGTTGTTCTCACAGCCAAGACCTACGACAAGGACAGCTCCGGCATTGGGATGAAGGACCATGTCGCGCAATATCTTACGGGTATTCTCATGGTCGTCACCCAACTGCGAGCATCCGTAGTTATGAGGGAAAGATATAATGGAGTCAACCCCCTCGCAATCTGTTTCCTTGCGAAGCTGTTCGGCCAACTGGTTTGCTATTCCGTTCACGCAACCCACCGTAGGGATAATCCATATCTCATTACGTATGCCGGCTTCTCCGTTGGCACGCAAATATCCTTTGAATGTACGGTTCTCGTTCGAAAAAGTCTGTTTCTCGAACTTCGGAGTGTAAGTATATGTACTCAGACCGGAAAGGTTAGTCTTAACAGTTTTCTCGTTCAGCAGATGTCCTTTCCTGACTTCTTTCACAGTGTGCGATATAGGGAAACCGTATTTTATCACCATATCACCTTCTGCAAAATCCTTCAAGGCAATCTTATGACCGGCAGGTATATCCTCAGCCAGTTCTATAAAATTGCCGTTTACCTCTATTATAGTACCCTTGGACAATGGGTGCAGTGCCACAGCCACATTGTCCGCAGGGTTTATCTGGATATATTCAGTCATAACAAACTAACATTTATAAATTGAAGAATACAGGTAGAAGTATCAATCTACAAGGTCTTTTACTGTCTGAAGCATTTCTTCGCTCTGGATTTTGTTGATATAGTAAATTACACGGTCTGCCAGTCCCGGGATGGTATTAAGGTCTTCACCCCAGATGGAAGTATCGGCGAGAACTGTCTTCACAAGATTTTCTACCGAGCCATCGTTCCACAAACTTGTAAGCATCGCCATGATTTCCGGTGCATCGTTAGGAACTATCTCTACACCATCGGCACGCTTTCCACCTTTGTAGTATACTATGATGGCTGCAAGACCGAGGACGAGTCCTTCAGGAAGAACACCCTTGCGTTTCAGATATTCCTTCACTCCCGGAAGGTCGCGTGTGGCATACTTAGGGAATGAGTTAAGCATGATTGATGTCACCTGATGATCCACGAAAGGATTGTTGAAACGTTCAAGAACGTCATCTGCAAACTTCTTAAGTTCTTCTTTCGGTAAGTTAAGGGTTTCCATCAGCTCGTCGAACATCACACGTTTGATGAACTTACCTATCACCTCATGCCGGCAAGCATCTCTCACGATATTGACGCCCGAAAGGAATGCCACCGGCGACAATACAGTGTGAGGACCGTTCAGGAGAGTCACCTTGCGTTCATGATATGGCTCCTCCGACGGGACGAACAGAACGTTCAGCCCCGCCTTGTTTGCAGGAAATTCTTCGGCAACCGATTCCGGTGCTTCGATTACCCACAGGTGAAAAGCCTCACCCTGTACAACTAAATTGTCATCAAAGTCTAGTTTAGTTTTTATGTTATCTATGTCTTTACGAGGGAATCCCGGTACGATGCGGTCCACCAGTGTGGCATATACACCACATACTGTTTCAAACCATGACTTGAACTCTTCACCAAGGTTCCACAATTCAATATACTGATAGATTGTTTCCTTCAGTTTGTGACCGTTGAGGAAGATAAGCTCGCATGGGAAGATGATAAGTCCTTTCGACTTGTCGCCGTTGAAATGTTTGAATCTGTGATAAAGCAACTGTGTCAGCTTGCCCGGATAAGAGTTTGCAGGAGCATCTTCGAGCTTGCACGACGGATCGAAGTTGATACCTGCTTCAGTAGTGTTCGAGATTACGAATCTCATCTCAGGCTGTTCTGCCAGTGCCATGAAATCATTATACTGGCTATATGGATTCAGGGCACGGCTGATGACATCAATCATTCTGAATGAGTTCACCACCTCGCCATTGTTAAGTCCCTGAAGATTGACATGATAAAGACAGTCCTGAGCATTGAGGGCATCAACCATACCTTTATCTATAGGTTGCACCACAACAACACTGCTGTTGAAATCTGTCTTTTCATTCATATTCGAGATAATCCAGTCAACGAACGCACGAAGGAAATTGCCTTCACCAAACTGTATGATACGTTCCGGACGTACTGCCTTTACTGCAGTCTTATTATTTAAAGCTTTCATTGTAATGTCAAAAATTAAAATTGATAAAATTAAAATTCAACCAACATTCTGAATACCTTACCTGGATTTTCCGACCATTTCTGCAGAGCCTCACCTGCCTCTTCAGGTTTCACTACGGCAGAGATAAGTTCGTTCATCGGGCAATTTCCATTCTGAAGATAATGTATCACGGCACGGAAATCCTCAGGCATTGCATTGCGCGAACCGCGTATGTCGAGTTCCTTCTGAACAAAATATTTTGTCTGGAAAGCCACTTCACTCTTGGCATAGCCTATACATGCCACACGACCTGTGAAAGCAACAATATCAATGGCAGTTACGTATGTGACAGGACTGCCCACAGCTTCTATCACCACATCAGCCATATAACCGTCAGTAAGTTCCCTTACTCTTTCAACCACATTTTCTGTCTTAGAATTGATAACCATCGATGCACCGAGACGTTTTGCCAGTTCAAGTTTCTCGTCATCAATATCCATGGCTATTACTCTTGCTCCACGAAGCGATGCCCTTACTATGGCACCAAGTCCAATCATTCCGCAACCTATCACGGCCACAGTATCAATGTCAGTTACCTGTGCTCTTGAGACGGCATGGAAACCTACGCTCATAGGCTCAATCAATGCACATTCCTTATCCGAGAGGCCGGCAGCCGGAATAACCTTTGTCCAAGGGAGGACAAGGAACTCCTGCATCGAACCGTTACGCTGAACGCCCAAAGTCTCGTTGTGTTCGCAGGCATTGACACGTCCGTTGCGGCATGAGGCACACTTTCCGCAGTTGGTATATGGATTTACAGTCACGTTCATTCCCTTCTCGAAACCGACAGGAACGCCTTCGCCTATTTCCTCTATCACAGCACCCACTTCATGTCCCGGGATAACAGGCATCTTGACCATAGGATTTCTTCCAAGGTAAGTATTAAGGTCGGAACCACAGAATCCGACATATTTGATACGAAGTAAAATTTCTCCGACTCCAAGTGTTGGTTTAACTATATCAGCTACTTGAACCTTTCCGGCTTCAGTAATTTGAACAGCTTTCATAATCTATGTATTTATTTAAATTTGTTATTGTATTATTTTAATGATGTTTTTTCTCTATCTTATAACCTTTCCAGCCATAATATGCTGTAAAGAAGAAACATATCAGAGGTATTATATATGCCACCTGATAGAAATCCGCGTTATGATTCATCACAAATGCGGTAAACTGAGGGATACATGCATTACCTATAATAGCCATTACAAGGAATGCCGAACCACTCTTGGTGTCCTCGCCGAGGTCGCGTAGAGCAAGTGAGAATTGGGTAGGATACATGATTGACATGAAAAACGACACTGCAAGCATGGCATAAAGTCCTGTCATACCACCGAACATAATAATTACTCCACACAGTATGATATTTACTATAGCGTATGTAAGCAGCATATCCTGAGGTCTGAATTTCGACATTAGCATAGTACCTATCCATCTGCCGCCAAGGAAAGCCAGCATATACAGTCCGAAGAATGTGGTCGCCTCATCCTCCGACAGACCTGCATACATGCAGCAGTAAACCAGGAACAGGCTGTTGATGGCTGTCTGCCCTCCGTTATAGAAGAACTGTGCGATGACTCCCCATCTCAGATGCTTGCGTTTCAACACTGCAAAATTGATAAGCTTGCCCTTCTCTCCGTGCGATTCTTCGTTATCTATGTCTGGAAGTTTACACAGTGTAAACACTACTGCAAGAATGATGAGTAACACGGCAAGAACCAGATAAGGCATCTTCATGGAGTCTGTCTCCATCTGGATAAATCCTTCCCAGCCTCCCGGGAAGTCGGCAGGCAGCGTTTCGCGCGTATAGTTCTGTCCGGTAAGTATAAGCTTGCTCAGAAACATTGCGGAGATGAAAGCACCAAGACCGTTGAACGACTGTGCAAGATTCAATCTTCGCGAAGCCGTGTCATGTGTACCCAAAGCTGTCACATACGGATTGGCAGCCGTCTCAAGAAAGCACATTCCCGTTGCCATAATAAAGAAGATTACAAGATATGCCCAGTATTCCTTTATCTCAGCTGCAGGGAAGAAAAGCAGACCTCCGATAGCAGCAAGAATGAGACCGACTATTATACCCGACTTATAGCTGAAACGTTTCATGAACATTGCTATCGGTATGGGAAACAGGAAGTAGGCCAGCCAATAGGCAGATTCAGTGAACGAGGCCTCGAAAGCATTCAGTTCACAGGTTTTCATCAACTGCCTGATCATTGTAGGCAACAGATTACTGCTGATAGCCCACATGAAGAACAAGCTGAATATCAGTAAAAGCGGTATAAAATATTTGTTTTTCATTCTGACATGTTTTTAATATAAGGTAACTCAGGCAGATTCTTGAAACCGTAAAAGGCTTTCGCGTTCTCGCCCAAGAAAAGTTTTTTGCTTCTCTCTTCCAATTCTTTTGATTTAATCACAAAGTCGTACGACATTTTGTAGGTGATGGCTGTAATTGTGCGCGGATAGTCGGAACCCCACATCAGTTTCTCGAAACCGACAAGGTCGGCAGCTTCGTTGATAGCCCTTATAGCACCGTTGAACGGATAGAACTCGTCATTGAACAGCCATGTGATACCGCCAGACTCAATCATTACATTTTTATGGCGGGCAAGCATTATCTGCTTCTTCCAGTCCGGTTTTGTAACCATGCCGAAATGACCGATGGCTATTTTCAAACCCGGACATTCTGAAATGATTTCTTCCATCTCGCCAACCTGAAGGTCTCCCTCTATCATATCTATGGAAAGAATCACTCCTTTATCTTCCATCAAATGAAACATCTTCATCATTTCGTCCGAATTGAGCATCACCCTTCCGTCCTTTAGCTGCAGACGGTGTCCTGGAATCTTTATGGCCTTAAACCCTTTGTCTATAAGTTCAACAGTCTGATTAAAGTAACCCTGCTTCCTGAATTCACACATACCGCACACAAAAAACCTGTCGGGATAATTTGTCATGACCTCTAGTAGATAGTCATTCTGTATACCATCGATATACTCCTGAGTAACAACAGCTCCTCCAACCTGGGCATAGTTCATATTTGCCAGGAAAACCTCTGCCGTATTTCTTCCGTCAATCATAAAGGGAGGAAGCATTTGTCTCACCTCCCCCATAAACAATGATTGACCATTCTCTGTAGTTTTTATTTTCAGGCCATCTACTTCAGTATCCTGATAAAGCCACAGATGTGAGTGAGCGTCAATTATTGTATAATCCATAGCAACAGTATTTATGAATTTGCCCAACTTACTCTTTGTTGATCACCTATTATCTCCTTAACCTTTTCCACAAGACTCCAGTCGATAGGTTCCTCAATGTATTTAATATTCTGAAGTACAGATTCTGATTTTGCCGAACTGAACAGTGTTGTAGGTATTCTTGGGTTACTAACAGAGAACTGTACTGCAAGCTTCTCAATAGGATATCCCTGTTCCTTACAAAACTTCGCAGCCTTTGCACATGCCTCAATCAGTGATTTTGGGGCTGGATGCCATTCAGGAACACCTCTCTGTGTGAGAAGTCCCATACCAAATGGTGAAGCGTTTATCACCCCTACACCCTTTTCATCGAAATAATCGAGGAAGTCAACAAGTTTGTCATCGTTAAGCGAATAGTGACAGAAATTAAGCACCGCCTCAACTGTGTCCGGAGCTGCATGGTCAATAACCCATTTCAGGTTTTCAAGCTGAAGGTCGGTTATACCCACATGACCCACCAGGCCTTTCTCCTTCAGTTCCACCAGAGCAGGCAATGTTTCGTTCACCACCTGGTTCATATCCGAAAACTCAACATCGTGAACATTGATAAGGTCAATATGATCTATATTCAGACGTTCCATACTTTCGTATACACTTTCCTGTGCGCGCTTGCCCGAGTAGTCCCATGTATTAACACCATCCTTGCCATAACGTCCCACCTTGGTTGAAAGTATGAACGATTCTCTTGGCAACTCCTTAAGAGCCTTACCCAGTACTGTTTCTGCCTTATAATGTCCGTAATATGGAGAAACATCAATAAAGTTCAGTCCATGTTCTACTGCTGTAAAAACAGACTGTATAGCCTCACTTTCTTTAATAGAATGAAAAACTCCACCCAACGAAGATGCACCATAACTCAATACAGGCACTTTCAGTCCTGTCTTTCCCAATTCACGATATTCCATTTTGAAAAAGAATTTAAAGGTTAATTTTTTACTCTATTTATTATTCATACAGATAGAACATACGTTCCATCATCTGCCATTTCTCGTCCGATGTGGCTCCCTCGGCACACTGCTGAAATTTTGCCACATATTCCTCCCATTCGGCCTGACGAGGCAGAGTGGCAAGCTTTGCCATTGCTTTATCCCAGTCAAAATTCAGAGGAGTTTCCACTATCATAAAAAGTTTAGACCCCAATATGTATATTTCCATTTCCAGAATTCCCACTTCACGTATTCCGGCACGTATCTCAGGCCATGACTCTTCCTTACTGTGAGCCTTCCTGTAGGCTTCAATCAATTCCGGATTGTCACGCAGACTCAAAGTCTGACAATATCTTTTCACTGGCTGAGAATAACTTTTCACTTTATATCCTTCTGTCTTCATGATATTATTAATATTATTATGTTAGTATTACATTTCACTTTCTTTATATTTTCGATGATGCTAAAGTATGAAGTATCCATCAAAACAATAGAGGAGATTTTTAAAAAAGAAAGAGGGGATATTATACCCCCTCTTTTTCGACATTTTTACCCCTCATGAAGGAGATAAAAAGTCACCCCAAACTCTATAAAAATCAAAACAGATTGAACTGCATTCCTGTGTAGAAAAATCCCTGGTTGGATTTCGGATTCCAATACGTCATCACCGTCAACGGGATTTCATATTTCATTACCCGAAGTTTATAAATTACATTCAAGGACACCTGAGTAATTCCTGCCGATTCGGCATACATGGTTCTGTTCACCATTTCCCCACTTTCATTTCTTGAATTTCTTAATGCGAAAGCTGTTCCAATACCAGGACCGACCCTTAGCTTTTCGTTCTGATAGATGAGATGGTATAGCCCACATATACGAAACTGGAGTATATGTTCTTGCTGTTGTCCAGATCCCTGTCGCGACCGTAAACAAGTGTAGAGAGGCTCAACTCCAGCGGAAATTTCCTGTCGCCCGTATAATTGAGCATAAGGTCTATAAAACGTCCCGTCTCATCAGGCTTATAGTTGAAGAACTCCTTATTATTATATGTAGCCCCCGGCGAGAAATTATATGTATCTATAGCCTTAATCTGAAACCTGCCATGAGTATATATTATATACTGGCTCAGCTCCTTATAACTCCCCCTGGTGTTCGATCCGCCAAGGAAACCGACGGTAAACCTCCCCGATGGGTCGGAAACCGACAAATCGGACGAGAGAATCAGTCCGTCGGCCACTTCAATGCCACGCCATAGAATCATGTTCTGTAGAGTAGTACTGAAATGAAGCTGAGCCTGAACATTTGCTGACAAAAATATAAATACTGGAATTAACAGTCGCTTTTTATACTTACAGGTATCCAATGATAATATATGTATCATACTCAGAGCAGTAGAAAATCGGTTTTAAATTATTATTATGGATTTATTTGTCGAAATAATCTATAAGATTATAAACATTCCAGTTAATATCCGACATGTATTTGGTCAATGATGTATAAGGTTTATAGTTATAATCGAGCATACCTTTATTGCAATCCTCATCATCCAGATACTTGAAGAAAACCCATCCTACACAATTCTTGGCTTCGAGCAGTCCCAAGGTAAAATGCTGGTAAGCGAATCCACGGTTTTGCTGGTCGCGTACCACGAAACCGGCTCCACTTGAGTTGTCAAGCTTAGTATCCTCACCCTTGGTATAGAATTCCGTTACCATGAAAGGAGTACCGCCCGCCTGGTTCTTCCAGCCATCCATGTAGCCTTTTTCAGGCGACCATTTACTATAATAATTTATGGAAATGACATCACAATATTTTCCCGCTGCCTTAATTATATAACTGTTGTATTTAGGAAGGCTGTGCAGGCGTGAACCCAGATAAAGCAATTCAGGGTCCTTCGATGCCTTAACCGCATTCTTTATGGCAGAATAATATTTTTCCGCACAAATACCGGCAAACTCATTGTTCAGTTCATCCGTTACATCAGAAACATTTGCACTCTTGTCCTTATCCGTCATAAACTTGGCGGCTGCAATATAAGCAGGATCCTGCTTGTTTGAAATTTTCAGGAATCTGTCGAGCAGCCTGTTTCCCCATGTAGAGAAGTCTATCTCATTATCCGAGAAGAATCCCAACACATCCGGGTTGTTTCTGAACATGCCGAAAGCATCCGAATTGAGATACTCCTTGCACCATTCATCCCATCCATCATAAAACACAAGACCTATCTTAAGATTCACGTTCTGCCCCGGATAGCTAATTCCCTTGCTATTCTTGAACTCTGCAAGGAATGAAAAGGAAGGAGCCTGTGTCAGAGGACTTGAAGCCGATTTATTATAATCATTTACAGCCTTGTCGCCTTCTTCCTTACCGAAAGCGCAGACACTATGAAATCCTATTTCAGAGAATTGTTTCTGCGACTTTGCCACCCAGTCATCTACTGAACTGTAAAGCTTGCCGAAAGCTGAGCTGTTGCCATCCATTCTGAATGAGGCGATACCCCTTACATAATATGGATAACCTTCGGGGTCGACTATCCAACTTCTTCCATTTGAGTTTTTCTCAACCCTGAACCGTCCGGTAGCCTTGAATTTTTGCCCTTTTGCGTATGAGCCATATTTATTCACGCTTTGCAAATACTCATCCTGTGTTTTTGTCTGCTGTTCATAACCAACCAGGTATGGCAATATCCTTGTCTTTGCCTCTATAAAAGCCTTGTCAGGTTTTTCCGCATACTCGACAATTATCGGTTGATACTGCTTGGTGCTATTAGGATAGGTTTCAGCAGGACCGGGAACAGGCAGTTGCAGTTCCACATCATCATCGTCATTATCGCCTGCATTGTCGCCGGGAGTATTATAGTCCTCCACATTCCCCGGTTGTGAGTAAATAACCTCAGGCGGAATATATGAGAACTCTTCCTGAGGGTCTTCACATGACAAAGCGAAGAACGGAACACTCAAGCAAATGGTTTTAGTAATAATAGTAGAATATTTCATTGTTGCAAATATTTAGTAAATTAATATAAATCCCATGTCCTGATTGTATCCCCCCATCGGTGGTCTATCGGGAACTCCATTTCTCCCCATGCCTTAACAGAAGTCCAAGGTTGGTCGGCATCAGTCCAGAACGGGTCAGAGGCAGGCAATCCCAACGGAAGGAATGCAAGTGTAGTCATATACAGGCTGCCATTGTTTGTATAATGATTCGAAATGCCAGTCTGATGTCCGCAGAATCCTATGGTGAGGAATCCGCCCTCATTAAAGTTATTGCCCGACTTGAACATACGTTTCATACACGCTGTCAGCGCACATCTCACCTGTGCTTTCGATACTCCCGCCGGCAACTCATTATACCATGCTATAAGAGCCAGTGGCTGTATTGTTGCCATACGGTAAGGTATAGAGCGTCCGAAAACAGGGAATGTTCCTTCAGGAGATATGAAACGCTCCAGAATCATGGCGAACCTCTGTGCCCTCATCAATGCCCTGTCATAGTACTTGCGATAGTCGAAACGTGTCCTCACGCCCGATTCCATTATTGCATGTATAGATTCGAGATACATAGGATGGAACACATAACTGCTATAATAATCGAATGCAAAGTGCTGTCCGTCTGCGTACCATCCGTCGCCTACATACCATTCCTCCACCTTGCGGAAAGTAGAATTTATACGATATGTATCCTGTCCGGCATCAATTTTGGCAAGGAAGCTTTCAATGGTGGCCGAGAACAGCAGCCAGTTAGTGTAAGGAGGGTCAATGCGTCGGAGACCTTTGAACTCTTTTATGTAGCGTTCCTTTGTTGTCTGGTCCAGCGGTTTCCACAGCTGGTCGAACGCGCGCAGGAAACTTTCCGCAATATAGGCAGCATCAACCAGTGCCTGACCATGACCGTTCCACAACAGATAATCCGGACTATTAGGGTCCACCGCATTTGCATAACTCTTCAATGCCCATTCTTTCAGTTGCTTGCGCTGCTGTCCTTCTGCTGTATCATCGTCAGGCAGGCTCAACCATGGAGCTATACCGGCCATGAGACGTCCGAAAGTTTCCATATATGCAACCTTCTTGTTACGGTTATCCCAGTTTGGACTTACCTCAAGAATCATATTTTTCTGTAGTTCCCCTTTCGCCATATTGCTCAACACAGGAGCAGCCATCCTGTAAGCCATATCCGTCCAGTATTTTCTTGTCTCGTTGTTGTTTGCCTCGAGATAACGCACATACTCGCAAGCGGCAAGAAGGAATGCGCCTACCCCAAAGTTGGCAGTCGACTTGGCGTCAACCACCTGTCCCGGAATAGCCTTTTCACCGATTGGCTGGACATAACCCACCGACCAGTCTTTCTGCAGTGCAGTCTTGGTAAGATATTTCCATGCTTTCTCCACTACAGGCATAAATTCATCCTTGTCAAGATAACCGTTGTTTATCCCCCAAAGCATACCGTAAGTGAAGAAAGCGGTACCGCTTGTTTCCGGTCCCGGAGCATGTTCCGGATCCATCATACTTCTTGTCCAGTAGCCCTCCGGCTGCTGCAGACATGCAACCGCCTTTGCCATACGCACAAACTTATCCTCGAAAAAAGACAGATGCTCATAACCCTCCGGCAGGTCCTTCAGCACCTTTGCCAGAGCGGCAAGCACCCATCCGTCGCCTCTTGCCCAGAAATCCTTCTTTCCGTTCAGACTCTTATGCTTGGGATAAACATATTTTGCGTCGCGATAATAGAGTCCTTCCTCCTCATCATACATTATTGAGTCCGACGTACAAAGATATTCATACAGTTTCTTAAGATACCGGTGATTATGCGTAATCTTATACATCTTCGTCATTACCGGCATCACCATATAAAGTCCGTCGCTCCACCACCAGTAATCCTTACGCGGTGTGCTCATCTGGTACTCCATGACTTCGCGTGCACGCTTGATTTTATAATTCTCCGGCATGATGTTATACAAGTCCGCATAAGTCTGGAAGCACACCTGATAATCGCCGAACAGCACATAATCATCCTTTACCCCGTATTTATACTTCCATTCAGATTTGTTGTTGCTTTTCGCACCCATCCACTGGTTATACTCAGCCCATGCCTCCGAATACTTTCTGTATTCTTCTTTCCCAGTAAGGAAATAGGCTTCCATATTACCGGTGTGATATGCCGCATAATCCCAGAAAGACCTTGCTTCGGGGGCATGATTTTTCTGCCAGGCATCGTTCACTTGTTCAATCATCTCCCTAACTTGCTGAGCATCAGTTTTTTTTGCGAAGGAAAATGAAGGTAAAACGGCTATAAGGATGTATAACATCCAGTAGTATCTATAACAGTTCATCTTTGTGATATTGTTTACATTTTCTAAAACGAAATGGGGAAGAATATATATTCCTCCCTCATTTCACGAATAATTGTATTATTATATTTATTTGTTAGGAGTCCATTCTGCTCCGTTGTTGAAACCTTCTGTTGTAGAGTCAAAACTTGCATCTGCTCCTGTACTTGGTCTTTCTGTAATTTCTTCAATCTTAAAAGAAGTGATTTTAGCGGTTCCAGTAGCATCAGTACCACCAGGGACATTAGTCTGTACAGTTAAAATAACGTTCTCAAGAACCGGCCACACAAGTGAACCATCTGCTCTTGAAGCTGGAGTTTCAGCAGAAGTAGAACTACTGATTGTGAATGTATTTGTATAGGTTCCACTTCCGGTATTTCTTCCAATCCAGAATTTATATTTATCAGATGCTCCCAATCTGAATGTTGTTGCACAGTCGTTAGATGCGTATGTATAAGTAAATTTGTAAGTACAACCATCACGGAATGACATTGATTTAGTAACTGGGAATTGATTATCTGCTGGAACAATTTCCAATTCTCCACTTGCATTAATTTTTTCGGCAACTCCTTCTGCAAGATATTCCTTAACTGCATCTATGTTAGCGAAGTTAAAATCAAAAGCATCTGCATGAGTCAAAGCAACATTGGCAGATTCAATCTTGATATTAGCATCTTCGTTGTTTTCGTTTTTAGCAGTCAAAGCACTAACAGCATAATCAGTGTTATAACTTACGCTAATATTTGCGTCATTACTATAAATCTTATCACCAAGAATAAGAGTCATAGTAGTTCCATTCACAGAACCGGAAGCAACAGGAATTGTTTTTCCTGCTACTGTTATGGTAAATGCTTTGTTAACAGCATCAGTGAATGTTCCAGAAACTTCCTTATCGAGTGTAAGTTCAATTCGGTCATTACCTGTTGTCTGATCAGGAACAATTTCTTTAGCTGAAGAAACGGCAACAGTAGTTTGTTTTTCCAAATCTACAGGAGGTTCACCGCCTCCTTGATCATCATTCAATACTATCGTTACAATCTGTCCTTTAGTAACTATAAGGTTTTCACCACTGAAGTTATAAGTTTTAGTACCAGAATTTCTTGTAAGTTCCAAAGTAAATCCATCGGTAAATGTCACCGGAGCTACAACCATTGAGTATTCCTTGGCATTTTTATTTTGTTCATTAGGACCAACAAATGTTCCCTCTTTAGCGGTTAGAGTTATAACATTAGAACCGGATTCCACTGTCAGGTTTGCTGAAGCATCAATTTTTACGTTCCCTGCAATCTTTACATCACCACCAGCAGTAAGTTTAATACCTGTAAGGTCAGTAAGATTATTTTTAAACTTAACCAATCCACAAGTATTCTGGAAAGTTAAAGATTTGTTATTATCTGTTGCAGTAGCATAAGATATATTTGCATTTGCATCGAATCCCCAAGCCGGAGCTGTCTGTTCAGATGGCAGTGTAGTAGTTACGACACCTTCAAGACACACAGCTTCGGCATTATAAGGATAAAGAGCTGTATACGAATTGTTAGGTGTAGCCTTACCTGTAAACGTTGTAACTGTGCTACCACCTGTAGCGGTAGTAAACTTGTTATTTTCTTGGCCTGAAAAGATATTGATTGCATCTCCTGTTGTCCACCACACCGTTGTTCCATTCTGCAACGAACTACGGCTTGAAGGCGTACCGGCAACAAAAGTCATATCCTGAGGACCACTGACTGCATTTACATTCGACAGTTCGTCTTTTGTACAAGACTGGAGCATTGCAATACTCATCAAAGCCGCTCCACAAAATAGCATCGTATTTTTCATGACATAAATTATTTGTTAAACAGTTTCAATAATAAAAAATCACATCACTTGTTATTCATATTCTTATTCTTTAGGATCAGGTTTCCATTCAGTACCGTCATCTTCAAAATCATCATGACCGCCATCTACAATTCCGGGAGGTATTGATATTCGGCATACCGCACTTTTTATTCCATTACCCGTATCTACAGAAGCACCGATATTAGAATCTCTGCCCCCGTCGATTGCCACGACCGTACATCTCATTTTATCGTCCGATGGTGTAATCATCAACACATCAGGGAAAGAAGTTCCCCAAACTATTGACTTGTAACCGGTATAAGGGAGATTATCCTTGGTTATATTAATACCCAACTCCACAGTGCCACTATATGGTAATTCTATATAACTGACAGGTTTGTTGTCAGTCTGCCCATCCTTGAACACTACATATTCAATTTTTATCTCCTCAGCCGGTGTTCCATCACCTCCACCTACGCCATCATCATCCTTATCACACGAGATTGCCGTAAACTGTATAAAAAGAAGTATGAAAAGGTTGTATACTGACAGAATCCGTGGTTTTATATCAACCATAATAAAATGTTATTTAAGCGCCAAACAAAATTTTCAATATTCAAAAGGCATAAGAGGAAACCCTGAATATGCCTTATTACCATGAAAACAAATCAATCTACCTTTTTCAATCCGGAATCAGAAAAATATGTTATTTATTTAGAACATATTTTTCCGATTTGCCAGATTACAATCACAATAAATAAATCAACAACTAAATCTAATTACCTAATCTTATAACTAAACCCTCAAACAATGTTATTTAACCTTTTCTATCTTGACATCATCAAGCAGGAAGCATCCACCATTACCTGAACCCGGAACAGCTGTGAAACGATATACAAAACCATTTTCCTGCAATTTGAATTTAACTGTTGTAAGATTGTAATTCTTACGGTCTTTCTTGACCTCAGCAGTGGCAATTTCTTCCAGTTTCTTTGAATCCGGATTATAGTACTCAATCCTGAAGTTAGGTTTGTCACCCCAACTGTATTTGGTATAAGCTGAAATCTGATATTCTGCTCCAGTTTCATAGCTGATGTTTACAGCCTGCCACATACCAACCTTCACCTCAACAGCATAGTTGCCTGAATGTGCCTTTTTCGCATCAACTATTTTGTTATCTTTCTTTTCCCAGACATTCCATGATGTCAAGTCACCTGACTCAAAATCACCGTTCTTAATTTCCTGAGCGTATGCAGAAGTCATCATCATTCCGCAAGCCATCATTGCTAAAATTTCTTTTTTCATTTTTTCTAAGGTTTTTAATTTAAGTATTATGTTGTATCTATTAAAATCACTCTTCTATTGGAACCAACTTATAAGCCCTGACCCAGTCATAATAAGTAGTACTTTTGTCCTTATCCTTCAAGTCCTCAGCTGTAGGTACTTGTTTTTCCCAATCGTATGTTTCAGTAACTATATGTATGAACATAGGTCGGTCAAACGGAGTATCTGTATATTTTGTTGTAGGCTTGATAGTGTACATATACTTTCCGTCATAATAGAATTTCACGGTATTTGCATCCACCCACCAACAACCGTAAGTATGGAAATCTTCTGCCGATGGGTCTGTCATATACGAAACCACATCCGAACGTTTCGCCGTATTGTCAGTACGTTTGCCTCCTTGTTCCTGATACCAATAGTGAGTATTACTGTTCATCTGCATATTCCATGTCTTGTTCCACGGATTATCAGGGTTGACACTTCTTATTATACCCATTGTTTCTATAATATCAAGTTCCTGACTGCTCCATGTCTTTATCTTCTTGCCGCCTTTCATTATTTCCTTCATTACCGGGCGGTTGGAAAGCCAAAAAGTAGACGACATGGTAGTGAGCGAAGCCTTCATCCTTGTTTCATAATACCCATAATGTGCCTGGTTCTTTACAGAAGCAACCGCTCCACCGGCAAGACGATATTTATCGCCCGGCTTTCCATCAAGTCCTTCTGTTGGCGACAAAACGGTATTGATTATACGAAGACAACCTTTCTTGACACTAACATTCTCTGCCTTGAAAGTTGCAGGCGGCCGACCGTTAGTCCAATAAGGACTTTTAGCATGCCATTTAGCGGCATTAAGACGTTTACCATTGAATTCATCAGTATAATCTTCGTTAACTACCCATTTATAACCCTCAGGAGCCTCAGGCAAATTTTTTATATGCTCTTCAGCCAAAGAATATTCCTTATCATTTTTTAATGTATAAGATGACAGGAATAAAGATGCAGCAGATAAATACAATACTGTTTTTCTCATAAACTTTGTCGTTTTAGATTTTTTGTTACACGACAAAAGTATATAAGTTTCATGAAAGCATTAAGGGGGATTTACATCGTAAAAGGTGGGGTAAAATTCTACCACTCCCTGAAACACAATTATTTCACTCATGAAACCATGTGTTTTTACGATATATAAAACCCGACAGAAGAATAATACCGTATTACCGGCTAATTTACATAAGAATAACTTTTCAAACCGCCATATACCCCACTTTACGTCCGTACCCTCAGTCCTCGACTCCGGCAATATGTTTTCCATATCGAGATCTATGGTTTTCTGCCTCGGATTCAACCACTAACTGTCGAGCATGTGGATTGCGTATCTGTCATAGAATCTCTTTCCGAACCATATTATCTCGTCTGTGCTAAGTATGTTGTTCAGACGGATAATCCTTCCGGTATTTTACCACCTACTTCTCTTGCAAATCCTGATCTGATATAACCGGATACTCTCAATTCATTGATTTCCGACTTGTATACAGTCTGCGAAGAGGCATTGAAACTACTGCACAGACTGAACAGCAGCAGGGGAAATAATTTAACCGATTTTAACAGTAGATATTCTGTGTTCATAATATTTCATTTTAATGATTACGTTTCTGACTTTCGTCTGATGCAAAATTATGAGGTATCGGACGGGGTTGTATCTTTCAGTAAAAATCAGTAAAGTCTTGGCAAGGGGTAAAAAACTTAACATCTTGTATATAAATATATTACAAACAAGGTGCAAAGATTTTCAGTAAACGATGGCGAATACAGAACCTATATATTTACACGCCATAAAATGAAGAAAAAGCAGTAGGAAAAAAATGCGGGCAAGTTCCGGATAAAATGTGGGCAAGTTTAAGGTAAAACTTGCCCGCATTTTAGATAGAATGCGACCGCATTTAAAACAAGTAAAAAACGAAGAAAAAAATATGTGTTCTTCACAGAACACATATTTCAAAAATAGGTATAAACACGCTAAACAATGTTAACAAAATCTATTTATAAAAAAAGCTCACATCAATAATATCTGCAACATTTTTACAATACTCCATAAATGAAGAGACCTTGGGATGATTTATACACAGAGCTATCTGTGATGTAGGCGAAAAACGTCCTGTCCCGTCAAGAAACGCTGTAAGCTCAGATGGGAGGAGTATACTGCCAATACCTGGATTTACGTCAGTCAGAACGACTGTATTTACAGCTTCCACCGCTGACACATCAAGATAATCGAGTGCCGGAAGATCTGCGAAGTGCAATTTTCCTATCATATTGCCGCCTTTGCTGCCCTGAAGAGAGACACGCTCCAATGAAGAACAACCGGATATATGGATTTCACTGTCGAATATTGAAGTTTCGGAAACATCATCATTAAGTATAACAGAAGGAACAACTACCAATTGAAGCGAACTGTTATTCTCCACCCTAAGTACTTTCAATGATGATGCGGAACTTAAATCCATTCCCAAAGGTGTATCAATATTAGAGATTGAAAATACTGAAACTCCCGAAGACGGCTTGACATACGACATGGAATAATGCTTGGACTTCACTCCCGAAATGTCTACTTTTCCTCTGAAACCGGGATTTGACAATATATACTCCACACCCTCAAGGTTAGCTGTCTGCGACAGGAAAATGAGGTCGTTCCCTTCGGTTATCCTCTTCGTGACATCAATCTCCAACGATGAGACAAACACCGACGGGAAGTTTCTGTAAAGATATGAACGGAGCAAAGGATCCGGTACTCTTCGGTTTACTGTATATTCAGTGTAATTTCCATCCTCGTCCGACATCACGACAAGACATTTGTCCGTCATGGCTTTATAGAATGCAGGTATGACATCTGTATTCCATTTTGCAAAGTAAGGAAGTTTCAGATTTGTAAGACTTTTACAAAGCACCGTAGTGCCATCGGTTGAAATAAGATTGAGATACGAAGTTATGCCGTCATTGCCGCGTAAAGCTACCGATTTTATTCCTTCGGGCAGGTCAGCAAAGTCGAATATAGAAAAACTGTTACACTCAAGATTGACATCTGCGAGCGAAGGAAAACTCCTCAAACCGCTAATAGATGTAAGTTCGCATCTACTCAAGTCCAAAGAAGTGGTATTGAGAACTTGATTGTCACAAATCAGCTCTCCGTTTTCGCTGAAATTAAATCCTTTCCGGGTCAAGACATCGCGTAACTTTGTATCAAAAGTCACTTCAGACACTTCAAAGTCGGAAATTTCTGTTTCATCCTTACACGAGATTATTGTGAAACAGAGAACTATCAGTACATAAAAGCTAATAAAATTCCTCATAACAATCAGTTTTGTGGTAATAAGACTATATTATCAATCCAAGCCGCGTCGTTCTGTCTTTCGCACACAATGGCACACACTACTTTTTTCACTGTAGAATTAAAATCGAAAGATACGGCTTTATAATTGCCGGGAGAAGAAAATTCCTCTGTATATACCGTTCCTGTAGACATATCCTGTAGCATGACTTTCAACTTACATGCTCCTTCGGTCTTTACATCAGCAGAGAAGCGATAAGTCCTGCCACTCTCCATGTCAACCCTCTGCATGAGTCCTGCATGACCAGATATACAGGCTACATTATTGCCTGCATTGTCAGTCTGTACGCAAACCGTACCATAGTTACCCAATGGCTGCCATGCTGAAAGTCCTTCGCTGAAGGTTCCATTCTGCAAGGTAGAGACAGTATATTTCTCAACCTGCAGTATCATGGACGATACGTGACCTCCTCCGTCGGAAAAGGTGATGTCGACATTATTATCGCCATTCTTCAGCAGCAGTATGTCGAACGGTACTTCTATCATACCGAAAAATATATTGCGGTTGCTCTGGCCGTAGCCTTTCCAGTTGTCGGGAACACTCACAGCGGTACCATTAATCTTTACCACCGGTTTCTTGGAAGCAGAGACAGGACGGCCTATCGACATACGCAAGCTTGCTCTGCCCGAACCGGACTCGATTCCTGTGAAGGGGAACGAAAGGGATGATCCGGCGGAAATCGGTTTCAGATACTCACTGCTGTAATATTTATTGCGGATTATGGAGTTCGTGAATGCTGACGAAGACACATCTGCTACAAGGACTATGGTCTGATTTGGGACAATTGAGATGCTTTCAGGCATGGACGGGACATTCTGTTCCGTATATTCTATACCTGCGTTATAATTGACATATAGAGAACGCTTTGTGACATTCGATACATCCTTCCAGCTATTCTTATTGTTCAGATATACAGTCTGCGGGTTATCATCAAGATTATCAAGGGCGATATAGAGTCTGCCTCCATCCTTGAATGCCTGTACCTGAATATCAGGATTACTGCTGGTTATATCAACACGTTCGCCTTTTACATTCTTCCAGAGTTCGAAGAAATATTTTTTGTCATTAAGCCTCCATGTGGTATTCTTCAGATTCTGAGGATTGTCGGGAATAAACAGTGCCGCACTATATGAAGTATAATTGTTTGCAGCGGTGATATGCCACTCAGCCTTATCTGAGACAAAAGGTATTGAGATAAACAAATTGTCCTGACGTTCCATCAGATTAAACAGAAAATGATTAAACGACGAAACACTCCGCACACTGCTTATGTCATCATAGCTGTCGTCGGGCTTGCTGTTGTCAATACCTCCAAACTCGGAAATGGCAAGAGGCTTGACATGTCCGAACTTAATATAGGAATACGCCTCAACCATATCAAGAACTGCTTCGGAGTTACTTCCTGAACGTTTCGTATCGGTGCCGGTTACATTTATTCCATCATAAAGATGTACAGAGAATCCATCCATATATGCACCTGCACGATCGATGAACATTTTCATGCGGGTGTTCCAGTAATTGAAGTTCCCATCCTCCCAGGCGGGGTAGGCTGCGGCATAGCCTATCACCTTCATCTTTCCGTTAAGACGCGGATTATTGTGTATATGTTTACCTATTGAAGCATAAAAATCGACCATCAGTTCGCGCATAGCCTGTCCCTGAACGGTAAAACCGGCATCATTTGCATGAACGAACGGTTCATTGAGGGGTTCAAAAAACTCAGGTACCAGCTCGCTGTTGGAATAATACTCAGCCGACCATGCACCTGCAGCCTGAACGTCTATGCCGCCCTGTATGTGCTGTACATAGGGATGCTCTGTGGCAATATATCTTTTTACGGAAATATTTCCGCTGTATGGTTTCATCTGAGGATATTTGCCTACCTCATGCGTCTTGTTATACGCATACGAGTATGGTCCCCAGAACTTTCTTCCAAGACCGACCTGATAGTCGGCAAGAAACTTGCCTACATCCTTATCATCATCGGAGGTGGAATGAATATTGAAATATTTAGAACGGTCGAGTTCTGAAACACCGCTCAAAAAGCGACGGGTATTATAGTCGACAACCACCTCGTTCCTTCCCTGACAATAAATACCGGGAGGAACACCTAGGGTAAATGCCGATAACAGAAAAATATATTTATAGCTCATAATTTCTTTCCTTTTAGACACAGAAACTTGTCAGTCCTGATGTGGATACATTATTTTCTCACTTTCTTATCGTAGCGTTCAGTCTGAAGAATCATAGTAGCCACACGGCCTCCATTATCCGGGAATGTTACTGACACCGAATTTTTTCCTTTTCTGATTAACCGGTAGTCGAAAGGTATTTCTATCATACCGAAGAAATCGTCTCTGCCAGTCTGGTCATATCCTCTCCAATTGTCGGGCATGTCGACTTTCTTGCCATTAACCATTATTTCAGGTTTCTTCGACATCTCGTGCTTCCTGCCTATTGACATACGCAGAACAGCTCTTCCTGTACCCGGTTTCAGACCATCGAAATCAAACACAATTGGTTTTCCGGCTTCCACCGGCTGAAGATAAGTGTTGCTATAATATTTAGTACGAACTATTCTGTTTGAATACTTTTTACGGCTGATGTCGGCACACAATATTATTGTCTCATCTTTTATAATGTCAATACTTTGAGGCATAGAGTTCAGCGTCTTTTCATCATAAACTATACCTTTATCGAAAATCATCTTCAAAGAGCGCACTGAAACATTATCTACACCCTTCCAATTCAGTACGTTTTTCAAGTTTACCTTATGTGTATAGTCATCAAGATTGTCGATAGCTATGTAAAGCCTGTCATCGTCCTTAAAAGCTGCCACCTGTATGTCCGGATTGTCGGAAACAATATCTACACGTTCGCCTTTCACATCCTTCCATAACTTGAAGAAATATTTCTTGTCGTTCAGTTTCCATGCGGTATTCTTCAAGTCGTAAGGATTGTTGGCAACAAATAAAGCAGCTCCGTATGGTTCGAAATTATATTGTTTCGTTATATGCCATTCGGCCTTGTCAGAAACAAAGGGTATTGAGATGAGCATCTTGTCTTCGCGTTCAAGAAGATTGAACAGTATATGATTGAACGAAGCGACAGTTCGTACAGAGGCTATCGGATGATATCCTTTGGAAGTGTTGTCTATTCCTCCATATTCGGTTACGGCAAGAGGAAGAACTTTCCCCAAGCGGATGAACGAGTAGTTTTCCATAAGGTCGAGAATAGCTTCGGAATTACTTCCCGAACGGCGGGAACTCTTGCCTACTATGTTTATTCCATCGTAAAGATGTACCGACAAGCCATCCATGTACTCCCCGGCACGGTCAATGAACATCTTCATAGTATTATTCCAATGGTCGAAATCGCGCAACTCCATAGCCGGATATGCCGCGGCATATCCAATGATTTTCATTTTTTTCAGACTTGGCTCAGCGTGAATATGCTTTCCTGTCTGTGCATAAAAATCTGCCATGAGCATCCTCATTTCCTGACCATGCATATTGAAACATTTGTCGCGTGCATGGACAAAGGGTTCGTTAATGGGTTCGAAAAATTCAGGAACTGCCCCTTTCACATGCTTGGAATAGTATTCGGCAGCCCATGCACCCGCCTTCACTGGGTCTATGCCCCATTGTATGGTACGCGCGTTGGCATGTTCCGTAGCGACATATCGTTTTGTTTCCTTCAAATCAGTGTAGTTCAAAGGCTTTTCTGAAAAAGGATATTCGCCAACCTTTTTTGTCTTGCCATATGAATAAGAGAACGGTCCCCAGAAAGAGCGGCCGATTCCTACACCGTAATCTGCAAGAAATTTCCTGACATCTGGATCAGAATCTTTAGATGTGTGTATATTGAAATATTTACCTCTGTCAAGTGCCGATACATCATTCAGGTATCTCTGAGTGGCATAATCCACTGTGACAGTAGTGTTATAAGTCTTATTCTCGGAAGATGATAAAGGAAAAACCGAGAAAGACAAACACACAGACAAAGCTGTAAGAATTATGTTATTCATTGTATTATCAAAATTTAAAAGGCAGAGAACACTCCGATAGTTCAATTAAAGTATTCCCTGCCATTAAGATTATCACTTCTGTTTAAACACTAATATCAGAAATCGGCCGGTTTGAGTACATCGTTCAGCACCACTTCATATTCAACTTCTGTTCCGTCGTTTTCAGTAACAGTAAGATGGCCGTAACCGCCACTTGAGTTATTTTCTTTCTTACCTTCAAACATGAACATTCTCTTCTTCGTCACTTCCTGTTCTTCTTTATCGCCTGTTTCAGGATTGATAACTTCTTCCTTTTCAGTATAGACTTCATTGAAAGAGAATGAGAGATATTTTTCTGTATCCGAATTGATTTTCAGCCACTCGGGCAATTCCGAAGGAGCCTCAGACGACTCGGCAAAGAACTCGATCTTATTCATTCTCAAAGTCTGATAGTCATTCTTCCAGGCAATGAGGTCGAACAATTCGCGATAAACAGAAAACTTGGAAACCTCGCCTGTCTTTCCTGTTTCCACATTCTTGAGATAGGTAAGTTCATACACGGGAGTAGAATCAAGTTCTACCTCAGCCCATTTGTCATTATCACATGCTCCGAACAAAACCAAAGCACATAAGAATGTAATTGTCTTATAAATTTTATCTATTAGCTTCATTGTTACTATAATTTATTATGGTCTTACTTCAATATATCCGAAGAATATATCGTCAAAATAAATATTATCCTTAAAGGCATTAAAGCGCATACTGAGCAATATATTGTCCATTTCAGCCTTTGAAGTCACAGTGGTTGTGGCCGACATCCATTTGCTGTCGGAGCCATTCACAATGCCGCACCATGGTTTATTGCTCTGCCATGTCATATCTTCAGCTCCTTCTTTACCTGCCGGAACGAAATACGGACTCATACCCTTACCCTGTTTATACCCCGGTGTATAATATTTGTAGCTGAAAGTATATGTACCTTTACCACCAGTAAATGTCTTGGAGAGTAATGCCCTGCATCGGTCAAATGCTTCGACAAACATACATTTTGCACTGTTGTTTATTCCATCCTTCAGAGGATTGTCCACAACCTGTGAAGGAACTACAGGATGTGTTTTGGTATCGGCATCAATAACTTTCCAGTCGGCATATGTGTCAGGATTTTCAAAATCTTCATCCAGGAACGCACCAAAAGTAGTCGCTACGTTTGGAGCTGTAGCCTTTATCTCAAGGTTCTGATTTCCAACCAACGCTTCAGTTAAAGTTCCTGTAAGGGTCAGTTCATCTGTGTTATAGATTTTCTCAACCAAAGTAAGAATCAGTTCATATCTGCTTTGCTTGTTTACTTCTGCTGCTGTGATGTTTACGCTACCCCTGACAGCTGACGGTCTGTTATACGAGTTGGAGTAAGTAAGCTTTAGAGATGATGGATTTATCTCTTTATATCCAAACTCAGAATTATCCAAATCTATAGCAATGTGTGTTTGGTCAATCTGACGGATGTTATAAGTAATAGGATCATCACTAGGTACTACTGTAATAGCCAAAGGCACAACAAGAGTTTTTGGCGAAGCTTTTGGAGTGTACTTACCTTTACCCTCACTGGCAGAAGTTCTTTCTATTGTCATGGAAAGAAGCAATGGCTTATCGCTGAATTTCTTTGCAGTGAACTGGTATGGAGTGTCAAAACTGGTTAATTCGTCATTTACGCCAGTATCCGCACATTTGAAAGTCCATTTGTTAGGCAATCCGTATGAATCGTCCTTAATATAGACAGACTTACCATATTCAAGTTCGTATTTTTCGTATTCGGGAGCTTCCTCAGTTCCACCGACTATTCCGGTCTTTATTTCCTGTGTACACTCCGGATCACTGTATACCTTTACGGCCGGTACGAGGTTAGGATCATACACGCGGATATGGAAAGTTGTATCCATCACATATACATCACCCTCCTGCTTAGCATAACAATATTTTTTGATATATCCTCCGGTATTGTCGTCATACACCGAATATGGATATACAACCTGTCTGCGGAAAGTATTGCACAAACGTACCGTATGGTCACCGGGTTTAGTGAAATACACATGTATGGTTTTCAAATCGTTGGTATGAGGGATGGATTCATCAATCAGGTTTGTATAGTCTGTCTGTCCCCACTCCATCTTACCATTAAGGAACTTTGTACCATCATCCGACACAACCCACTGATGCGACAACATGCCTTGGGATAAGTCCATTATACTTATATAGTTATTAAGATTCAGCTGAATAGGTGAAACGTTTTCCTGATCTGTACTCACATGCCAGGTACATTCAGCCACGTTATTCAACGGTTCAAACTCATCATCCTTACAAGATGTCAGAACCGAGATTAATGAAAGAGCAATATATAAAAATCTATTTTTCATCGTATTTATTTATTAATATCAGGATTTGATGTAATTTCTATATTTGGAATAGGCCAGTATGCCACTTGCGGACCGTAGTTCAATGATGCTTGGAAATAATCCACAAAAGCGTTTCCTCTCTTTTCTGGCGGCAGCTCATAAAATCTGTACTGCTTTCCAAAGTTGAATGCTGATACCAAAGCATTAGGGTCATCAGGATTAGGCTTAAGATATTTGGTCTGAATCATACAGTACTTATATTCGTCGGATGCCAACTGATCAAACCTTTCCTTAGTTATATTCCAGCGTCTCAAATCAATGACACGTATGGCATGTCCTTCCATACACAGTTCAAGAGGACGTTCCACATACATCAGATGATTCATTACATCACTTGCAGCATATTCCTTCTCATCGTATGTATATCTCTTGAATTCTCCCTGTTCCGATTTTCCGATAAGCACAACTCCAGCACGGTGACGTACCTTGTTGATGGCATTGATAGCTGACTGAACATTTCCATCGCTTGCACCGCCTTTAATCAGACATTCTGCATACATCAGATATATATCTGCCAAACGGATAAGACGATAGTTTATTCCTGAGGCCATAGCAGGCTTAAATTCAGTTTCACTCTTACGTGTATCCCAATTTGATAATTTTCTGAAATACGCTGAAGAGCCACGGTTGAATTTTGATACCTGTTGTGGGAGAGACTGATAATATATCAGACTTTCATCGCCGTTTATTGCAAGAGAGGCAGATGCACGCATGGAATAGCTTCTGAGGCGATATGCCTGACCGTCTTCCCATTTAAATTCCGGAACTATGTCATCGTAGCCGGTAATCTTATTGTATAAAACTTTATTATCTCCGACAGTTGAGACGAGTCGTTCGCGTACTCCAACATATTTTCCTGCTGTTGCATCCCACGTATAAACGTACGTTCTGTTATATACGACACCCTGACGGTCCACCTGCGAGCTGAAAGTTGTTCCCAACTGGTCGTATATAATATCCCTATGTTCAGGATCACCATAATTGTCGGACTGCATTTTTATCCAGTTACGTTCATCAAGTCTGTCCACCGGCTCTGTTTCGAATGCTTCAACAAGCCAAAAAGCAGGAACAGTGTTAAGCCAGGCATCGCCCAAGCCATTTACATTCATTCCCCATATATTATATAAGGTAGACTCCGACCATGTACCGAATTCTGTATTATACTGTGTAGAATAGGAAACCTCGAGAATAGATTCCGAATTGAATTCATTGGCAGCAGTAAAATTATCGACTATGTCATCAACCAAAGCAAAACCTCCATTATCAATAATATCCTTAAAATATTCGGCAGCTTTATTATACTCTTTATCATAAAGGTAGCTTTTGCCTAATATTGCCTTTACAGCCCAAGAGGTGATACGTCCCAAATCGGTTTTCTCCCATTTGTCATTCAAGCCAAGGTCAAGAGCTTTCTGTAAATCTTCTCTGTAATATTTCTTGATTTCATCACTTGGTGTAACCTTTTTATAGTAATCTTCTTCTACCTCTGCAATTTCATTAATATAAGGAACATTACCATTATTGAATGAATTATTGAGATAAAAATAAAACAAGCCACGCAAAGAATATGCCTGTGCCTCAATCTGAGCAAGCTTGGTTATTTGAGGTTCATCTGTAACATTTGGACGGATTTTCTCTATACTGGCCAGAACCTGATTCGCACGGAACACACCAGTATACAGTGCAGACCATTTACCACGGACTGTTCCGTATGAATCATTAAAGGTTTGCTTATAGGCTTCGTTATCAAACTGCTTTCTGTCCTTATTACCTTCAACTGCTATATCACTTCTACGGTTCTCATCGAGCGGATGATAAATATTGGTATTTTTCAAAGCATTATATACAGCAGCCAGTCCTTTCTCGCAGTCGCCTATTGTTTTATAAAAATTCTGTGTTGTCAGCTGATGTATGTTTTCCTGCGTAAGGAAATCGTCGCATGAAACCAATGTCATGCCCGACATCAACAGACTGAATACTATTGTTTTATATCTGAAGTTCATATATTTATATTATTAAAAGTTAGAAATTAATCTGGAATCCGCCACGCATCTGGATACTTATAGGATATGTTCCATAGTCCAAACCACGACGTGACAATCCATTACTACCGACCTCAGGGTCGTATCCGTCGTATTTTGTCAGTGTAAGAAGATTATCGGCTGCAACGTATAAACGGAACTTGCCCAATCCAAGCTTTGATACCCAACTCTTGGGGAATGAATATCCTAACATAATATTTTTAAGTCTGACAAATGAACCGTCCTCAATCCACATATCAGTATGAGCACGATAGTTGTTATGACCCTCTGTACGATAAGAAGGAATGGTAGAGGTATAGTTGGTAGGGGTCCACATGTATATCAGTTCCTTATTGGTTCTTCTTTGATATGTATATATCTTCGTACCGTTTATTATTTCATTTCCAACTGAAGCATACCAGTTCATAGAGAAATCGAAGCCTCTATAGTCGGCCGAGAAGTTCAAACCAAGTTCATAATCCGGCATACCACTACCGGCATAAACACGGTCGTCATCATTAAGAACACCATCATTATTGGTATCGATATACATAAGGTCACCCATACGGGCACTTGACTGTAATTTCTGATATTCTGCAAGCTTCTGTTCAGTATTGATTACCCCTGCGGTTGGCATAACAAAGAAAGCACCGGCTTCATATCCTTTCTTGATTGCAGTTACATAATCACTTCCTGATGAAACAGGTTTACCGTCGGGGAAGAAATATAACTCATTTTTTCCTGCCATAGACACAATCTCATTCACGTTTTTGGTAAATGTACCAGTCAAGCTGTAATTAACACCACGTATTTTGTTGCGGTGAGTAAGTGAAAACTCAACACCACGGTTTTCCATATCTCCGGCATTCAATGTAACAGTTGAACTCTGGCCCCCTCCATTTGACGGTGGCACGACCATCGGGAAAAGCATATTCTTCTTGTTACTCTTGTACAAATCAAGACCTAAGATAAGCTTGTTATTATATAAAGCCATGTCGATACCGGCATTAAGCTGCTGGGTTGTTTCCCATTTCACATTCGGATTGGCAAATCCCAATTGGGTAAAACCATTTGCAAGAATTTCGGAAGTTCCGGTACCAAAAGTATAGTCGTAGTTTTTGTATATAGCTGGTGCGTATGAATAATCAGGGAAGTTCTGATTACCGGTAGTACCATAGCTGAATCTTAATTTTAACGAATTTACTAGCCACCTGAATCTGTCGAAGAATGATTCCTCAGAAATATTCCATCCTACAGACAATGACGGGAACAATCCCCAACGATTTTCTTCGGAGAACTTAGATGAACCGTCGCGCCTGATACTGGCACTTGCCATGTATTTGTCTGCATAGCTATATTGTAGACGACCCAACATACCAACCATTGTACTGATACGGTCCTGTCCCCACTGGCCACTGCCTGTACCCACAGTCATATCGGATGTTCCCGCATTTAGGTTCGGAATCTCGTTAGTAACCAAATCCATTATACTGGCATAGAACATCTCGTATGTATATTTCTCCATACTGAAAACTCCGGTAAATTTAATATCATGCTTTTTTATCTTCTTATTATAATTTACCATTGTTTCCCAAGTGAGACTGGTATTCTTTGAATGAGTATCTTTTAATTGCGAACGGTAATTAGAGCTGGTTACCTTTTCGCCTTTCTGATTATATACCTCAAACTCAGGTCGAATTGAGACAGCTTTCTGATTGTTATATCCAAAGCCCAAACGTGTGGAAACATTCAGTCCGGGAATTACATTATAAGCAAGATAAAAATTACCGTTAAATGATTCTGTGTCCTTATGATTTTCCTCTTTCAATCTTCCCAATGTATAACTTACGCCCTGTAAATCTGCAGGATCGCCAGCTGCATTTACTATACTTGCCTGTGGATAAATCTGAGAACGAGTAGGCGAGTAGTCATAACATTCGTTCAATAACCCCCAAGCCGGAGATAACTGGTTTTCTATCTTCATAGCGATGTTAGTGTTGATAGTCCATTTTCCGCGCTGAAAATGTGTATTCGAACGAATATTATATCTTTTGTAATCGGAATTTATCAACACACCTTTCTGGTCGAAATAGTTCGCGGTAAGGTTATATGTCAAATCTTTCTTGCCGCCATTCGCAGTAACAGAATAATTCTGTATTGGCGCGTTATTATTGACTACATATTCATATAAACTAGAGTTGTTGAAGAAATTCACAGGATATGTTTTCAGATTAGACCAGGCCAGGTCGTCTGTATTCTGGTTTCCTTCCATCATTCTGTTAGACATCACTTTTACAAATATACTCTCGTTGGCATCAAGCAAATGAATATTCGAAGTAATGTGCTGTACACCATAATATCCGTCGACAGCTATCTTCATTTCTCCTTCCTTACCCTTCTTTGTGGTAATAAGGATAACACCGGAAGCACCGCGAGTACCATAAATGGCAGCCGAAGCAGCATCCTTAAGAATATCTATACTTGCTATTTCGCTACTACTCAATCCCGGGTCGCCCTCGAACGGGACACCATCGACAACATATAAAGGAGAACTGTCGCCTGAGATAGAACTTAAACCACGAATCTGGATGTTGGATTTGGCTCCAGGCTCACCAGAACTTGCCTGAACGTTAACTCCGGCAACCATACCCTGAAGAGCTGTACCCAAGTCGGAAGTACTGATCTTAGTAATCTCATCTGAGTTTACACGTGCCACTGCACCTGTCACCTCTTTTTTACGCATTGAGCCATAACCTACAACAACCACTTCATCCAACACTTTTGTGTCTTCCTGAAGCTTGATATTATAAATCTGACCATTCTTGATTGCAGCTTTTACAGTTTTATACCCAACAAAACTGAACACTAAGTTACCTTTAGTCGGTACCCCTTGAAGAACGAAATTACCATCCATATCAGTAATAGTTCCAAGAGAAGTACCTTCAACTTGAACAGCTGCGCCTATAACTTCAAGGTTATTGGCAGCATCAATCACCTTTCCTTTAACTGTTATCTTCTGTGAATACATAGACAATGTATAGAAGATAAGCATCACGAACAACATGTACCTGCCATGGTACCATTTTTTCTGATTTCTCATTTGTAAAAATTTTAATTTAGCAATAGGTTATGAAATTCCTTTTATAACTGACGCTAAATTATTTATTTATAATGGTACAAAAGGGGAGAATTATATATTTAAAAAGGGGGTAAAATTTTACCCCCACTTATATTAAGAATCCAAATCGGTCTGTATACTCTGTTCTTTGTACTGTTGCGGCAATACACCGAATTCTTTCTTGAAACATTCTCTGAAATACTTCAAATCATTGAACCCTACATCGTATGTCACCTCTGATACAGAATACCGTCCTGTCTTCAACAGTTCTGCCGCTCTCTTCATTCTTATTGAACGTACAAAAGCATTGGCTGTT
Organism: Bacteroides sp. D20; assembly: GCF_003436255.1. Taxonomy (NCBI): domain Bacteria; kingdom Pseudomonadati; phylum Bacteroidota; class Bacteroidia; order Bacteroidales; family Bacteroidaceae; genus Bacteroides; species Bacteroides sp. D20. The sequence continues at coordinate 36,425 of NZ_QSOO01000001.1, read as the reverse complement.
ACTCCCATAAGTGCTTTCAGCTTCTTGTTCAGAACCAAGGCCGTCACGCCAAGACCTTTACATATATCCTCTATCTGGAACGAAGAGTCTGTAATGTTGTCCTCTATTATCTTTACAAGTTTCTCAAGGAACTTATCGTCGGTAGATGTAGTGCTTACCTCGGAAATCTTTATTGCCGGAACTTTCTTGTGTTGAAGAATCCGCTTCCTGTTGGTTATAATGGAATTAAGCAGCTCTTTCATTATCTTGTTGTCGAAAGGTTTAGGGCAATAAGCATCTGCATGGAATTTATATCCGATGAAATAATCCTGCAATGTAGTCTTGGCTGAAAGCAATACTACAGGAATATGAGATGTCCTTACATCCTGCTTGATTCTCTCACACAGTTCCAGACCATTCATGCCCGGCATCATTATATCGGATAAAACAAGATCCGGTTGCAAATCTGGAATCATGTTCCATGCCATCTCCCCATCATGGGCTATCATTATCTTATACTTATCCGACAACAGTAATGACAACATATTACATATATCCTTATTGTCATCAACAATCAATATAGCCGGAGATTCTCCGTCCACTTCTATGTCTATCATCTCTTCATGCTCGCACGATTCACTTCTTAACACATCAGCAAACTTTTCATCCTCCCCACTGTTGGCAGAGATATTCTCCGTAACCATGTCCCCCTCAGTTATCATAGGAATTACAACATGGAAAACAGTGCCTTTACCTTCCTCTGATACAAACGTAATATTTCCATTATGTATCTCTACAAGCCGCTTGGTCAGAAACAGACCTATACCGGTACCTCCTTCAGCAGAGTTTTTATTCTGACTGTAGAAACGCTCGAAGAGGTGTGTTTTCAGGTTGTCGGATATTCCGTTTCCCGAGTCTGCCACAGAGATGTTTATTTTGTTATCCTGTTCATTGACAGTAAACGATACAAATCCTCCGGCAGGAGTATGCTTAATGGCATTCGATACGAGATTATAGATTATCTGTTCCATAAGATGAGGGTCGAACAGAAAGCTTATATCACTGCGTGAGACAGAATATTCCAGCCCTACACCTTTCTGTTTTGCCCAATACGTGAACTGCTGAAATACTTCTTTTGAGAAAGACGAGAAGTTGCCATATTTGAGATTCAGACTAAGCATTCCTTTCTCGCTCTTTGAGAAGTTCATCAGCTGGTTGACAAGACTTAACAGGAACTTACTGTTATGCTCCATTGTCTGCAGCATGCCGGCAAGATACTTGTCGGACGAATACTTGCCCGATTCAATAATCATACTAAGTGGAGAATGAATAAGTGTGAGTGGTGTCCTCAATTCATGCGATATGTTGGTAAAAAATGTAGTCTCCTTTTCAAGAAGTTCTTCAGTCTTGCGTTTTTCCATGTTTGCTATATATAGAGCATTTCTGCGCTGCACCCGTGAGGTATAATACACCTTGAACCGGTATAAAGACAAGACAAGCGATATAAAATAGAGTGTATAGGCATACCATGTACGCCAGAAAGGAGGGTTAATAATGACAGGTATGGAAAGTTCATTCAAACTGTAGACTCCATCGCTATTCCTGACCCTCAGTCTGAACATATATTCGCCTGAAGGAAGCTTTGTGTAGAAAGCCTCACGATGAAAAGCGGAGGTGGAAATCCATGAATCATCTACGCCTTCGAGCATATATTCGTAACCAACCTTATAAGGACTTCTGTAATCCAGGGAGCTGAACTGGAATGAGAAAGTGTTTAAATTATAAGGCAATTCAATGTGCTCTGTAAAACTTACACTTTTGTCGAAATAAGCTGAATATGTGGAATCTGCCTCAACGCTGTGATTGAAGATTTTAAAATCAACGAGTGTAGGACTACCGTTGAAATCTATCACATCAAAGTCGTCAGGTCTGAAGACGTTAATTCCGTTTACGCCACCGAATATCATTGTTCCATTCGTCATTACTCCAGCAGAAAGTTCCATAAATTCATAATCCTGAAGACCATCGAAAATATCATAAGATCTTATTCTCTGTGTGTTGATATTCAACGAATTAATTCCTTTATTGGTAGAAATCCATAATGTTCCATCCGTGCCATTAACAATTGATTTTATTGTATTGCTGCTCAACCCGTCTGCAGAGCTAAAATTTTCAACGCAGGCATTATGGTTTTCATCCAAATCCACGATTTTCCTTAACCCGCGTCCAAGTGTTCCATACCAGATATTATGATTCAAGTCTTCACATACAGGCACTATATAGTCGAGTTCATCAAGTCCCTTGACTGAGTTCAAAACAGGATTATCTATATACAAATCTGCAGATTCCAATACTTTAAGACCGAAGCTGGAAGCTACCCATATATTACCCTTATGATCTTTAACGATGTTTCTTACTATCTTAAGTTCTTTATTGTCAGATGTTTTGATTTCCTTCATCACACCTGTGGACAAATCATATCTAAAAAGACCTTTATTATATGTGCCAATCCACAAATATTTTCCATCGGCAAGCATTGCGCGCACATTTCTCAAGCCTGAGATCTTTTTATAATCATTATCAGAAGTGAAACTGTAAATACCATCGTACATCAGAGACACATACATGCAGTCGGTGTAGTTTGAGTATGCTGTTGAGTATACTATCCTGTTTGCCGTGAAAGGAATAAGTCTGGCATTACCGGTAATGGAATTAAAATGATATAGCCCTGAGCCTTCTGTACCTAAATATATATCGGATTTGGCAAATGTATAAACGGACGATATATGGTCATTTCCTATTCCTCTGAATAAATCTATAGGTTTATTATTTTCGCGTATACTCATAAAGCCACTCTTGAAAAATCCTATCCAAAGAATATCGTTTTTATCAAGAACTACAGTTTGCGGATAGCTGTAAGAATATGTAGCAATAACCTGTGGTTTTGACTCGATGGCATGCAATACATCAAAAGTCAACACATTCACAGTGCTTGTAGTGGCATAAAATAATCTTTTGTTTTTATATACCATTTTTCGTATATCGCAGTTTTCCAACAGGGTACTTACCTTGCAGGTATGCTTGTCGTATAAACATAATTGATGATTTTCCAGATTTGAGTACAATATTTGAGAAGATGAGATGACTATGGCTGAAGCTATAGGGCATCCCAATAGTTTGTTAAGCAGTAATTCATCTCCATCGACGTTACATTCGTACAGGCCGTCTTCGGAGGAGAGCATTATCGTATTATCTATTTCTATGATGTCGGAAATGTATGGTAATTTTAATGTTGATCTTAAGACAGTATTTATTTTGCCATTTTGAAAATCATAATTTACAAGGTATATACTCTCATCAGAGGAATGAAACCAGACTCTGTCTTTAGAGTCGACAAGAATCTTATCGCAAGTGAAATTTTTATCAATACCGCTGTGACCAAGATTTAATGAAACGAATTCGTTCTTTACAGAATTGAACAGGAACACTCCTCTATCGGCTGTACCTATCCACAGATTTCCATGTGAATCTTCGTCAATACATACTATCAGATTACTGTTAAAACCGTTTGACTGATATCCGTAAACCTTAAATTCATATCCGTCAAACCTGTTCAGTCCGTCGTTCGTGGCCAACCATATAAAGCCTTTAGAGTCTTGATAAATACATTGCACATCATTTTGGGAAAGTCCATCAAGAGTAGTGTACTTTCTTGTGACAAACTCATTGGATGCAAAGGATTTGCAAACTATAATCAGAACTGATATTAAACTTAAGATTAATCTAAACATATAACTATGTATTCTTTATATTTCATCAAGATTACAAAGTTATTGATTTTATCTAAAACATCAAGTATTTACAGTAGTTAATAGATAATTATAGATATTTTCCACTTTAGAATGCGTATCAAAATCAATCAAGAAAAAAATAAATCTTTAACTTCATTTCATAGTATAAAACAAAAAAGCATCGTACCATTACACTCAATAATAGATACGATGCCCGAAAGAAATTACAGTAACAGACTGTATTGGGATTGTTCTTAAAAAGACTTATCTGTATGACTTTATATATATGTCGAGTATTTCGGTATCCGACAGTTCATGAGGGTCCAGACTGAACAATGCACCCATAGCAGTTCGCGCATTATCAATCATCTTAGGGAAATCTTCCTTTACTATTCCCCAGTCGCTAAGCTTCAAATCGCGGACATTGCATTCCTTCTGCATTCTCACCAAAGCATCTATAAAATGTTCGGGATTAAGGTTCTTGCGTCCGGTCATAACATCTGCCATGCGCATATATCTCTTTGTCCTGTCATAAATAAAAGTAGAGAAATAGGCCTCGCTTATAGCTATCAGGCCAGCACCATGAGGAAGAGCGGGATAGTATGCGCTGAGAGCGTGCTCGAGAGAATGTTCGGAAGTACAACTGGATGTGGATTCAACCATTCCCGCCAGCGTACTTGCCCAAGCCACCTTTGCCCTCGCTTTCAGGTTATTTCCATCCTTCACCGCAACAGGTAAATATTTATACAGCAGTCTGATGGCCTCAAGAGCGAAAATATCACTTATTGGGGTTGCACAATTGGCAATATAGCCTTCGGCTGCATGAAAGAATGCGTCGAATCCCTGATAGGCAGTCAGATGTGGCGGAACTGAAACCATCAGTTCCGGGTCGATTATCGACAGACATGGGAAAGTTAAAGTGGAGCCGATACCTATCTTTTCGTTTGTTTCCAGATTGGTTATGACAGTCCATGGGTCAGCCTCGGTTCCGGTTCCGGCTGTTGTAGGAATGGCTATGATGGGCAATGCTTTGCTGTAAGGAAGCCCCTTGCCGATACCTCCTTCAACATATTCCCAATAATCGCCATCATTACATGCCATGATTGCAATGGATTTGGCTGTATCTATCGAACTTCCGCCTCCCAAACCTATAATCATATCGCAATTTTCCTCACGACAGATTGCCGCACCTTCCATTACATGGTCTTTTATTGGGTTAGGCAATATCTTGTCGTACACCACGGCATCAACATTATTTTCTTTCAGCAGACCAATCACCTTATCCAGATAACCATATTTACGCATTGATGTTCCGGATGAAATGACTATCAAAGCCTTTTTGCCGGGCAATGTCTCTGTTGAAAGACGTTTAAGTTCGCCACATCCGAAGAGAATCTTCGTCGGAATATTATAACCAAAAACAAAATTATTGTCCATAAATATTATCAGTCAGTCAACTTACTATCTTAAAGCCTTATCAATCACTTTCTTGAGTTCAGGATAAGCCTCATCTGTATCGCCCACCTGTTTTCTCAACTCACGCAGTTTCTTTTTCATGTCCTTAAGAACTTTGGCGTATTTAGGATTATCAGCCAGGTTTACCATTTCGTAAGGGTCGTTCTTCACATCGTAGAGTTCGAAAGAAACCAGAGTAGGAACAATCTTGTGGCTGTTCTTCAACCATGACATTGATTTCTGTCCGTAACGTTTGTCGTCGTAATGACGGCCATAGAAAAGTATCAGCTTATAGTTTTCCGTGCGGATACCTATGTGTGCCGGAACGTCGTGATGAATCATGTGCATCCAGTATCTGTAGTAAACAGCATCCTTCCAGTTTTCTGGCTTTTTGCCTTCGAACACAGAGGCAAAGCTCTTTCCATCCATGTATGAAGGTTCTTTGCCACCGACCATCTCTATAAGAGTTGGAGCAAAATCAATGTTGTTAATCATCAGGTCCGACTTGGCTCCCTTGTAAGGACATCTCGGGTCGCGGACTATGAAAGGCATTCTCTGAGATTCTTCATACATCCATCTCTTGTCCTGCAGGTCGTGTTCGCCAAGCATCATACCCTGGTCGCCTGTATATACGATAATGGTATTTTCCCAGAGTCCTTCCTTCTTGAGATAGTCGAAAAGACGTTTCAGGTTGTCATCCACACCCTTTACGCAACGCAGATACGATTTCAGGTAATGCTGGTAGGCAAGGTATGTATTCTCCATTTCATCACCTGTATTGCACTTATATTCCATTACATAATTGCGGATTTCATGACGGCTTGAGACAGAAGTTCCGATGAAGTGACGAAGTGAATCGTTCTTGCCTCTTGTGCCTTCGGAGCCCCATTTGTCTGTATCGAACAATGACAATGGAACAGGCACTTCCACATCGTCAAGATAATATTCATAGCGCGGTGCGTACTCGAACATATCGTGCGGTGCCTTGTAATGATGCATCATGAAGAAAGGTTTGGACTTGTCGCGTCTGTTCTTCAACCAGTCAATAGCAAGGTTGGTCACGATATCCGAGGAGTAACCCATTTTCTTTATCTGGTTATTAGGCCATTTCTTGTCAGTTACGTCACTTGTAAGGAAAGTAGGGTCGAAGTATTCGCCCTGTCCGCCATGACCGTTGAATACAGAATAATAGTCGAAGTGCGACGGTTCGCATCCCAAATGCCATTTACCGATCATGGCAGTCTGATATCCCATATTATGGAACTCATCAACCAGATATTCCTGGTCCGGCTGAAGCACTTCATCCAAAGTGAGCACCTTGTTACGATGGGAATACTGTCCGGTCATGATACATGCACGGCTTGGGGTACTGATGGAGTTTGTACAGAAACAGTTCTCGAAGAGCATACCGTCCCTTGCCAGTTCATCAATTGTAGGAGTAGGGTTCAGTACTGCAAGACGACTTCCGTATGCGCCGATAGCCTGCGAAGTATGGTCGTCCGACATGATGTAGATGACATTCATCTGTTTCTGCTGTGCTGCGACACCAACACATACAGACAGGAATGGCATAACAGCCATTCCCTTCATTATATTATTTTTTAAATTCGTTTTCATAAGTCAGATTATCATTGAAATAGAACTTGCAAGACATATCATCGAATGATTTTACGTCCTTATTCTGCATTTTAACCCATTGTTCTGATTTAGCCTTGACAGCTACCTGAGTTGAAACCTCATTACCGTCGACTACACTTTTAAGAGTGACATTTGCATCCTCTGCATTATGGTTTGCCACACGTACAGTGATAAGGCATCCGTTATCAACCTTATCGTATAGCGGTTTGGAAACCACCACCCCTTTAAGCTTAATCTTGAACACATGTGCATATTCAGTAGGTTTGTTCTTAGGGAAGTTTACTACAAGACCCTCGTCAGTCATCTTATAGTCAATCTTCTCTGAGCTTCCAAGCATTTCAACCGACTCAATTTCTACGTTCCGGCAATACTTAGTAGCCAATGACTTGATAGTAACACTACCATCTGTCCAAGCCAGAGACACGGCATAGAGGTTATTGTCGCATGTAGTAAAGCGAATGTCGTCCGCTGTATATTCAGTTTTTGTATTGTCTGTCATATAACCTGCGGTGCCTGCGTTATGTCCTTCGGAAGCAATCACCCATGGTCGTGAGCCATAAATAGCCTCACCGTTAGTCTTCAACCATTTACCTATCTCGGCAAGTACGTTCTTCTGTTCGTCTGTAATAGTACCGTCGGCCTTAGGACCTATATTCAGCAATAAGTTACCGTTCTTGCTGACAATATCAACAAAGTCGTCGATGATATGGTCAGGACTCTTGTTTTCCTCGCCCACACAATAGCTCCACGATTTCTTGCCTACAGAAGTATCAGTCTGCCATGGATATTCACGGATTCTGTCGCTCTTACCTCTTTCTATATCGAACACCTGGATATTGTCGCCATATCCGAATTTAGTGTTAACCACAACTTCTTTATTCCAATCAAGAGCCGAATTGTAATAATAAGCCATGAATTTATAGAAAGTAGGCTGGAACGGATATTTTCCCACAGTCCAGTCGAACCATATCAATTCAGGCTGATATTTGTCGATAAGCTCGTATGTATGCATAAGGAACTGACGGCGTGAACGTTCGTTCGAGCCTTCATACTTACCACAATAAGGTGTCATACCCTGACCTTCGGGCTCATGCAGTCTTTCGCCATACAGAGTGATTGTAGTGTCCTGAACATCAGAAGGAGTTTCCATTCCATATTCATAGAACCATGCATTCTCGCATCTGTGAGAAGAAAGTCCGAAACGCAGACCGGCTTTCTTGGTAGCTTCCTTCAATTCGCCGATTATATCCCTTTTCGGTCCCATATCCACAGCATTCCACTTATTGAAAGTACTGCTGTACATGGCAAATCCGTCGTGATGCTCGGCCACCGGAACAATGTATTGTGCTCCAGATGATTTTACCACTGCCAGCCACTCGTCGGCATTGAAATTTTCGGCTTTGAACATAGGGATGAAATCCTTATATCCGAATTTGGTCAAAGGACCGTAAGTCTGTACGTGATACTTATTAATAGGATGACCTTCCTTGTACATCCAGCGGGAATACCATTCACTGCCGTATGCAGGAACGGAATAAACTCCCCAGTGGATAAAGATACCGAACTTGGCATCCTTAAACCATTCAGGAATAGTGTAATTTTGAGCAATCGATGCCGAATCGGCCTTGAACACATCAGTACCTTTTAAAGATACAGTAGAATCTACATTAGGAGCGTATGTAGAATTGCACGACGCCAACAGGCTTAATGCCGCAACTCCTAAAACCGTTTTCATGGATTTCTTATTCATAATAATCTTATTACATTAAATAATGACATTAATTTTTTCTGTAAGCAAAGATACACTTGAGTTCCATTTACAATAAATAATTTAATTACTATAGTAAGGGGTAAAATATTTACCACCTATTATTGAACAAATTTACCCCCTCTCATATATGATAATAAACTGCCAATATCGAATTACAAGTAAATATATATTTCAACAAAAAAGGTTTAGCCTATTATTACACAACAATTTCACCCTAAGAATAAAATATATATAGAGTAAATTTGCCAATATAACAAACTGTAAAAACAAATTTATGAAAAACTATTTGATTTACTTACTCGCAGCAGTATCGTGTACAACTGTAGCAGACCTAAATGCTCAAGTCAGTACAAAAACAGGTAATGAAACCACAGAACTTACAATTCCGAAAAAGTTCTACAAGGACAGCATTGATTTCAGCAATGCTCCGAAAAGACTTAACAACAAGTACCCTCTTTCCGACCAGAAGAACGAAGGCGGATGGGTTCTAAACAAAAAGGCCTCTGACGAGTTCAAAGGAAAGAAGCTGAATGAGGAAAGATGGTTCCCGAACAACCCTAAATGGAAAGGAAGACAACCTACTTTCTTTGCAAAGGAGAATACTACATTTGAAGACGGCTGTTGCGTGATGAGAACTTACAAGCCGGAAGCAGGATCACTGCCCGAAGGATATACTCACACTGCCGGTTTCCTGGTAAGCAAAGAACTTTTCCTTTACGGATATTTCGAAGCAAGACTGAGACCAAACGACTCGCCATGGGTTTTCGGTTTCTGGATGTCGAACAATGAAAGAAACTGGTGGACTGAAATAGACATTTGCGAGAACTGCCCCGGCAATCCTGCCAACAGACATGACCTGAACTCGAACGTGCATGTATTTAAAGCTCCAGCAGATAAGGGTGATATAAAGAAACATATCAACTTCCCTGCCAAATACTATATACCATTCGAATTGCAGAAAGACTTTCACGTATGGGGACTTGACTGGAGCAAGGAATATATCCGACTATATATAGACGGAGTACTGTACAGAGAAATAGAGAACAAGTACTGGCACCAGCCATTACGCATCAATCTTAACAACGAATCGAACAAATGGTTCGGAGCCTTGCCGGACGACAACAATATGGATTCTGAATATCTGATAGATTATGTAAGGGTGTGGTACAAGAAATAAGAAATAACATAATCTGAAATTATAAAAGGCAGTCTTCATTATCAGTATGCTGATGATAAAGTCTGCCTTTTTAACAAGAAGATAAAGATTTTAATCTGCCCTATCACTCATTTACTTCATCCGGATACTCTGTAAGCGAGTTTCCCGAATTGCTTATTTCAATAGAGCCGATAGGAAGATAATTGAACTTCTTGCTCCATGCAGAGATACCATAATCTCTTCTAAGAATAGGCATCATGACCTCCTCGGCACGTCCTGAGCGGACGAGGTCAAACCATCTGTCACCCTCGCATGCCAGTTCACAACGACGCTCATACCATAGAACATCAATTACGCTTTTAAATCTGTCAGGATACATCTGCATTAGCTTGTCAACATCAATATAACTTCCGTCGTCTGCATGAACATGCTTCTTTCTGAGTTCATTTATGTAATACTTCGCTTTTGCTTCATCAGGATTAGTACCTCTGAGATATGCTTCGGCAAGCATCAGATACACTTCACCATATCTGATGACCCTTACGTTTCCAGGCTTGTTTAGATTGGGGTTTCCTATCATATCGTAATTTTTGAAAGGAGGATATTTCTTCTGGGCATATCCCTGGAAATCAGGCCCGTAAGAGCCTGTCTCCCAAACAACTTTTTTTGATTCATCCTGAATATTGGCATTAGGTTTGGTTACAAGTTCATCGTAAGTAAATATCGCCGCATCACGACGCACATGGTCATCCGGAAGGAAATAATCATACAATTCCTTAGTAGGCAGACAAAAGCCATATCCATTATCATAATCAGGACTATTTTTCAACTGTCTCGGTCCGCAGAAAGTCACCCACATAGCACCTTCGCCTGCATCAATATTACCCCAGTTTGTATTACCAGATTTGGTAGAGGTCTGTATTTCAAATATAGATTCCTCGTTATTCTCCTGATGAGCCGCAAACAATTTAGAATAATCATCCGTCAGAGTATAATTACCACTTGAAATTACATCCTCCAATAAAGGTTTCGCTTTGTCAAAAATCTTAGCATCATCGTTGCTCCAGTCAGCCCAATAAAGATAGACCTTGGCCAACAGGGCTTGAGCCGCAGTCTTGGTAATACGTCCTTTCATTGTGTCCGGGAAATTATCCTTTAGAGAAGGGATAGCTTCAAGAAGATCTTTCTCTATTGCTTTATTTACATTTTCGCGAGTATCTCTCGTAAACTTGAATCCTTCAGGATAAAGAGTCTCAAGACTGATAAAGCATGGACCATAATATCTCAACAATTCAAAATGATACCAAGCACGTAAGAACTTAGCTTCAGCTTTATAAACTTTAGCTTCCGGACTGTCATACTCTGAATTTATTACAAGATTACATCTATATATACCACGGTAACGAGTTTTCCACAAATTATCGGAAATAGAATTGACACTCGTATTTGAATAATCCTCTATAGCCTGCATGTAAGGCTGATCCTGATCAGAGCCACCACCAGTACGAGCATTATCCGAACGGATTTCACCCATAGGTACAATGGAAGCAAGTGCATTACCCGAAGCACCACCTATGTGAGCTAACGGATCATAACAAGCAGTAAGCGCTTTGAACATCTGTTCATCGGTCCTATAAAAAGAACTTTCTGTTTCGGACATTATAGGAGCTGTATCCAGGAAACTGTCGCTGCAAGATGATGATGCAATAGCAGCAAACATGAGGACAAGAATATTATTATGTATTTTCGACTTCATAATTTTCAATTTTAGAAATTAAGACTTAAACCAAATCTGAATGTACGGGCCTGAGGGTAAGTACCATAGTCAATACCTGTGCTAAGAATATTGCCACCTGCCATATTTCCTACTTCAGGATCCATAAACGGATAGCTGGTGAAAGTGGCAAGATTATCAATTGCTGCATAAATTCTTGCTTTATTCAGCATCAACTTGTTTATTAATTTAGTTGGGAATGAATAGCCTACCTCAAGTGAAGAAATCTTTAAATGCGAACCATCATAAAGATAAAAATCGGATGGTTTGCCAAAGTTTCCATTAGGATCTTTGGATGAAAGACGAGGCACTCCATTATCATCACCTTCTTTCCGCCATCTGTCAAGATAGAATGATGGAAGGTTGCTGCGTCCGTATGCTTCCTGTCGGTAAATATCAGAGAAGACTTTATATCCAGCTTTTCCTGTTAAGAAGATTGTCATATCAATACCTCTCCAGTCGGCACCTAAATTCAAACCGAATGTCCATTTTGGCCAAGGATTGCCACAATCGGTTCTATCTTCATCTGTAATCTGCCCATCGTTATTTGTATCTTGCCATATAAAGTCACCCGGAACGGCATCAGGTTGTATCACTTTACCGTCTTTTGATTTATAGTTCTGTATCTGCTCTTCATTTTGGAATATTCCTAAGTTCTTATAAAGGCGGAAATAACCCATAGCATGACCTTCCTCCATACGCGTTACATTAACAGATGTTCTCCAGCTACCACCATCAGTATATCCATTTGCATTTCCTATCTTTACAACCTCATTTTTAAGATATGAGGCATTTGCGGAAATAGAGAAGTTGATTTCGTTCCAATTTTTATTAAATGTCATCTGCATTTCCACACCCTGGTTTGTTATATTACCAAGGTTTCTAAAAGCTGCATTATTACCTCTAATGGCTTCAACTGTTGGCTGGAACAACAAATCCTTAGTACTTTTTTTAAACCAGTCGAAACTTGCTCTAATCATACCATTATAGAATGTCATATCGGCACCAACATTAAATTGTTCAGAAGTTTCCCATTTCACGTCTGGATTAACAAGGTTATTAGGAGCAGATCCCACAGTGATGGCATTACCAAACGTGTAATTATAATTATTGCCAATAATAGAAGTATAGGAGAATGGAGAAATTCGCTCATTTCCGTTCTGTCCCCAAGAGAATCTAAGTTTGAAGACATCAAAGTTCTTAATTTTCCAGAATTTCTCATTTGAAACATTCCAACCTAATGAAACGCCCGGGAAAGTAGCATATCTGTTATTGGGACCGAAATTTGAAGACCCATCGCGTCTGACCACAACTTCCGCCATATATTTTTCAGCATAATTATAGCTTAGACGAGCAAAATATGAGAACATACTATGTCTAGGATTAGCACCGCCACTATTAGCTGATGTCATAACATCACCAGCATTAAGATACCAGTAATTCTCATTGGTCATTGCTTCATTTGGATATTTATTTCGTGTTCCGGTCATAAACTCATAAACATCTCTTGATGCAGAAGTACCTAACAGGACAGATGTAGAATGTTCACCAAAAGATTTTTTATATCGCAATGTATTCTCCCACTGCCAACTACTATTAGCATTTGTACTTTGTTCTACCCTAGAATTATCTTCTTTACATTCTGCAGAATGAAAAAACTTTGGTGCAAACATTCTTCCACGGAAATTCCGATGATTAATACCAAAATCTGTGCGGAAAACAAGGTCTTTAATAAAAGTGATCTCAGCATAAACATTACCAAAAAATTGCTGGGTAATATTTTTATTCTTAGGTGCCTCATCCATAAATGCAATAGGGTTCCACATACGGCTATAAGGTACAGGAGAGACTCCATATCCGAAAGTATCGTTGCTATTCTCATCATAAACCGGAGTAGTAGGATCAATATTATAGGCGTATGATATCGGATTATAACCATTGATACCGGTTGCCACTCCACTATTCTCTATATATGCATAGTTGACGTTTGCACCTACACTTAAGAAATCATTTATAGAATAGGAACTGTTCAGCCTTGTGCTGAATCGTTTGTAAAATGACGCATCTTCACCGATAATACCATTCTGGTCTAGATAATTCAATGAAAGCAAGCTTGAACCCTTATCACTGCCAAAGTTAGCAGTAATGTTATGCTCAGTAACAGGAGCTGTATTCAATATTTCATTAAACCAGTCTGTATTATAACCTGTTGGAGCAGTAGGTACACCACCGGCAAGCGGCATATCATCATTGTCGGCAAACTCTTTCATCAGCATAATGTACTGTTCATCATTCAGCATGGTTGGTTTCTTTGCTACTGTAGAGAAACCATAGTAACCATCATAAGCAAGCGATGTCTTTCCTTTCTTTCCTTTCTTTGTGGTTATAAGGACTACACCATTAGCGGCTCTGGCACCATAAATAGCAGCTGAAGTTGCATCCTTCAAGACTTCCATGCTTTCAATGTCGTTGGGATTTACACTGTTCATGTCGTCCATAGGCAGTCCGTCAATTACAAAAAGAGGATTAGAGTTTCCATTTGTACCGACACCACGAATTACCAGCTTGGGCGCTGATCCCGGCTGACCTGAATTTGTCACAACGTTCACACCACTAACCCTACCGCTCAATGCATTTACGGCATTTGCAGGCTTGGATTGCAATAAATCATCGGAATCGATGCTGCTGATGGCACCTGTAACAACACTTTTTTTCTTAACCTCATATCCTATTGCTACAACTTCATCGAGTGCAATGGCGGAGGTTTTTAATTGAACGTCTATTGTAGACTGACCTTTATACACAATATTCTGTGTATCATATCCTACGAAGCTATAAATCAATGTCGATTCCATTGGTACATTTTCCAAAACATAAATTCCGTCCAAATCCGAAATAATACCGTTTGTTGTACCCTTAACTAAAATGCTTGCACCTATCACAGGTAAGCCATCGGAATCTGTTATACAACCAGAAACTCTCCCGTTCTGTGCTTTTAATGGTAAGCTGAACATTATAAGAATCAGCATACACATTAATGATAGTGTTCTGTTCATAATCTAGAGTTTTTTGTAATTAGTGTTTTTCTTAAAATAAAAAGTTTTGTTCTATCAGTTGCGCGCTACTTACTGACACTTGCAAATATATATACTATGTAATATAACCAAAGGGGGAAAATTTCATTTAAATAGGGGGGGGGGGAAATAGATTAACTAAATATTTTAAGGAAAAATGGCTGTTAGAATCCATTCCCAGACTCCAACAGCCATTTTATCACTAACAATCGCCTGTTAATCAATATATTTTTCTGCCCATTTCCTTAAGATTTGCATCCCTGCCCAGTGGAACAAAAGTAAATCCGTATGAATAGCTTCCCTTCAGAAGACGCTTGTCTATTGAAGGACGGGCTTTCAGACTCCAGCTATCTGTTCCGCCCACTCCAGCCTGAACCAGGTCGATATTAAGAGTATTAGAATACAAGTCCTTTTCAAGTTCATTTATATGTTTAGCCTTATCAATCGCATTCTGCGACATCTCCCACACTGAAACAGATAGGGGTTCATCGCCGACAATCATCACACCTGCCTTATCCGACTGCAAGGCAAACCATCTCACGTCACAACGGTTTCCGTTTTCCTGCGGCATTACATAGTCAAATCCCAGAGCGGACACCTTGCAGTTATATATAGACACCATTGCAGAGGCTTTTCTGTCGGAATAGTTTTCCCATGGGCCACGTCCATAATATGTCACATCCGACAAACGATTGGTACATTCGCATTGCAATCCTACGCGCAACATTTCTGATATTTCAGGAGACTTCATCATTGAATAATGAACGCCTATTGTTCCGTCTGCTTTTACTTTATAATTCAAGGTAAGTCTCAGTCTTTCATCTATAGCCTTTAGCACCTTAACCTCAAGATTGCCTTCCGATTTGCGTACATCTATAGAAACTGTCTTTAGCTTTAATGGAGCATCTTTCCAGAATGCAAACAGTCTATCGACCTTCCATCCTCGCCAGTCATTGTCTGTTGACGCTCTCCAGAAGTTTGGTTTCAGAGCAGATGTGATGATACTTTCATTATCTATCTTATACTGACTGATATAACCATCACTGATATTCAGATAAAAGTTCTTTCCCTTCACGCTGATGTCTTTCTTGTTATCTGAATCGATTTCCATATCCAATGTAGTATCAACGCATTCTACTATCTTTGGTAAAGAAAGATACTTAAACTGTTCCCAGGCAACCTCGTATCCAGCTTTGGCATACAGATTGTCATTCTTGAGCCTGGCACTCAGGCATAACCAATATTCCGCACCGTCATCGGCCTTGAAATTCTGAATAGGAAGTTTTAGTTTACAGCTCTCACCAGCTGGTGTTGTCGGCACAATAATCTCACCTTCCTGCAATACACTGTCTTCGTCCTTCAATTGCCAAAAATAACGATACTCATCTGTTGAAAGGAAGAAGTTTCTGTTTTTTACAGTTATCTCTCCACTATAGACATTATCAGTTGTAAATGATACAGGAGCAAACACGTACTTGCATTCCTCAGTAGCAGGTTTAATGGAGCGGTCGGCACTGATAACACCATTTATACAGAAGTTTTGGTCGTTGTGCTCCCCTTTCTCATAGTCACCACCATAATTCCATGATTTCTTATTATATTTCCGTTCATTATCCAGCAATCCCTGGTCTATCCAGTCCCAAATATATCCGCCGGCAAGCGCATCATGAGAACGTATTGCATCCCAGTATTCTTTCAGCCCGCCGGTAGAGTTTCCCATAGAATGTGCATATTCACACATTATTATCGGACGGTTCATGACCGGATTCTTAGTCATTGCTATAAGCTCATCGACCATAGGATACATACGGCTAATGACATCGACGTATAAAGGATCATCGGGATTGGCATACACACAAAGCTCTTTCTTTGCCGGTTTGACATCTTCGTTCACATTAAAATCTATCTCACTAGTAACGATTGACGCTTCCTTACGTCCGATAGGTTTGTATAAAGGATTTTCCGGCTGTCCTTGCGCCCCCTCGTAATGAACAGGACGGGTTGGGTCATAATCTTTCAGCCATCCTGACAGAGCTGCATGATTAGGGCCGCATCCAGACTCGTTGCCCAACGACCACATAAACACAGAAGGATGGTTCCTGTCTCTCACAGCCATTCTTACCACTCTCTCCATGAACGAGTTAGCCCACTCAGGCCTATTGGACAGATACCCCCTTTGATGATGAGTTTCAAGATTAGCCTCATCCATTACGTATATACCATACTTATCGCACAGTTCATAGAAATAAGGGTCGTTAGGATAATGCGATGTGCGGACTGTATTGAAGTTATAACGTTTCATAAGCAGAACGTCTTCGAGCATCTCCTCGCGGGTGACAGTCTTTCCTCCTGTCTCGCTATGGTCATGGCGGTTTACGCCAATGAGTTTAATAGGAGTGTCATTCACCAGAATCTGATTGCCTTTTATTTTAATATCCCTGAAGCCTACCTTACTACTTCTCGCATCCACCACATTGCCCTTATTGTCTGTGAGCTTTAGAACCAGAGTATATAGATAAGGGTGTTCAGAATTCCATAACTCCGGCTTGGAAACGATTCCCTCCATCATTCCGTAATAAACATTATCGCGCTGAGGATAAGGTTCGTTCACCACATAATCGGCAGTAACGGTAATATCTTTTCCAAACACCGGTTTCCCATCGGCATCATATAATTGGGCTGACAGATTCCATCCCTTCAAATCATCCATATTCTGATTTGTTATTTCCGGACGGATCTGTAACCGTGCAATATTCTTCCGGAAATCGATGCGTGTCCTTACTCCATAATCATATATTGCCACCTGCGGAATGGACATGATATATACTTCACGATGGATACCAGCCATTCGCCAGTGGTCGGCATCTTCCATATAACTTCCGTCGGTCCACTTATACACTTGCACCGCCAGTTTATTCTCCCCCTTCTTAACGTATTCGGTAATATCAAATTCAGTAGGCAGACAACTGTCTTCGGAATATCCCACCTTCTGTCCGTTTATCCATACATTAAATCCCGAATAGACGCCTCCGAAATGGAGTATAATCCTGTCGTTCTTCCACTTGTCAGGAACAACAAACTCCTTGATATAACACCCCGTCTGATTATTCCTGTCAATATATGGCGGACGATCAGGGAAAGGATAAATAGTATTTGTATATATAGGATAGCCATATCCCTGCATCTCCCAACATGAAGGAACAGGAATAGTTTTCCATGATGATGAATTGTACTCCACTTTATAAAAACCGGCGGGAGCCAATGCCATATCCTCGGAAAAGTTAAACTTCCATTGGCCGTTCAACGACATATACTCCGATTTCTCTCTGTCTCCATCCAAAGCCCAATCCACTCTCCGGAAAGAATAAGTAGTACTGCGGGAAGGTAAACGGTTAATTCCGTTTATGGTCTGGTCCTGCCATACATTCTGATTGTTTCTCCACTGATTGGCACCATTGTCCGATGCAGACAGAGATTGCATAAAGAAAAATAACACAGAAAATGAAAAAATAGATTTTAAGTTCAAGTTCATAAATTCGCATTTTAAGTTTCTATGCAAATATATAAGTATAACGAACAATGAATAGGGGGTATTTCTATCTATATAGAGTGGTATTTTTAAATATGAGCTTAGACTTTACAGAACATCGTCCGGAATACTATGCTATGTAGCACTCTATATGAAAATATTATATATTCCCAAGTCACAAGCCTTTTCAAACAATTTTTATATATTCTCATCCTATCCCTTACATCAAAGATAAATCCCAATCCAGCTTTGCCAGCCGCATTTATTTCTTTTTTCAGGAGAATTTTCTTTATGGCTATCGCCATGAAAATTCACCTGAAAAAGAATGCGGCGGCAAACGGATTGGCATTAAAGAAAAGATTACAGGGATTAACTGCGACCGACGTGACGCATAGTCGTGAATCAAAGGCGGCTATCCTTATATTCTATATATAGCCTCACAAATACTGTGAAAACCCACTTTCCCAAATAACAAAACATAGTCTGTTTATCAAATCCCGAAATAAGACAGGGATTTCAGCTCCCTCCGATCTGCATAGTCCTGTGGCTTTGCTATGCTTTTATTCCAACTCTTCCTACTTCTTTTCATTCTTTTTCTACTGTTTCTACATTCTTTCCTATTCTTCGTATGACATTTGATGACACCTGATGACATCTAATGTCATCTATTTGTAAATCAATTGTTTACTCAATTTATCACTTTACATTTGGACTGTGAAACAAATCAAGTAGTCACTCAAAACAAAAGATTATGGCACAAGAAAACAGTCCTGACAAGGAAAAAAGGCAAGGCCGGACTAAGAAACCGGAAAAGCCTTATGTGGAACAAATTGACGAACTTCTGCTGGTACATAACAAGAATGACCCAAAGGAGGGTTTGAGAGTAATCAGTAAGATGGACGAGAAAGGCAATTATCAGACGGTTACACCGGAAGAGAAGAACGAGAACTCATTTTTGAAATTCGACAAGAATTCGAGTATTCTCGAAAACTTCATCAAGAACTTCTGGAGCCAGCTGAAGGAGCCTACGCATTTCAGGCTTATCCGCATGACCTTCAACGATTACAAGCAGAACAAACAGGCTCTCAAGGACCTGGCCGAAGGCAAGAAGACAGACGCGGTAAAGGAATTTCTGAAACGCTATGAAATCGTACCGAAGGCAAACAATCAGAAAAACAGTCAAACAAAAGAGGAGGAAACAACAATGGCAAAGAAACAGGAACAGACAACACAGGCTCAGCCTGAACAGGTATCACAGGTGGAAGCTGCCGCACAGGGGCGCGAACAGCAGGAACCACAAGGTCAGCAGACACCCACGTACCGCTACAACGAGAACATGATTAATTGGGAGGAACTGGGTAAGTTCGGCATATCCAAAGAAATGCTGGAGCAGTCCGGACAGCTTGACAGCATGTTGAAAGGATACAAGACCAACAGAACCATGCCGCTGACACTCAACATTCCTGGGGTACTGACCGCAAAGCTCGATGCACGCCTTTCGTTCATATCCAACGGCGGGCAGGTCATGCTGGGCATCCACGGTATCAGAAAGGAACCTGAACTGGACCGTCCTTATTTCGGACATATCTTCACGGAAGAGGACAAGAAAAACCTGCGTGAAAGTGGAAACATGGGACGCGTGGCTGACCTTAACCTGCGTGGCAACACGACAGAGCCGTGTCTGATTTCCATTGACAAGAATACCAACGAACTGGTAGCCGTACGGCAGGAGCATGTCTATATCCCGAATGAAATCAAAGGGATAACCTTGACTCCGGACGAAATCCAGAAACTGAAAAACGGAGAACAGATATTCGTAGAGGGAATGAAGTCCAATCAAGGTAAAGAGTTTAATGCCAATCTGCAATATAGTGCGGAAAGAAGAGGCATCGAATTTATCTTCCCGAAAGACCAGGCCTTCAACCAGCAGACACTCGGCGGTGTGCCGCTTTCCCCCATGCAGCTCAAAGCGTTGAACGAAGGACACACCATCCTTGTAGAGGATATGAAACGAAAGAACGGCGAACTGTTTTCTTCCTTTGTTACCATGGACAAGGTTACAGGCGGGCTCCAATATACGCGCCACAATCCGGAAACGGGAGAAATCTACATACCAAAGGAAATCTGTTCGGTACAGCTCACACCGGAGGACAAGGAAGCGTTACGCAAAGGGCAGCCCATCTATCTTGAGAACATGATCAACCGTAAAGGTGAGGAATTCTCGTCATTCGTCAAGCTGGACCTGGCAAGCGGAAGACCACAGTATTCCAGAACTCCGGACGGTTTCAACGAACGACAGGCACCAGCCATCCCGGCTGAGGTTTACGGACACCTGCTTTCGGCACAGGAAAGAGCTAATCTTCAGGACGGAAAGGCTATCCTCGTAACGGGTATGAAAGGTCCCAACGGCAAACCGTTCGATTCCTATCTGAAAGTAAACGCAAACACCGGACAGCTGCAATATTTCCAGGAAAATCCGGATGTGCGCCGCAATACTTCACAGCGTGCTTCACAGACTGACAATACCCAGCAGCAGGAACAGAAGAAGGGAGCAAAACAGGCTGTCTGACCTGAACGGGATTCAAATCATTCAAATCATCAATTACTAAAAAAGGAAAGAACATGAACAAGACCAATCATCATATCTACAAGACTGAACAAATCGACTGGGAGAAACTGGAATCGGTAGGTATCAGCAGATCGCAAATTGAAAAGGACGGAAACATGGACCTGCTCCTTCAGGGAGAGGAAACCAATGTCATGTCCATTAAAATCAAGACTCCTGTATTTTCACTGACCATGGACGCCACACTCAGTCTGATTGAAGACGAGAATGGAAATCCGGTCATCAGCGTAAACGGTATCAACCCTTCAGGTGAATAAATAAGAAACCATAATGTATCATCTCTCTTTCCATACGGACTTACCGTATGGAAAGAGATAAAAACAGAATTTATCATGATTGCCATATTAACAGACAAACCAAGTGTAGGAAAAGAAATCGGAAGAATCATCGGTGCAACCAAAGTAAGAAACGGATATGTGGAAGGAAACGGCTACATGGTTACATGGACTTTCGGGAACATGCTGTCACTGGCCATGCCGAAGGACTACGGAACCCAGAAGCTGGAACGGAATGACTTTCCTTTCATCCCGTCCGAATTCGAACTGATGGTACGGCATACACGCACCGAGAACGGATGGATACCGGACATTGATGCCGTGCTCCAGCTTAAAGTAATCGAGAGAGTGTTTCAGGCATGCGATACCATCATTGCGGCTACCGATGCCAGCCGTGACGGGGAAATGACATTCCGCTATGTCTATCAATACCTGAACTGTACACTGCCTTGCTTCCGTCTGTGGATTTCCTCTCTTACCGACGAGTCTGTGCGTAAAGGCATGGAAAACCTGAAGCCGGACAGTTGCTACGACAGCCTGTTCCTTTCTGCCGACAGCCGCAACAAGGCGGACTGGATTCTCGGAATCAACGCCAGCTATGCCATGTGTAAGGCGACTGGCCTTGGCAACAATTCCCTCGGACGGGTGCAGACACCGGTACTGGCTGCCATCAGCAGACGCTACCGTGAAAGGGAGAACCATATTTCATCGGACAGCTGGCCCATCTACATCAGCCTGCAAAAGGACGGCATCCTCTTCAAGATGCGCCGCACACAGGATCTTCCCGACAAAGAATCCGCAACAATGTTTTTTCAGGACTGCAAGCTGGCACATCAGGCACAGATTACAGGTATCAGTCACAGCGTAAAGGAAATACTTCCACCGGATCTGCTTGACCTGACACAGCTTCAGAAGGAAGCGAACATCCGCTATGGTTTTACCGCATCAGAGGTGTATGACATCGCCCAGTCTCTTTATGAAAAGAAACTGATTTCCTATCCGCGGACTTCCAGCCGTTATCTGACGGAGGATGTGCTTGACTCGCTTTCACCAATCATGGCGCGTCTGCTATCATGGGAGCTGTTCCCTGCCGCTAAAGGAACTGGAGGTATTGACATATCCAGTTTGTCCCGCCACGTAATAAACGCAGAAAAAGCCAATGTACATCATGCCATCATCATTACAGGTATCCGTCCCGGAAATATGTCCGAAAAGGAAATGCAGGTTTACAGACTTGTAGCCGGAAGGATGCTTGAAACATTCATGGCTCCATGCCGCATAGAAACGACAAATGTTGAAGCGGTTTGTGCGGCACAGCATTTCAAGGCCGAACAAACAAGAATCATTGAAGCCGGCTGGCATGATGTGTTTATGCGTTCCGACATGGTTCCAAAATCAGGATATTCTGTCAATGAACTCCCCGAAGTGGAGAAAAGTGATACTCTGAATGTATGCGGATGCAACATGGTACACAAGAAACAGCTGCCGGTAAATCCGTTCACGGATGCAGAACTGGTGGAATACATGGAACAGAACGGACTGGGTACAGTATCCTCACGTACCAATATCATCCGTACACTGGTTAACCGTAAGTATATCCGTTATTCAGGGAAATATATCGTTCCGACCCCGAAAGGCATGTTCACCTACGAAACCATCCGTGGAAAGAAAATTGCGGATACTTCACTCACCGCAGACTGGGAAAAACAGCTGGCCGGACTTGAAAGCGGAATGATAACCGGACAGGACTTCCTGAACAGGATCAGGACTCTCGCCAAGGAAATGACTGATGACATTTTCAACACCTATTCCACAAAAGAAGAATAACATCTATACCTAATCAACCAAGAGAATGCAGGCCTGAAGGTCTGCATTTTTTTGTATCCGTACAGAAAAGAATATGTTTTTCCGCTTTTAAGCGGCAAAGGTCTTGGATTGCCTGCCTTTTGCCGCAAGGCTGCCCTCAAGGGCTTGGCTGGACAGGAAAAAATCATCCTCGCTGCGCTCCGGTATTTTTTCCTGCCAGGCCTTGCGCAAAAAGGCAATCCAAGAGGCCGGAGGCCTATAAAATCGGGAAAACACATCCCGATGGGATTATTCATTCATAAAATTAAGGATTATGAAACTACAGATTATCAGAAAGATCGGCAGACATGCAACAGCGATATTCCTGATTACCGGAATATGTCTGCTGACAAGCAAAGGGATTGTCCCCACCGGGATGATTACGCTGCTGTTGCTTGCAGGAGGATTCTTCGGTTTCCTGTTCAGAATACTGGTCATGATTTTCAAGATTCTTATTCTTCTGTTCATTGTAGGATTATTTGTCGCATAACCTAAAATATAAATATACATATATGGAAACAATTGCTATAACCTCACAAGCTCCTGTCATGCCGACTGCATGGCCACAGAGCGAACATATCAGACCGGTTAAAAGACGTCTGCCCAATACAGTTGATGAGCCTAAAAACATCGGCTACTATCTGGAAACGTTACGTGATATTTCCAGCAATCCGAACAGAGAGAATATTCTGAAAGAATTCTTCAAGGAAACTTATGTATAACCATAAAATTTTTCAATTATGTTTTTTCAATCAATTTATCAGATGATTACAACAGGTACGGATCTGAATATCAATATCCGTAGAGTGGACAACAGCCTGAGTGTGGCAGTCATGCCAAGGCGGAACAGCCTGAAAGAGGATACACGGCAGAACATGGTACCGCTGGTAGTGAACGGAACACCGGCAGAACTGGATATGGGCTTCCTGCAGACCATACTCCAACCGATACAGAAGGTACAGGGACTGCTTGTCAATGCGGAAAATTTCGAGAAACAGGCAGAAAAGGCTACATCACAGGCCAAATCATCAAAGGCTCCAACAATACCGGCCGAATCAAAGGAAGCCAGGGAAAAACGGGAAAAGATGGAAAAACTCCTAAAGAAGGCTGATGATGCAACTGCCGCAAAAAGATTTTCCGAAGCAATGACATGGCTGAAACAGGCACGGGTACTGGCTCCTTCAGAAAAACAGAAGGAGATTGACGAAAAGATGCAGGAAGTACAGAAACAGGCCAGTGCAGGAAGTCTGTTCGGTATGGCAGAGGAACCGGCACCGGTAATTCCCCAACCACAAGGCAGCATGAACGGTCAGCCACAGCCCGGTATGCAAACAAGCATATTCCCGGAGCAGCAGACCCATACTATGAATCCTGAACCTGTCATGCAGCCTGCTCCACAACAGATTCCACAGGAAATGCCTCAACCGGTATATGGAACGAACGGAGCATATATCCAACCTGCTCCAAACCGCCCCGTAATGCAAGGAACAGGTATGCCACAAGGAGCTACAATGCAGCCCTATCCGCAGCAGCCGGCTTACCAGCCTGAGGCGGCTCCTTATCCACAACAACAGGTACGGCAGCCGACAAACGGCCATATACCGAACGGAACGGCACAGGTACAGAACGGAAACGGACGGGAATATCAGACTGCACCGGCTACCCATGAGACATTCTGCTTCGATCCGGAAGACGAAAATGACAGGGAACTTCTAAGAGAGGACCCGTATGCGGAATATCCGGATTTTCCGGCTGAGTACCGGATGAAGGACGAGGCGCAGGTAGAAATGGTATACTGCTGATATATAAAAATAAATGACTTATAAAACCAATAAACAATAAGCAATATGGCACTGGAAATTAAAGGTATGAAAAGAGTCTTCAAAATGAGGAAGAACAGTAAGGAAATCGTACTGGATGATCCGAACGTAAACATGTCTCCGGCTGAAGTGATGGACTTCTATTCCATGAACTATCCGGAACTGACCACCGCGACCGTACACGGACCGAAAATCGAAGACGACCGGGCGGTATATGAATTCAAGACAACCATCGGAGTGAAAGGGTAAGGACATGAAAAAAGGACAACGTAAAAATAAGAAACCATGTACACAACTTACGGAACGGGCTTTGGAAAATTTAGCCAGACTTATCATATCAGAACTCGAAAATACGGACATAAGCCGGGGTATCAGGAACAGAAAGAAAAGAAGACTCCCTTCCGCAGAAAGCCTTATGGTTTTCTGAACACGAGAATACCTTCCATCGCTCCCGATCTGTATGTTGAGAATGACAGGGATGTAACGGTAAATGTCACCACCAAAGAGAATCTTGATTTCCTGTACCGTTCAGCCATGAAGTATGCGCAGCTCCTGGATGTGGAGCTGCCATACCATCCTACAGGAAGGACTTCCATAAGAGAAAAAATATGCCTGCTATACAATGCGCTGGATTCCATAGTATCTCATCATGTAAATCTGGAACTTGTCGGTGACAGGCTCCAGTTCTGTATCTATCATTTCCATGAATGGCCTGATTACACCCTATTCCTGATACCGATAGATTTTACGGAAAGACTGAAAGGTGAAATCAAAAGGATCACACTGGAGTTCATCAGACGGTTCATCAAATATCACAGGATGATGGATATAACCGATACACCTTATTTTGAGATGTCGGAAGTCTGTATCGATTATGTGGACTTTGGACAGCTTGATGAGGAAGAGAAAAAGGATTTGTACAGAAAGGAAAAGCTCTTCAGGTCATATGAGAAAGAGAGAATCCACAGGAAGCTGTGCCGGATGCACTCCAGGGCTTTCTGCAGGAATCTGGAAGAACATATCCGCAACTGTAATCCTTCCAGCGACAAAGAAAGAAGACTTATGGAACTGATTACCGAAGGGCTGTCCCTGATTGCAAAGGACAGCCCTCATATCTTGAATTATGACTATGATTATGCAAGTGAAAAGGAAAGGGATTTCGAACCGCCACCGCTCGAATATCAGATTCTGCTTACGTATTCCATCACGGATACGGTTACCAAGGACATGGAAAGCTGTTTCAGTACCGATTGTCAGGAGACATATAACCAGACTCCCGTATCATTTACCTTCATCACACCGGAAACAGAGGAACTGTTCAAGCCGGACAACTATCCGGAACGGTTCTCCAGTTGGTTTGAGAAATTTGTAGAACATGTTACCTATAATTTATAAACATCATGAATGAACTGACAAAAAACATACAGAAAATGATGGTACCGAAGGCGGCTATCATAGCCTACAAATATGAAGACAGAAGAAATTTTGATACCAGGTACTTCATAGAATTGCGTCCCATCGGAAAAAACGGACAGATGGGAGCAGGTATCCCCGTCACATACGAATTCATGAATACCCTGCTGGAATCCTATACGGAGGAAATGAGCGGGATACCGGCAGGCAGAGTCCCCGAAAACATGCTGGCCTGCAATCCAAGAAAAGGACAGGAAGAATATATCTGGTACAATCCGCCCGGAAAGAGACAGATGTTCTTTCACAAGGATCTCAATATACAGGACGGCATGTTCAATCTGCCGGGAATTGTCTACCATGTAAAAAACGGAAGCATGGACGTATTCGCCTTCAAGGGAAAACGTCCGGTGGAGACGACTCCGCTGTTCCGTGCCCCGTTCTTCAACGTGACCGGATCAAGTGTCTGCCTTGGCAGCAGTTCTTTGGAAAAGCCACAGAACCCGACTTTCCTTTCCCTGCTGGAATACTGGGAAAAACGGTTCTGGCTGACTGAATTCTCCCATCTGGGAGGAAATGTGAATCCTACCGTTTCAAATCTTGTCATCGTTACCGAGAACATAAGAAACAATCCGTTCGACATGAACGAACTCAAGCCCATGAATAAAAAACTTAAAGACATACTTCCATGAAAAAGATACATTTTACCGACCGCTACCTGCTCAATCCGCGTCATCCGGTAACGGTATTCGTCATCGGAGCAGGAGGTACCGGCTCACAAGTGATAACCAATCTTGCACGCATGAACATGGCACTTCAGGCATTGGGCCATCCCGGACTGCATGTCACCGTATTCGATCCCGACACAGTAAGCCAGGCCAATATAGGACGTCAGCTTTTCAGTGAGACGGAACTGGGACTGAACAAAGCCGTATCACTTGTCACACGCATCAACCGTTTCTTCGGATACGCATGGACTGCCGAACCGCAATGCTTCCCCACCAGGAACTTTTCTGGAGAAAGCACAGCAAATATCATCATTACCTGTACGGACAATATACGTTCACGTCTTACACTTTGGAAGTTCCTGAAGAAAGTCCGCAAAGAAAACTTCAGTGACCATTCCGCTCCCATATACTGGATAGATTTCGGAAACAGCCAGACAAAAGGACAGGTCATCATCGGAACGGTACGTGAGAAAGTTCTCCAGCCTTCTTCACAGGAATATATTCCCATGCCTAAAATGAATGTCATCACCGAGGAAGTGGACTATGCAAAAATCAAGGAAAAAGAATCGGGACCGAGCTGTTCTCTCGCGGAAGCTTTGGAAAAACAGGATCTGTTCATTAACTCCACACTGGCACATATCGGATGTGACATATTATGGAGAATGTTTAAGGAAGGAAAAACACTGTATCGCGGTGCCTATGTCAATCTGGAGACATTGAAAGTGACCGCAATCCAGGTATAATGCATAAGTGACCGTATCATCTTTCCATCAGAATACGGTCACTTAGTCTATTTGCTACTTATTATTTACTACGTTCTTACCTCGCTGGAGCAGGAAACTCTGTATCTCTGAGGCGAGATAGAATGATTTCCCGTTCTTTTCAACCGAGTAATATTTAATCTTGCCCTCTTGCCTGTAACGTGCTAGAGTTCTTTGTGACACACCAAGGAGTTCTGCCAGATCCACATTATCAAGCAGTTTATCCCCATTCATACATTCTTTCAGACGGTTCATCTGATCCAGTTTCTTTTCAATGCGGGCAAATCCCTCTATCATAGTTCCTATCAGTCTTTCGAGTATCTCATTATCTATATATGACATAATTCCAATATTATAAGTGAATAAATCGATACTCTTTTCGTGCGCACTCAAGAGTATATACTTATAGTAGTGAAAATAGTATGCCTAAATCTGAGATAAAGATTAATAAGTTTGCTAACCGCTGATAATCAGGTGTATAAAATTCTTTACTTAATATTTAGTGTAAACTAAAAGTGTAAACTATATAATAAAGAATTGGAAACCGGTTAACACAGCCACCAACAATGACATCTGATGCTACCTGACGACACCTAATGACAACATTTTGTATCATATAAATATTCAAAATACATTTGTACAAACTCAACTTTTTTGGATATGGAAATCATTGGAATTGAAACAGCTACATATGAAAAGACATTAAAGGAAATTGAAAACTTCCTTGATACCATTGATAAATTGATAACAGCTTCTTCACAGAAAACAATAGGGGAATGGTTGGATAACCAAGAAGTTTGCCTGATCCTCAAAATTTCTCCCAGAACATTACAGAATCTTAGAGATACAGACCAAATCTCTTATTCTCAAATTGGAAAAAAGATTTATTATAAAAAAGAAGATATTCAGAAGTTCATTGAAAAACACAACAGAAAATTATGAGCAAAGTAATTACCCAAGATAATGAGCAAGTTATTCAGATATACAATAGGTTAAAAGATACACTAACAAGACTCGAAGATATTCTGAAGAACAACAACCCAACACTTAATGGGCATAGATATATGAATGATGCAGAATTGGCAAATTACCTTAAAGTATCAAGACGCACTTTACAAGAATATAGAAATAATGGAATCTTATCCTATTATCAGATTGGAGGTAAAATTTTATATCGGGAATCTGATATAGAAGAACTTCTTGAGAAAAACAGACAGGAAGCATTCCGTTAAACATTTCTTGGAATTTTCGTTGATTATCAAAGCAAAAATTCGTATCTTTGCAGTACTGACAAAGAGTTGTATATCAGTGCAGAACAAAGAAGTTCAATCAAGGTGAAATAGGTGGACTAAATGATAAACAGCAAGATAAGTAGCTGATTATTAGCGATAAAAAATATAAGGTTCCGCCCCCAAGCGGATCACTGAAAACAAAAGAAAAATCAAGCAAATCCCTGATAATCAGACATTATCAGGGACTTCTTTTTTTCTAGCAGGTAGCAGAAAATAGCCGTTTCAAGCATATTATCGGTGGATAAATCGTGGGACTAAAATTTAGTTCAAAAAAGTCCCACGAATTTGGATCTTTCTCACTGATTCATAGCTTTTTGCATAGACTTACTTTGGAAGAGAATACATAGTTTTGTAACTCTAAAAACGATGTAAAAATGGCTCGTAAATCATTTTCTGTTTTGTTCTTCATCAAGAAAGGCAAATTATTAAAGAACGGAGAAGCACCCGTGTGCATGAGAATCACTGTAAACGGCTGTATGGTAGATATTTCTATCAAAAGAAGCTGTCCCGTAAACCTATGGAATCAGGCTAAAGAGAATTCAAAAGGCAAAGACCGTATGTCGGTGGAACTGAATCACTACTTAGAAATCACACGCTCCCACGTACACCAAATTTATAGAGAACTGGAAACTTCCGGCAAGGTTATCACTGTTGATCTTGTGAGAAAGTTGTTTTATGGTGTGGACGAAGATAACAAAACACTATTGCAGGTATTCAGAGAGCATAACGAACAAAGCCGTAAGCTAATCGGTAAGGACTTCGTAAGTAAGACCGTTCAACGGTATGAAACCACTACCCGATATTTGGAAGAATTCATTAAGAAAGAATATCAGTTATCGGATATTGCCCTAAATAACTTGGAAGTCAACTTCATTTCTAAGTTCGATGCTTTTTTGAAGATTGAAAAAGGTTGTGCGCAGAATTCAGCTATCACCCGATTGAAGAATTTGAAGAAGATTATCCGTATTGCTTTGGAAAACGACTGGATAAAGAAAGATCCGTTTGCTTACTACCGCTTCAAACTGGAAGAAACCGATCCTGAATTTCTGACAATGGACGAGATTAAAATCATTCTCGCTAAAGAGTTCACAATTAAACGAGTAGAACAGGTACGGGATGTTTTTGTCTTTTGCATTTTTACAGGTTTGGCGTTCAGCGATGTGAAAGATTTATCACCTGAACACTTGGTAAAAGACAACAAAGGGGAACTTTGGATAAGGAAGAACCGCCAAAAGACAAAAATTATGTGTAATATTCCTGTGTTACCTGTGGCAGCTTCTATACTTGAAAAGTATAAAAATGTGGCAGAATGTACCGGGAAACTTTTGCCTGTATTAAGCAATCAGCGCATGAACAGTTATTTGAAAGAGATTGCCGATGTATGCGGGTTGCAGAAAAATCTGTGTACACATTCAGCCCGTCACAGCTATGCCACAAGCATTTGCCTTGCAAATGGCGTGAGTATGGAGAATGTTGCCAAGATGTTAGGTCATGCAGATACCAGTGTAACAAAACACTATGCACGGGTACTGGATCAGAATATCCTAAAGGATATGCAGAAAGTGAATAGCTGTTTGTCGGAATTGGCTATATAATAAAGACAATAGTTAATATAGAAAAAGGATTGGGAAGAATGAATTTCATTTTCTCAATCCTTTTTTAAGGTAAGTTTTCCAGAACTCAATATGAAGCATTGACAAAGGTAAGTTCCGTATTTAGCCTGTTCAAGTCCAAGCCTTCGGTTTAGATAAAAATCTTCCTCTCATTACATTCGAGCGTATTTTTATCTAAAGACTTGCACAGACTAAATACTTCACTGGAAAAGTCAATGATTCAAATTAAATTCCGAAAAACAATGTTTTCGAGGGTGGCAGGTTATTCTTTCCAACTGTCAAAGTAGTGTTTTTGAAGCAACTTATCAATATCACTTTGTCGATAGATAATTTTGCCTTTTATCTGAATAAAAGGGATTAGCCCTGTATCTCTCCATTCTTGCAAGGTTCGCAAACTGACATTCAGCTTCTTAGAAACCTCATGGTTGGAAAGAAAACGTTCCCCGTTCAGGTGGGGTTTGTAATGCTTGACAATGGATTCAATACCGTTTAGCATTGAATCAAGAGAAGAAATAAATTCCTTGACTTGCGGTGTATCTCTATTTATTAGTTCCATAATTGAAAGATTGTTTTATTAAAATATTGATTTCAAGATTGCTAGATAGCTAATTACGCAGATAGTCACCCAGTGATGAAATGCTAAGTACATCTTTTGCCAGATCATAATCTATATAAAGCCGTTTGGATGCAGTGGCAATAAAATACTGGCTACCATCTTGCTGTATCTCATAAGTAGTGGGTGAAGCCTGTTTGGTAGTTTCCGATACATATATAATAGAAAGGAGATACTCTTTGTCGCTCCGATAGATGATAACCGTAGGATTCAGATTAATGCTTTCCCATGTGCCAACAATGGAAAACAGGTTAAAAGACGGATAATCTTTTCTAATTCTTTTCATAAGACGTGATTTGTTTAGGTGATTGATTCTGTATTTCACAGTCTGAAATAATCTTTTCAATATCAGCAGATTTGTAATAAATCTTGCTGCCGATTTGAGAATAAGCCAGCCGCCCGCTACTTCTATAATATTGCAGCGTTCGTTTACTAAAGCCTAACAACAGGCACACTTCCTGACTATCCAGCCAGTTTTCTACTTTCTGGTTGTGAGTGCTGCACAAACTTTCTATTCGTTTGGCAAACTCGGTGAACCGTTCGCAGACATACGAAAAGGTTCTCTTTTCAATGGTTACTACTTCCATACTTTTAATTTAAAATGTTTCATAAAACGTATTGATTCTATTTTCATCGGCAAATGAAAGAAGAATTAAGAACCGTTTTCAAAACTGTCTGGAAGTGGTAGAATGTGACTATATATGGCTTCTTCCAAAAATTTAAAAGCCAGATATATAATTGAAATATGCTTTGTTATTAGGAAATACTAGATTAATATCAAAAGTAGATTTTAAGTCTCCACACCTGCGCTATGCTTCGGGTTATATTCTAGTTTAAAACTTGCACAAACTGGATAATACACTGATAGAGTTAATGTTATTAATCCGTCTCAGAAAAAATATTTTATTGAATCGAGCTGTTTAATAAGCCCAACCTTTGAGCAATATTAACAGCTTCAATAGAATTGTTTGCTTTTAATTTTAATAGTATGTTTTGCCTATGAGTGTTTATTGTATTGATACTAACATTTAAAGAGTTTGCAATTTCTTTGCTTAATAAGCCTTGTTTCATTAATTGCAAGACGCTCAACTCCCTATTGGTCAATGGTTCTTCTAAGGTATCTGACAAATCAATAAATATCTGTTCTCCTGTTTCAAAATTATATAGGTGGCTTTTGGTTATTTCTGATTCATGACTTGCATCAACATCAATAACCGAAAGCATAAGCCAAATATTACCAGATTTATCCAATTCTATTGCTTGCTCCTGTTCAATAATACGGATATATTCACCACGTACATTTTTTACTCTCATCTCATGTACCATCTTGTGCTTCATTTTTTCTTCTGCGGAAAGACTACTTAATAAAGAGTAGATTTTCTTTCTAACAAGCAAGCCGTAATATATATCACCCGGATGAATAATTTCTAAGACTGGTTCATGTCCATTGATAAATAACCTTTCAGAGTCAATTCCGTATGATTGAGGGATATTATTTGATACAAAAACGAATTTTTTAGTACAGCAATCAAAGACCAGCACAATACTATGAGTTAATTCCGACAATTTGAGCCAATCTGCTTTTTTCCGTTCTATAACAGAGTAATCCAACTCGTTGATAAAAGCACTTGATGTTGGCAGAATATTTTCGACT
The DNA here is from genome assembly GCF_003436255.1 of Bacteroides sp. D20. Taxonomy (NCBI): domain Bacteria; kingdom Pseudomonadati; phylum Bacteroidota; class Bacteroidia; order Bacteroidales; family Bacteroidaceae; genus Bacteroides; species Bacteroides sp. D20. Next base: position 3,621 of record NZ_QSOO01000001.1, on the reverse strand, counting down.
GCTTTTTCTATTTTATCTATTGATTCATTTTTCATACCTCACATTTTCAGTCCATTAAGTCTTTCCTCATTATAAATGACTATTGTAACAGTTAAGGCTTGCCTGTAACTTTGCACAAAGTTAATAAATTAATAATGAATAACATGTGTAGGGTTACATATAGTTATTCATGCCAATAATAAACAATTAAAAACTATCAATTATGATTCAGAAAGTTAAGTTAATAACACGTGAAGGTAAAAAAGTTATGGGCTACCGAGTTACTGTTACTTCGGATTTTCATTCTAACATAGAGAATATATGGGATAAAATTCAAGATATTGATACTTTGAGAGAAATTTGTAAACCTAAAGCTAGTTTTATTGCTTGTGATGATTCTCCTATACAGTGGAAAGAAGGCAAAACTTTTGTTTTCAAAATGTACTTGCATGGCTTTTTGCCAGTAGGTAGGCATACAATTAATGTTGTCAAGATGGATAAAACGTCACGAGAAATAGATACAAAAGAATATGATAATACTGTAGTCATTTGGAATCACTATATTAAGATGGAAGAAATAAGCCAACAAGTAACCCGATATACTGACACTGTGGATTTATATGCAGGTTGTTTAACGTCTATTACTGCATGGTGGACTTTAAAATTCTATAAGCATAGACAACGTAAATGGCAAAAGATAGCTAAGAGTTTATAAATTCATATAGAGCGATAAAAACAGAAAGCCATGTCAGATTGGGATTTAACTGAAAAACGTATATATAAATTGCTAAGACATCCATACCAATTAGATAAGTCTGTTGTTGAAGATATGGCTTCTGCTTATTTGGAATTTGTGGAGGAACTCTTTGATTACCTGAATAGAATAGGTGACAATAAAATACGTATTAGACAGCTTAATATGAGCTATATTGACTTTGGAACACTTAAAGCGTTGGAAGAATCATGTCCTACAGAAAACAGTAAGTTGAAATTAGTTTTTCTAGATAAGTTGTTATCGTTGATAAATATGGAACAGGAATTAATTTATCGACAGATGGAATACCCCAAATTCTTTATTAATATTGAATCTGAATGGAAATCACCATTTTATCTAAATAATGAAGTAATAAAACTCGTAGATATGATGGAGCTAGTTTGTGGCATTTTCTATATATCGGATGGTGTTATTCGCATAGATCATAAGGAAATCTTTCTTAGTGATGTAGCTCGTATCTTTGAAAAGATGTTTAATATAAATTTTGGTGATATTTATAAGAAAGAAAGTGCAGTAATCAAACGAAAGCCAATGAAAACAACTGAATTTCTCGATAGGTTGAAAGCCGCCATTATCCAGAAGAGTAAAGAAGAAGGTTACTATCATTCATAAAGTAATTTGATCTGAAAATCAATTATATACATGCAATTTATGGGGGAGTACCACTGGTATTCCTCTAACTTATTTGCAATCATTTGCCGAACTTTGCTTCATCAATCGATTGAAAACAAGAATGTTGAACTTAAAAATTAAGCAAAATGTATATAGATAACGAAAACTTCGAGAGGTGGATGGAAAAACTATCCAAGAAACTCACCGAAATCGGACAAGACTTGAAATCACTCATCAATACTGATACGGTACTAGATGATAATGAGAAGATTCTCGATAATCAAGATTTAGCTTTTCTCCTGAAAGTATCTTTCCGAACTCTTCAACGCTACAGAGTAAATAAACAACTTCCCTATTTCACTATCGGAAGGAAAACCTATTATCGGGCTGTAGATATTCGAGCTTTTGTTCGTGAACGTGCCGATTCTCAAACCTACAAGCAGTTTGAAAAAGCCAATCAGTTGGATAATCAACCTTGATAGCAAAAAGTAGCAGAGGAAAGAAGCCTGTGTTCAGGCTATTCCTTTGTGCCATCACCCCGATTTAGCACAAACTGCCTCACCTATCGGTTCAGCCCGTTTCGCTAAATTGAGCAAGAGGGAACTGGACAAGTCCTGTTCTTCCCTCTCGCCCTGCGGGGCAAAGCCTTCGGCTTTAGCGTGTTACAAGAACACGCTGTAATGACACCTGTAATAAGCATTTTCTTTGCAATGCTTATTATCAGGTATTTATCTATTCATATTTCCATAAAAAAGTAATTACCATGCCAAACAGCAGTCGAAAAACGATATTCACTACCATTTCCATAGACAAGGAAACGGCAGCTTTGGTAGAGAAGATATGCAAACGCTATTCACTGAAAAAGAGTGAAGTTGTAAAACTGGCGTTCGGGTATATAGATAAGGCGCATATCAACCCATCCGAAACACCTGAATCCGTAAAATCAGAACTGGCGAAAATAAATAAGAGACAGGATGATATTATCCGGTTCATCCGTCACTACGAGGAAGAACAACTGAATCCCATGATACGGGTTACAAATTCTATTGCTTTGCGTTTCGATGCTATTGGCAAAACTTTGGAAACTCTAATTCTCTCCCAATTGGAAGCCAGTCAGGAGAGACAAACAGCCGTGCTTAAAAAGCTAAGTGAGCAGTTCGGCAATCATGCTGATGTAATAAACAACCAATCCAAAAAGATTAACGCACTCTACCAGATACATCAACGAGATTATAAAAGGTTACTTCAACTGATACAACTCCATTCAGAACTATCTGCTTGCGGTGTGATGGATAGTAAGAAGAAAGAGAACCTAAAGTCTGAAATCAGCAATCTGATAAACACATAGAGCCATGCATATAGATTTTGCCCCGCCATCGGGTGGAACATATAACAATGCAGGAAGTAGCCGACAATTAGTCTCTTACATGGAGCATGAGGATTTGGAGCGGATGGAGAAAGGAATCTATACCGATGGCTTTTTCAACCTGATGGATGATAATATCTATAAATCAAAGGTTATTAAGGATATAGACGGCAATATCGGGCAACTCCTAAAAACGGATGCTAAGTTTTACGCTATCCATATCAGCCCATCGGAAAGTGAACTTCGGGCAATGGGGAACACCGAGCAAGAGAAAGCCGAAGCGATGAAGCGGTATATCAGGGAAGTATTCATTCCTGAATATGCCAATAATTTCAACAAAGGGCTATCCGAAGCAGATATAAAGTTTTACGGCAAGATTCATTTCGACCGTAGTCGTTCCGACAACAAGCTGAATATCCACTGTCATTTGATTGTGAGCCGGAAAGACCAAGCTAACAAAAAGAAGCTATCACCGCTCACCAATCATAAGAATACCAAGAAAGGAACAGTAACAGGAGGTTTTGACCGTGTGAACCTATTCCAACAGGCGGAACAGGGCTTTGATAAACTGTTTGATTATAAACGTCAACTAGTAGAATCATTCGACTATTGCAACACTATGAAGAACGGCACTATATTTGAAAGGCTCAATTTGCAAGGACAAGAACTTCAATCCAATGATAAAAAAACAGCAATCGATCAAGATAGCAATCAAGAAAACTTATTTTCTATCAAGCTTGAAAGCAAGGAAATAGACCATACATCTTGCAATACAGGCAATAATATTGATAAAGAAAAAGATAATCGAATTCCCACCCACCGATCTAATAATCAAGAAAGGTAGTGTAAAATAAACTGTGTCACGCATTATTTATCTCTAGAAAACTCA